>JAFDVU010000119.1 GCA_018268835.1 Acidobacteriota bacterium | reverse complement strand
GCAGTGTCGGTCGGTTTGGTGGAGTCGGGCTTCTTCTCGTCAACCGGCTTCTCTTCATCGCTCTCTGGAGCGAAGGGAGAGTCCTGCGTCTTGTCCAGAACAGCGAGGTAAACGGAACTGGTCGAGGTGCGGCCCACCGCGTGAATATCCAAGGCCAGGGCTTCACCGGAGTTCGTGCTCGCGGTGAAGTAGAGGTACTTGCCGTCTTTATCGAAGACCGGGTTAGTGGCGTCGCTCAAGCCATCGGTCACCTGGGTCGATTTGCCGTCGGCGAGCGAATAGAGGAAGATGGCGCTCAACTCGTTGGGCAGCACTTTCGAAAACGTCAGCCATTTGCTGTCGGGGGACCAGGAGCCCGCAATATCGCCGTTGCGCATCTGGTAGGTGTCCTGGGCCACGTCCACCTGTTTTGCGGTCTCCAGGTCCACGAACGAAAGCCGCGAGAAGCTGTCTACCAGGGCGATCTTCTTACTGTCCGGCGAGTATCTCGGGGAGCGGTAAAAACCGGGGGTCAAGGCGATCTTCTTCACTTCGCCGGCGCCGCTCTGCGGGCGAATATGGAGGGCGTACTCGCCCGATTCATCCGAGAGATACGCGATGCTCTTGCCGTCAGGCGACCACTGCGGCTCGCGCTCCATCACTCCCGGGGTGTTGGTCAGGTTCCGGGCATCGCCCTTCTCCGCCGGCACTGAGATGATTTCGCCGCGGGCCGTAAACAGGGCGCGGACGCCGGTGGGAGAGACTGCCGGCGAAGCCAGCCGGCGCCCCACGTCAACCAGTTTGGAACGTAGTTCCGGGAAATCGCCCTGAACACGAATCGCAATCGGCCGGGTCTTGCCGGACTTCAGGTCATAAACGGAAATCCCGCCGAATTGTTCGTAGACAATGGCATCCGGCCCGAGCGAGGCGGATTTGATATCGAGCCCCTGGTTGGGGATCGCTTCCCGCACCGCCTTGGCTTTCACGTCGTAGGAAAAGAGCGTCACGGGGCCGTTGCGGTCGGACAGGAAATAAACGCGCTCTCCCGACCACATCGGGTTGAAGTCGTTGGAATTCGTGCGCGGGACCTTAGTGATGGTGCTGTCGGACAGGCGGGCCAGCCAGATGCGCGCGGTCTGGCCGCCGCGGTACCGCTTCCACATCACGAAGGCTTTTCCGATGGGCTCGTAGGCGATGGACTGGCCGTCGGCCGACATGGATGCCTCATATCCTGTGGGGAGCGGCAGTTTTTCTTCCACGCCCCCCTCGGCAGGGACGGTGAACATCTCCGCGAAGCGCGAATACGCCGCCCGAGGTGAACTGAAGATGATCCGCTTGCCATCAGGCGTCCAACCCAGGACGCGGTCCGGCGACGGGTGCCATGTGAGTCTCTTCGGCACGCCGCCGGAAGCGGGAACGACGAAGACGTCCACATTGCCGTCGTACTCGCCGGTGAAGGCGATGAGCGAACCGTCGGGCGAAAATGACGGGTCGGTCTCCGTACCGGTTCCGCTAGTCAGGCGAACTGCGGAGCCCCCGTCTCTCGACACGCTCCAGAGGTCACCCGCATAGGCGAACACGATCTGGGATTTGCTTAGGGTTGGCTTTTGCAGCAGCAGGGGCTCATCGGCCGCCGCTCCAATGGCTGTCAATGCACAAAAAACGAGCACGAGACGCATAGGTCCTCCTTTTATCCCGCGGTGAGTTCAGGATACATGAATCGGTTTTACCGCACCACCTTGATAGGCGCGACACGACGATTTCCGCGAGCGGAGACTTCGCAATCCAGTTCAGCCGGGAACAACGACAACGATCACGAGAAGGACGGCTCGAATGCCTCTCAGTCGAGAAGTGTCCATGGCCCCGTGCGGCCGGATCGTCGTCGGACACCGGATCCTCAAGCGCAGGAATGGCGCGCGCCCCTTGCTATGCTGAAACTGAAGTGGCCTTCAACCCATCCTCTACGTCGCGGGTATTGGTGCGCGCCACGAACTGGCTGGGCGACGCGGTGATGTCGCTGCCCGCCATCCGGGCCGTGCGCGCGGTAGTTCCGCACGCGCACCTCGCGGTGCTCGCGCGTCCCTGGGCGGCCGACCTGTACGCGCGCGAGCGGGCGATCGACCGCGTGATTCCGTATCCCGCGCAGAAGGGGCTTGCCGCGCGCCGCGCGTTCGCTGCCCAATTGCGCGGCGAAGCGTTCGATACCGCCATCCTGCTGCAAAACGCGTTCGACGCGGCGCTGATCGCCTGGCTCGCCGGGATTCCCGAGCGCATCGGCTACCGGCGCGACGGGCGCGGCGTGCTGCTCACCCGCGCCATCGCTCTGCCCGAGCCCGGCGACATCCCGCGGCACGAGCGCTTCTACTATCTGGAACTCCTGCGCCGCGCGGGGTGGATCGAACGGCTGCCGGCGGACGACGCGATCCGCCTCGACGGCATCGCCGAAGCGCGCGCGGCGGGCGCGGCGCACATGACGGCACTGGGAATCGCGGGACCGGCTGTCGGCGTGAGTCCGGGCGCGGCATACGGCAACGCGAAACGATGGCTGCCGGAACGCTTCGCGGAGACGGCGGCTCGACTCGGGAAAACGGTGCTGGTGTTCGGCTCCCGCGACGAGCGTCCGCTGTGCGAGGAGGTGGCCGGCATGATCCGGCGCGCGGGCGCCGGGGCGCGGAATCTCGCCGGGGAAACCACGCTGCGCGAGTTCATCGACCTGGCGGCGGCGTGCTGCCTCATGCTGACCAACGACTCCGGCGCCATGCACGTGGCCAGCGCGCTCGGCGTGCCCACCGTGACCGTGTTCGGCGCCACCGACGATACCACCACCGGGCCGACAGGGGCGCTGGCGCGCGTGGTGCGCGAGCACACCGAATGCAGCCCGTGCCTGCTGCGCGAGTGCCCGATCGATCACCGCTGCATGACACGAGTCGCCGTCGAGCGCGTCGCCGGAGAGGCCAACCGACTGCTTGCATGGACACACGAAGCAAAATCCTGACGATGGAGGCCGCGCTCAGCCTGCCGCGCGGTACCGTGACGCTGGCCGCGGGCTACTTCGACGCCCTGCACGCGGCGCACGTGAGAGAACTCGCCAAACTGCCGAGGCCCGTGCTCGCGGCGGTGCTCCCCTGCCCCGGCGAACTGCTGCCGCGGCCCGCGCGCGCCGAAATGGCCGCCGCTTTGCGCATGCTAGACTACGTGGTGATCGCCGGAGAAGGGGATGTGGAGACGCTCATCGCGCGCCTGGCTCCACGCGCCGTGGCGCGCCTGGAAGCCGGCGACGCGGCACGCGTACGGCAACTGATCGATCATGTACACCGCCGGCAAACCCGCTAGCAGCCGCATTCTGGTGGTGCGGCTCGGCGCCATGGGCGACATCCTGCACACGCTGCCGGCGGCGGCATCCCTCAAACACAGTCTCGCGGGCGCCCACCTGACCTGGGTCGTCGAATCGCGCTGGCGTCCGCTGCTCGAAGGCAATCCGTTCGTGGACCGGATCGTCGAACTGCGGCGCGGATCGATCGGCGCGCTCGTGGAAACGGCGCAGGTGTTGCGCGCGGAGCGCTACGACCTGGCGGTGGATTTTCAGGGGCTGATCAAATCCGCCCTGACGGCAGCGGTGGCCCGCGCCGAGCGCGTCTACGGCTACCATCAATCGCAGGCTCGCGAGTGGGCGGCTGGGATCTTCTACTCGGACAAAGTGAAGGCGGGCGCCACGCACGTGGTGGACCGGCACCTGGAACTGGCCGCCGCGGCAGGCGCGATGCATCCGCTGAAGCTCTTTCCCCTGCCCGAAGGCCGTGACGAGGGCGGATTGCCGGCCGGCGATTTCGTGCTGGCCTCGCCGCTGGCCGGCTGGGGCGCGAAACAATGGCCTCTGGAGCACTATCGCGCGCTAGGTGAGCGGTTGCGCGGCGAACTCGGCATCCCGCTCGTGCTGGACGGCCCCCCGGGCAGCGGGTTCGACCGCAGTTCCTCCATCGCGGGACTGATTCACGCCACCCGGCGCGCGGCGGCGGTGGTCGGCGTCGACAGCGGGCCCCTCCACCTGGCCGCCGCCCTCAACAAGCCCGGCGTCGCCATCTTCGGGCCGACCGATCCGGCTCGCAACGGCCCTTACGGAGGATCGCCGCGCGTCCTGCGCAGCGCGGACGCCGCGACCACCTACAAGCGCGACGCCGATATCGCGGCGTGCATGCGTGCCATCACGCCGGACCAGGTGTTCGCCAGCCTGAAGGCGCAGTTCAAGGTGAGCAGCACTGTTGAATGATTACCTTCCCAAAACCTTACGCCGACCTGGTGGCGCGCTTGCGCGTGCCCAGCGGCTTCCTGATCATGGTCGTGTTCGCGTGGTTCTCGCAGCCGACCTGGCTGGCGCTCGCCTGGGGCGTGCCGGTTTCGCTGGCGGGGTTGGCCCTGCGCGCCTGGGCAGCCGGTTGTCTCGCGAAGAATCAGCAGCTCGCCACTGGCGGACCATATCGCTACACACGCAATCCGCTCTACCTGGGCACCCTGCTGGTCGCGGCGGGTCTGGCCGTCGCGGCGCGCAGCATTTGGCTCGCCGCCCTATTTGCCGCGGTGTTCCTCCTCGTCTACCTGCCGGTCATTCAAAACGAGGAGCAGCACCTGCGCAAGATTTTTCCCGGGTACGCCGAGTATGCGGACCGCGTGCCGGCGCTCTGGCCGCGGATGGGCCCGGCTCTTGGTGGACAGGCGTTCCGCTGGTCGCTGTACCGCAAGAATCAGGAGTTTCAGGCCGGGCTGGGATTCCTGCTCGGGCTGGCGTACCTGGTGTGGCGAACGCAGTTCTGACCTGCCCTTGGCACGTCCCCAAAATGACGAAACGCCGGAGAGGGGTGACCCGCTCCGGCGTCTATGTCTTTCTTCGGTGGATCGCTCTTACTTGCGCCGGCGCAGGAACGCCAGTCCTGCCAGGCCCAACCCAAACATGCCGTACGTGGCCGGCTCAGGAACGGAAGTCGCCCCGAACTGATCGAAAATCGCCGACACGTGGTAGCTGTTGGTTCCCGAGACCGCACCGTTGGCGCTCATCTGAATGGTATTGGTAATCAGCAGCGGCCCGCTGGTCCCTGCGATCGTCGTCGAGTTGTTCGTAAAGACCGTGCCTGTCGGACCCGGTGCGCATGTCCCGCCGATGCAATTCGCCCCCGGAGTATAGGTCGGGCCGCCATTCAGGGTGCCGCCTCCACTACCCGTGAAGGAGTTGTACAGCGAATTGACCGATCCGCCGGGAGCGCTCACCGTGAAACTCATGGTGAGGCTCGCCGTCTGCGTGTGATTCACTACCCAGGAGGCCCCGAATGTAAATGAGTCTGTGCTGGAATTCGGCGACACCAAAACCACACTCGCCGCCTGATTCGCGCCCGTCCCTCCACCGGAAATGGAGTACGAGTAGCTGAAATTACCAAACAATAGACCGTTCATTACGCAGCCGCCGCTGCCGAGAGCGACGTAGTAATTCAGCGTGCTCCCGCCGACTCCGCCTGCCGTCTGGTCGGTGCAGAGTGGACTAGCCCACGCACCAGAAGTGCCGAGCCCCAGCAATAACAGCGTCCCCAGAATAGTCGATTTCATCGCTTGCACCACGCCCTCCCCTTTCCCCCATTTCCTGGCCCGTTCATTTTGCCTGCTTCTTGCGGTTTCTCACGCCAAGTAACCCCAGCAGAGTGAAGCCGCCGCCCACCGTCAGGCTGACCATCGGCTCGGGCGTCTCATAAATCCCCTGGTTGACCTGCGAGAGAATCGCCTGATTCGCCCCGCTGCCCGAACTGATGAAAACATCTTTGATGTAGTGAATGTGGGTCTGCGGCGCGTAGCCAATCGAGTTCGTCTGCGTGACCGTTGTCAGGCCGCTGGTGGTTAGCGGAGGATCCAGTTCGATACCGAGATTCTTTGGACCGCCCGCGTCAATGGTGTCACCCACCGAAATGTACGAGTTGTAATCGACGCCCGGATTCACATTCGAAACCTGTCCCGTCGCCGAAACCCACGAAAGAACCATCGGCACCGAACTCGGCGCATTCACGTCGTACTGCAGCGTGATATCCCCCGAGTTGCCGTTGCTCACCTGCCACGTGCTCACGATGCTGAGGATCGGCATGTACGGGTTTCCGCCCAGGTTGCTGAACACGACCCGAACCTGGTTCGCCGTAACGTTCGGTGTACCGGCGTCGCCGGCGAACGTTGCGCCACTTGCGTCCTGCAACTTGTACACGTAGGTAAAATTCGAGAAAATCTTGTCACCGAACTGGCAGCCTGAGGCGCCCAGTTGCTGCAGGGTCGCCGCACTCAGGACATCCCCAAAACTGGTGCATAAAACCGTCGAGGCGTAGGCACTCATTCCGCTGACGCCCAACAAAAGTGCAATTTGCGCTAGCCGCTTCACTCTACGCCCCCATTCTTGCGAACAACGTTCATCTCTGCGATCCTCCGAGGCACGGAATTCTGGTCCGTACGGCCACTTCTGGATCCGTCACCCCACTGACGAAACACTCGTAATAGTACGCTAGCGGGGTTTTCAATGCAAGTTCCCGTGAGGTTCCACACCATGATTTCAGTACTATTGGACCCCCCGCCGCAATCGCTGGTACTCGTGCAACTACATACGTTTACGGGTTAACAGGAGATTCCCTATCCACATTCAAAACGCTTTGCCGCGCAGGAAGTCAGACGATTCCGGAAGCGCCCCTCGAGCCCCTATCCGCCCTGCGGCTAGGACGGTACCTCCAGTACCTTCAGCAGGTCAGGTCCTCTCTCCCGATCTTCAGATTCTCCAGATTGCCCAAAACCGTCAGCGCAATCTGCCGGGAATCGAAGAATGTTCGCGCCGTCCGCTGCACATCTTCCCCGGTGACCGCCTCGATGCTGTCCACAAGTTCATCCAACGTGAAGAACTTGCCGAAGTACATCTCCTGCCGCGCCAGATTCGACATCCGGCTCGCCGTCGATTCCAGCCCCAGCATCAGCGAGCCCTTCAGGTGGTCCTTCGCCCGCCGCAACTCCTCCTCGCTCACGCTCTGCTCCTTCAACAGCCGGAACTCCCGCGTGATGCTCTCCACCACCTTGCGAGCCGATTCCGCGCTGGTGCCCGCGTAAATCGACAGACACCCCGTGTCCCGGTAAGGATTCAGTTCGCTGAACACCGCATACGCCAGCCCCTGCCGCTCCCGGATGTTCTGAAACAGCCGTGAGCTCATCCCCCCGCCCAGCAGCGTGTTCAATACGTAGCAGGCGAACCGCTCCGCGTGCGGCAGCGGATACGACGGCACCCCCAGGCACAGATGCACCTGCTCAAGCGACTTCTTGTTCCGCAGCGAGATCCGCGCGTGCGTGCTCGGCGCCTGTTCCGGAGGCGGCCCCCCTCCCGGGGGCAGCGATTCGAAATGCTCCCGCACCAGCCCCGTCAGCCGCTCGTGCGTCAGGTTCCCCGCCGCCGTCACCACCAGGTTTGACGGCACATACACGCTCCGGTAAAAATCCCGGATCATCGTGTCGTCGAACCGCCGCACCGTCTGCGGCGTCCCCAGAATCGGCTTCCCCAGCGGATGGTCCTTCCAGAAGTTCGACGAGAAGATCTCGTGCACCAGGTAGTCCGGACTGTCCGCCTCCATCTTGATCTCTTCCAGAATGACGCCCTTTTCCTTCTCGATGTCCTCCGGCCGGAACATCGGGTGCAGCACCAGGTCCGCCAGCACCTCGAACGCCTGCGAGAGGTGCTGATCCAGCACCTTCGTGTTGAAACACACCAGCTCCTTCGCGGTGAACGCGTCCAGGTTCCCTCCGATCGAGTCCACGCTGCGTGCAATGTCCTCCGCCGAACGCGACGTCGTCCCCTTGAACAACATGTGCTCGATGAAGTGCGAGATCCCGTTCTGTTCCGTCGTCTCCCGCCGCGAACCCGACCCGATCCAGATCCCTACGCTCACGCTACGCACGTGCGGCATCGCTTCCGTGATCACGCGGACCCCGTTGGCCAGCGTTGTCATCTCGATGTCCCGTAGAGGGCTGTTTGGCGATGTCATCGTGTGAGGGAGAATCCTTTATCCTTGTTGTAGCACGCCCGCCCCCTCTGCATTCCGCCCCCGCTCCCGGGTAAGATGGATCTAGATGTCCCAACCCCTCGTGGGCATGGACCTCCACGACCTTCGTGAGGCCCTCGGCCCCGATCAGCCCCAGTACCGCGCCCGCCAGGTCTACGACGCGCTCTATCGCCGCCACGTCCCCGACCTCGTCCACATCACCACCCTGCCCGCTCAGGTCCGCCAGGACCTCTCCGCCCGCCACTCCCTCGGCCTTCCCGAAATCGCCCGCCGCTACCAGTCCGCCGACGGCACCCGCCGCTACCTCCTCCGCCTCGACGACGGCAAAACCGTCGAGACCGTCCTCATGCCCGAGGGCGAGCGCGATACCATCTGCATCTCCAGCCAGGTCGGCTGCCCCGTCGATTGCAAGTTCTGCATGACCGCCCTGCTCGGCCTCGAACGCAGCCTCACCGCCGGCGAAATCGTCGGCCAGGTCCTCGTCGTCGTCCGCGATAACCACCTCCGCCAGGACGGCGGCCGCCTCAATATCGTCATCATGGGCCAGGGCGAACCCCTCCTCAACCTCCCCAACGTCGTAAAAGCCACCCGCATCCTCCTCGACCCGGATGGCTTCGCCCTCTCCCCCCGCCGCATTACCGTCTCCACCGCCGGCATCATCCCCAAAATCGAGGAACTCGGCCGCGAACCCGTCCGCCCCAGGCTCGCCATCTCGCTCAACGCCTCCACCGAGGAACAGCGCCGCGAGATCATGCCCCTCACCCGCAAGTACCACCTCGCCGACCTCATCGCCGCCTGCAAAGCCTACCCCCTGCGCCCCTGGGAGAAGCTGACTTTCGAATATGTGCTTCTCAAGGGTGTCAACGATGCCGACGCCGACGCCCGGCGCGTCGCCAAACTCCTCGCTCACTTGAACGCCAAGGTCAACCTGATTGCCCTCAACCCCGGCCCCGAAATCCCCTTCGAAACCCCTGCCCCCGAACGCGTCGCCGCCTTTCAGCAAATCGTCCGCCGCAGCCTCCCCTGCTTCCTCCGCAAACCCCGCGGCCTCGATATCTTCGCCGCTTGCGGCCAGCTCAAGCGGGTTGCCGAGCCGCCCCAAATTGCGTTACTATAAGATTCCGACTTTTCTGTAAGGATTCGATTCACCCAAGATGGCCAACACTTATTCCGCGATCAAGCGCATGCGGCAAACCGAACGCCGCACCGAAGTCAACCGTCAGAGCAAGAGCCGCCTGCGTCACCAGATTCGCTCCATGCGCCGCGCCCTCCAATCCAAGGACCCCGCCGCCGCCGCAACCCTGCTCCCCAAGACCTTCTCCATCATCGACCGCTCCGCCAAGCTCGGCGTGATCAAGAAGAACACCGCCGCCCGCTACAAGAGCAAGCTCCACCTGCGCGTCAAAGCCCTCTCCGCCTAAGTACCGCGGGCCTCATGCCCTGTTTTTTTTGAGGGCCGATCCTTCCGGCCGGCCCGCGGGTCGAATCGGCCTCGCACCCTACCAATTCAGCTTCAGCTCCGCCTGATACTTCTCGGTGGATGCCTGCATCTCCTCCCACGTCACCGTCCCGCCGCGGTACGCCGCCATCCGTCCCAGAATCGCCGTCAGGTTGCTCTCCGCCGCCACCGCCGCGTTATGCACCGGCTTGCCCGCGCGCACGCTCTCGATGAACGTCTTGATATTGTCCACGCATCCGCCCGTGAACGTATCGTCCTTCTCCGCGCCGTTCCAAGCCCGCGCGCGGTCCTCGGCCAGGATGCGCACCGCCCCGCCGTAATGCGTATCGGCGCAGCCGCCCACCCCGAAACAGCGCACGCACAGGTCGGAAAAACGCCCGCTCAACTGGTGGGAGCTGAAGCTCGCGTGCACCCCTTCGGGATACCAGTAGTTCACCGTGAAGTGATCCCACGAATCGCCCCAATCGCTCTTCGTGCCCGCCCAGTTCGCGCGCCCGCCCGTGCCCGATGCCTTCAGCGGATGCCCGCCCAGGTACCAGTTCGCCATGTCGATCACGTGGATGTTCTGCTCCACGATGATGTCGCCGGAGATCGCCCGGTCACCCAGCCAGTTGACGATGCGCTTCTGCCCGGCATCCATATCCGGCGTCGAGCGGTCGGTCCACGGGCGGTTGGCGTAGTAGAACACCTGCGCCATCGCCACCCGCCCGATATCGCCGCGCGCGATGCGCTCCACCAATTCCCGGAACACGGGCCGCGCGCGGCTCTGGAAGTCCACGAAGAAGCTCAGTCCCTTGGCGCGCGCCCGTTCGCCCGCCGCCAGGAAGTTGCGCGTGTCCGGTACGTCCACCGCGATCGGCTTGGCGCAGAACACGTGCCGCCCGGCGTCCACCGCGGACGAGGCATGCGCCGGATGAAAGTACGGCGGCGATTCGATCACCACCGCGTCCAGCTTCGAGTGCGCCAGTTCGAGATGCGCGTCCGGCCCGTGATAGGCGCGCCCGGCGTCCACCTTCAGCTTGTCGCGCGTCGTTTCCAGCCGCGCGCGGATCACGTCCGCCGCCGCCACCACGCGCGCGCCCGCGTGCTCCACAAACAGCGGCGCGATCCAGTTCCCGCGCCCGCCGCAACCCACCAGCCCGATCTCCACCTTCGAGTTCGCCTGGTAGCCGAACACCGTCCCGGGCTTGAGCAGCAGGATCCCTCCAGCCGCCCGCAGCATCCGCCGCCGCCCCGCGTCAGTCGTTTCCATGCCGGCCTCCTGTCACGCGGATGCTATCACGCGGCACCGGCACCGGCACGCTACATCTTCGTTTCGCTGTCCTTCAGTTCCTTCGGGCTGATCTTCTTCATCTGCTTCGCCCCCGGTGCATCGGGAGCATCCTCGGCCGCGGGCGCGCCTTGCTTGCCCACCGTGATCGTCCCCTGCCGCGCGGTCAGCTTGATGAGGGGACCGTCGCCCGCCCGTGCGGCCAGCGTCGCGCTCCGCCCCTGCGTGTCCTTCTGGATCGCCCCGCCGTAGTCGTTGATCGCCTCCCCGCGCTGCGCCGTCGCTTCCAGGCGGAACGCCGCATTCTCCGGCAGGAACAGGTCAATTTTCCCCGACCCGGTCTGCGCTTCAATCGCCGGCAGCGGCGTCTTCCCCGGCGTCAGTTCGATATCGCCGCGCTCCGTTTGTACTTCCAGCGACTGCGTCACCTGCTGCACGCGGATGTCGCGGGCGCGCGTCACCAGCCGCATCGGCCCGGTGATGTCCCGCCCGTCGAAATCGCTCAGGTCCATCGTGATCCGCCCCGGCACCGCCTGCGCGCTCAACTCCGTGCCGCGTGATCCGCCGAATTGCAGCGGCTTCGCCAGGTTCTTCAGATCCAGCGTGCCCGTGTACGTGCCCCCGATGGTCACCTGCCCGGCGATATTCTCCATATCCAGGTCGTTACCCCGGCCCTGCACGTCCACCCGTCCCTTCACATCGGCCAGATGCACCGTCTCGCTGCGGCCCGCGTCCAGGCGCACGTTACCGCCGATGCGCACCAGCCGGATATCGCCGCGCCCGACGCTGATGTCCACGTCGCCGCCGATGTCGGTGATCTCGTGATCGCCCGTCGTGCTCCGGCTCTCTACCGACATGCCGCGCGGCACCGTGATCTCCAGGTCGTCAGTGATCCGGATGTTGCTGCGCACGCGGTCCTGGTTGGTGCGCACCATCAGCCGGTCGCCCTGCGGGATGATCTCCACCGGCGAATCGGCGTCGCTGCGGTCGGCATCGTCCTTGTTGAACGCGCGGATGGTCTTGTGCCCGTTGACGGTCACGTCGCCCCCGTCGGCGCCGGTGACTTTGATGTACCCCCGCGGATTTTCAAACACGATCCGTTTGGCGCCCGCCGCCGCTGCCTTGGCCGAAACCGGGTAGTCGTATTGCTGCCCCCAGAACTCCAGCCCTCCCATCACGAACCGCGGCGCGTGCTCGTGCGCCGCCCAGATACCCGACCCGGCCAGGCAGATCAGCACGATCAGCACGATCTCTCCGCCGCTGAAGCCGCGCCTCACGCCCGTCTCGCGCCACACCGATACCTCGACCAGCCGGACCAGCCCCCAGGCAATCAGCACGAAGGGCCAGTAGCGCGCCACCATGTCGAACAGCGGCGCTTCCGGATGCAGGTTGTGCCACAGGAACAGACCGCCCACCACCACCAGCAACAGCGGCCCCGAAAATGATCGCCTCATACGCCTTCTCCCGACGGAGCGCTTCCCGTACCCGTCTCCGGCTTTGGCGCGGCACTGCTGCCGAAGCCGCCCCGCGGCGGCGCCGGCTGCGAATACGTGCTCCCCGAGTACGTCCCCGGGGCCGGAGGCGGCGGGGGCGGCGGGTTATACGAGTAGTTCGGCGGCGGGAACGCCGGCCCCGGCGGCACCCGCTGCGGCGCCGTGCTGCGCCGCAGCAGGCTGAGCAGGCCGAACACGATCAGCAATACCGGCCAGGTCTTGTCGAACCCGACCCCGGTGAAGTTGTTCAGCACGAACAGCACGCCCACCGTGATCAGCGTAATCGGTCCGCGGATGGCGCTCACCCAGCTTGCATCATTGGCCTTCATGGGTCGCCTCCCCACGAAAACGCCCGTACAGCAGGTACACCCCGGCGCCGATCAGAATCACCGGCCAGAAGCGCGCGATCCGGTCGAAGTTGAGCAGGTCCAACGTGTGCAGCAGCAGCAATCCGCCCAGCACGATCAGTCCGATCGCCACCATCGGCAGGTCCCGTCCGCTGCGCAGATTCAGGATGCTCGAATACTCGTCCACCGGTTCGCCGGCTCTCCGTTTGCGGGCCGTGTGGTACGCCTCCAGGGCCATATACGCCCAGTAGGCCGCGATCAGGATGCCGATCAGCGGACCCGCGCCGCGCAGTTCGTGCGAATCGGCGATCGACATCAGCACACCCCAGATCACCGCGTGCAGGATGCCCTTGGAGTATTGCCCGTTGTAGATCGCTCCCACCCCGGGGATGAAGCCCAGGACCAGCGCGATCCCCGGCGAAACGTCGGCGTACACGCGCGGCGGCGGCACGGCGGCGTCGTAGGGGTTGGGTGCCGGCGGGGGCGGGGGCGGAGGCGCACCCGCGCCCGCGCCCGGTGGCGGGGCCGCGGCAACCGGCAGGTGCTCGGCACAGTATACGGTCCCGTACCCATCGCGCCGGCACTCGCCGCACAGTGGCTTGCCGCACGCACGGCAGAAGGCCGTCGCCTGTATTTCCGGATGATTGGCGCAGTTCATCGTCGTTCCTCTTTATCGATCGCTGGAACGCGATCCGGCCGGTGGCGTGGGACTCGGAGCCCCACCGGCCGTACTTCCTTTCACGGGCAGCTTCCGCTCGTCCACTGTGGGTTGGGCCGTGGACGCCGGGGCCGTCTCGTCTTCCTGCTGTTGCCACTCCCGCAACAGCGCTTGAATCTGGTAAACCACTTTCAGGTTTTCGTAATACTTCACCGTGCGCGCCCAGGCGCGCTGCGCGGTATCGTCCAGCGTCGCCCAGATCGCCGAGGGCTTCAGGTCCCCCGGCTTGATCTGCCGCATCGGCACATAGCGCGAGAGCATGGAGAAGGAGAGAATGGTCATCGCCGCGCCCATCACGAACCGGGGCTGCACCATCGGCTTCATCCAGCGGCCCATCCATCCCAGCCATCCAGCCCGCCGGGGTTTGGCCTTCGCCCAGGGTGCGTCGAAGAGAATTCTCGTGATCAGCTCCGGCGGGGGTTCCACATCCGCCGCCCGCTCCATGAAGCCCACCGCCGCCGCCGAATCGCGCGCCAGTTCGGCACACCCCGGACACTCGTCCAGATGGCGCTCCACTTCCGCCTTCGCCTCGGCGGAGAGGGTGCCGTCCACGTAATCGCAGATCAGAATTTCAATCTCTGCGCACGTCATACCAGCAGCTTCTGCTTTCGCAGCAGGCGCGCCAGTTCGGCCCGCCCGCGGTTGATTCTCGATTTAACCGTTCCCTCCGGGATGTCCAGCACCTGGGCGATCTCCCGGTATTCCAATTCCTGCAGATCCCTCAAAATGACCGCTTCCCTCAGGTCCGGGGACAGCTTCTGCAGATTCGTCCGCAGAATCTCGCTGGCCTCGCGCCCCGCCACCTGGTAGTCCGGACGAACACTGGCCGCGGCCCCCTCTTCCTCGAGCACCGGCAGTTGGTCCTCGATCGAGTCCGTCACACGCTCCTGCCGTGTCCGGCGATAATGGTCGATTAAAAGGTTACGCGTCACGCGCGCCAGCCACGTATGGAACGAACCCTCGTTGCTGCGAAAACTCTTGAGCGTGCGGAACACGCGCAGGAACACTTCCTGCGTCAGATCCTGCGCTTCCTGCCCGTTTCCCGTGAAACGGAAGCACAGCCCGTATACCTGGCGGGTGTGGACCCGTACCAGCTCCTCCCAGGCGGATTCTTCTCCGCCCAGGCATCGCCCAACTAGGGTTTGGTCCTGGCTCAAACCACGTTCTAGCAGATTGCGGCTCCCCGAGATACCCGCGACCGGCTGGGCGGAATCGTTCCGGACCGCTCTGCCGAAACCTCCAATCGCCAGCGTCGCGCTTGCCATCGCCTTCGTATCCTTCCTGTCAATTCAGGAAACGAGGCTTTTTCATGATAGGTTCAATTTTTCCTGTATGCTAGCTCTTTTGGCCCGCACCGGCGCACCCGGGCGGCAAATTGTCTGGGGAGGCACTCGAATCCGGCGAATCACCCTGCAGTGGATCGCGCTCTCTCTCGCGGCCGCGGCCCTGCTGGCGTGGCTGTTCTCCACCAGCCTCGCCGCCCGCCTCTTCGATTGGGAACTGGCCCTGGGCACCTTCACGCGCCTGCGCTGGAGCTGGATCTGCCTGTCTTTCATCCCCATCTTCGGCACCTATTACGGCCGTGCCCTGCGCTGGGCCGTCTTCCTCAAACCGCTCAAACCCCAACCCTCCATCCCCCGCCTGCTCTCCGCCACCGTCGTCGGCTTCACCGCCATCACCCTGTTCGGCCGGCCCGGCGAGTTCGTCCGCCCCTACCTGATCGCCCGCAAGGAGAGCGTGCCCCTCTCCTCGCAACTCGCCGCCTGGGCGCTGGAACGCCTCTTCGACCTGCTCATGGCCCTGCTCGTCTTCGCCTTCGCCCTGACCCGCGTGCACAGCTCCGGAATGCAGGTCGGCGCGAAGCTCTCCTGGGTCCTGGCCGCCGGCGGGCGCGCCGCCGGAGCGGCCGGCCTCGGCGTGCTCGTCACCCTCCTCTGCCTGCGCCACTTCGCCGACCCCGTCCGCCGCCGCGTGCTCTCCGCCCTTCACCACTTGCCCGAAAAACGCTACCGCCGGATCGAGCACTTCTTCGATAGCGTGGTCGAAGGCGTGCGCTCCACCCGCAGCGACGGCGCCATGATCGCGGTCTTCCTCTATTCCCTGGCCGAATGGATCCTGATCTGCGCCTGCTACTGGTGCCTGGCTCGCGGCTTCCAGGGTCTGGTCAACCTGAGCCTGATCGATGTATTGATATTGATGGGGTTTATCTCTTTCGGCTCGGTGATCCAGATCCCCGGAGTGGGCGGCGGCATGCAGGTGATGAGCGTGCTCGTGCTCACCGAACTGTTTCGGGTCCGCGTTGAACTGGCCAGCTCGTTCGCTTTGCTTTTATGGATTCTTACATTTGTAGCGATTGTGCCGGCAGGCCTTTTCCTGGGCTTGAAGGAAGGCTTGGACTGGCACAGCCTGCGACGCCTCGGACGGGAGGCTACGTCTGAATGAAGTGTCCTTTTTGCAATCACTTACATGACAAGGTAGTAGATAGCCGGGAGAGCAAGGAAGGCGATGCCATTCGCCGCCGGCGCGAGTGCCTGGAGTGCGCCCGCCGCTACACGACTTACGAACGCATCGACGAAGTGCCCTACATGGTCATCAAGAAGGACGGCCGCAGGGAGAAGTTCGACCGCCAGAAAGTCCTTAACGGGCTCCTCAAAGCCTGCGAAAAGCGCCCGGTGAGCATGGCGCGGCTCAGCGAACTGGTCAACCGGGTGGAGTCCAAGGTCAGCGACTCGCCGGATCGGGAAATTTCTACTACGGCAATAGGAGAATTTCTGATGGACAGCCTGCGGGATCTGGACAAGATCGCCTACGTCCGCTTCGCCAGCGTCTACCGCGATTTTCAGGACGAGCAGGCGTTCTTCAATGAGCTCAAGACGCTCATGCGCCAGAAGCTGTCCTGAAATCCGGGGTCATTCGGTACGCCTGTTCCTGCCGATATGACTCAAAGGAGCCACTTCCGGACCTTCCCGGAGAGCCCTTCCGGAAATCACGAAATTCCTTGTAACCTTAACGAACAGAAGACATCTTTAAAAATAGAGCTTAACTTTGTTGGGGAATGATGGTATTATCAGTCGAAAGTCGAACCCCGAATGCATTCGAGCTTCCCATCACTTGGGGCCGGACCAACAGAATCAAGCACATTCAAATAAAAATCCATTTCCCGGGTATGCGTGCGCAAGGCATGGTGTGCCGAGGGGGAGGTGAGTCTTAAGTGGATCAGTTTGAAGATCAATTCCTGACCGAAAGCCCGGATGCGCTTGGCCTTGCTTTTGAGGACGAACCCAAGTTTTTCGATCCCGAGGCCGCGCATGGCGACGATTTCCTTCAGGCGCCACAGGTCGAAGAGTCGATCTATACCGACGATCCCGTCCGCGTATACCTGCGCGAGATGGGCGCCGTACCGCTTCTGACGCGCGAGGGCGAAGTCGATCTCGCCCGCCGCATGGAACGCGGAAAACTACGTATGCAGAAGGCCATCAGCCGTTCAGCCCTGGTACAGGGCGTGGTGGTGGACCTTTCCGAACAACTCAAGAAGGGCACCCTCGAACTGGAAAGCTTCGTGGACCTCGGCGATGTCGAGGAAGGCTCGCCGGCGGATCTCAAAGCGCGCTCCGAGGCCGCCCGGCATTTTGCCGACATCGGCCTGCTGCAGAAGAAGATGCAGCAACTCCAGGACAAAGTCGAGGCTACCCCCGCAGCCAATAAAAAGCCGCGCAAGCGGCTCGTCGGAAAACTGAACCGCGCCAAGGTGGAACTCTCTCTCGCGATCCGCCGCGCTCCCTTCAAGCTCAACAAGTGGAAAGAGTTCTCTCGCGAAATCGAGCGCGCCGTCGACGAGATCAACCACCTCGACGCCGAGATCAAGCGCCTGGAAGGCCGCAAGAACGACGCCCAGCAGATCCGCATCCGCGAGCTCAAGCGCGAAATCAAGAAGCGCGAGCAGATCGCCGGCGCCACCCTGCCCGACCTCAAACACTCCCTCACCGTCATCCGCCACGGCGAAGCCGAGGCCGAACGCGCCAAGAAAGACCTGGTCGAAGCCAACCTGCGCCTCGTGGTCAGCGTCGCCAAGAAGTACGTCAACCGCGGACTTCACCTCCTGGACCTCATCCAGGAGGGCAATATCGGCCTCATGCGCGCCGCCGACAAGTTCGAATACCGCCGCGGCTACAAGTTCTCCACCTACGCCACCTGGTGGATCCGCCAGGCCATCACCCGCGCCATCGCCGATCAGTCCCGCACCATCCGCATCCCGGTCCACATGAACGAAAGCATGAACAAGTTCCTGCGGGCCACGCGCGAGCTAGAAAAAGAGCTCGGCCGAACTCCGACAAATGAAGAAATCGGACGCCGGATGGACATCCCGGTGGAGAAGGTCCAGAAGCTCAAGACCATCTCCCGCGACCCCGTCTCCCTGGAGACCCCGGTCGGACGCGACGGCGAAAGCGCCCTCGGCGACCTCATCGAGGACCGCTGGGTCGGCTCCCCGGTGGACGCCGTCATCGAAGGCAACGTCCGCGACGAGACCGCCGGCATCCTCAAGACCCTCTCCCCGAAAGAGGAAAAGGTCATCCGCATGCGCTTCGGCATCGGCTGCGAACGCGAACACACCCTGGAAGAAATCGGCCAGGAGTTCGATGTCACCCGCGAACGCATCCGCCAGATCGAGGCCAAGGCCCTGCGCCAACTCCGCGCCCCCGAACGGGCCCGCCGCCTGCGCGCCCTGATGGCCGCGCGTTAAGCAAACTCCTATCTTTGTAGAATCTAGCGAGGGGGCAGGCTTCACCGTCTGCCCCGCTTTTTTTCTCCCCCAGGCCGGAATCCACCGGGACTTCGTGGCATCATAAATCCCATGCACTTTAGAGGAATTCTGCTGGGTAGCACGCTCCTCGTCGCAGGCAGCGCGCTCTTCTATGCGCAACAAAAATCGCTCCCGGCCCCCTACGCCACCAAATCCGTCAACAACCGGCCGCGCGTGATCGCCCCGCCCGCCGACGCCAAACTCATGACTCCCGCCGGCTTCCACATGGAAATCCTGCAGGAGGGCTTCAAACAGCCCCGTTTCATGCTGCTCGGCCCGTCCAACGAGATCCTCCTCGCCGATAGCGGCGGCAGCGCCCGCGAACCCCTCGGCGTCGTCTACGTGCTCAACGGCAAGGAACGCCGTCCCGTCCTCCAGAACCTGATCCGCCCCTACGGACTCGCCATTCACGACGGCTACCTGTACGTCGGCGAACCCGAGTCCATCAAGCGCTGGAAGTACGACACCAAAACCCAGACCGTCTCGGGCGAAGGCCAGGAGATCATCTCCCTCAAAGGAATGGGCATGGGCCACTGGACCCGTTCGCTGCTCTTCAGCCGCGACGGCAAGAAGCTCTTCGTCGGCCAGGGCTCCGGCTCCAACGTCAACGCCGGCGAGGATCCGCACCGCGCCACCATCTCCACCTATAAGCCCGACGGCACCGGCTGGGAAATCTACGCCGCCGGCACCCGCAACCCCATCGGCATCCACTGGTATCCCGGCACCGACACCCTCTGGGCCGCCATTCAGGAGCGTGACGAGCTCGGCGACGACCTTGTCCCCGACTACTTCACCCACATCCAGAAGGGTGCCTTCTACGGCTGGCCGTACGCCTACTCCGGCCCCAACGAGGACCCCCGCCGCAAGGGCGAGCGTCCCGACCTGGTCGCCAAGACCATCCCCGGCGACATCCTGCTCGGCTCCCACGTGGCCGTCCTCGACTTCACCTTCTACACCGGTAAAATGTTCCCCGCCCACTACCGCGGCGGCGCCTTCCTCGCCTATCATGGCTCCTGGAACCGCGCCAAGCGCGTCGGCCAGTCCATCGTGTTCGTCCCCTTCCAGAACGGCAAGCCGTCCGGCCCCGTCGAGGACATCGTCACCGGCTGGATGCTCGGCCCCGACTCGCCCGACGTCTGGGGACGGCCCGTGGCCATCCTGCAACTCCCCGACGGCAGCCTGCTCGTCTCCGAGGACGGCAACAACCGCGTCTGGCGGCTTACCTACCACGGATGATCCGGTTCCTCGCGTTACTCACCCTGGCGGGCGCGGCTTCTGCCGCGCCCTTCTCCCATCAGTTGCATCTGAAGCTGCTCCCGGACTGTAAGTCGTGCCATTCACTGGCTGCCACCAGCACCTCCCCCGCGGACAACCTGCTCCCCGACCGCAAAGTCTGCCTCCCCTGCCACAAGACCGTCGAAATCCCTGGTGCCCCTACCACCAGAGTGGCTCATTTCAGCCACCAGCAGCATCTCAAGATGGGCAACCTCGCCCCCGTCATCGCCGCCGCCATCGATAAGGGAAACTACCTACAGCCCCCGGGTGATATCCGGAGCCACCTGAACGGCACCAACCCCTGCGAAGCCTGCCACCGCGGCATGGAAGAAAGCACCCAGGTCTCCCGCGCCAACCTGCCCCAGATGGCGGATTGCATCGTCTGCCACAACAAAATCGACAACCCGTTCAGTTGCGAGCAATGCCACGCCAAGGGCGATAACCTTAAGCCTGCCAATCATGTAGAGGGATTCATGAGCGCCCACAGCTCGGGTACCCTCAAGCTCGATAAGACCACTTGCACGGTCTGCCACGGACGCGACTTCCGCTGTCTCGGCTGCCATTAGGCGCCATTTCGCCGCCCCTGCCGGAGCCGGAGTGTACCAAATGCCGCCCTGTCGTCACCCCCGCACGACCCCGCCCGCCGAATCGATTGATTTCAAAGCCCGTGCACTCTGGCAGGCGGATTGCTCTATCTTGCGCCGGAGGAACGGCCGGATGCCAATCGCAAAAATTACTGGACAGGGACTCGCGGCAATCGCCCTTTCGGTCGCACTCCTCTGGGGCTGCCTCATCACCGAGCAGGTGATGCTCAACCACTCCTACGTACGCCGCGCCCAGGTGATGCGCGAACTGCGCCAGCTCCAGTTGCTCAATCGCACGCAGCCGGCCTCCACCCCCGCGCCCGCACCCAGCCATCGCCTCGACACCACCGTCGGCTAAGCGACTGCCCGGACTGCTTTCGCCGGCGCCGGGTTGTACAATTTGAGTCGATGCCGAAATGCGTTCGTCTCCTGGCCCTACCCGCCATTTTTGCCCTGATTCTGGCCCCAGGCTGCAGTAAGAGCCCCTCCGAGAAACTCACGCAACTGAGCAGTGACTTCGCCTACGGCGTACTTTCCGCCTCGCCCTCCTCCGCCACCGCCGCCGGACTCCACATCTACCGCGGCATGCAACTGGATAACATGCTCGACGACGTCAGTCCGGCCGCTTTCGAGAAGCAGCGCCAGTTCTACGCCAAATGCAAGTCCCGGCTGGAGGAGATCGACGCCGCCCAGCTCTCCCCGGAGGACAAGGCCGACTACGCCATCATTCAGAACCAGATCGGCCTGGCCCAGCTCGACCTCAACGACGTGCACCCCGAACTGCACGCGCCCCAGATGTACGTCGAAATCCTGGGCAACGCCCTCTTCAGCCCCCTGATGCTGGATTACGCGCCGCGCACCGACCGCCTGCGCCAGATCATCGCCCGCCTGCAAAAGGTCCCGCTCTTCCTCGATACCGCCGCCACCAACCTGGCCTCCTCCCCCGACGTCTGGACCCAGGTTGCCATCCAGGAAAACCAGGGCAACATCAACCTGGTCGATCGGGAGATCCGCGCCCAGGTCACCACCGACCTGCACGATGCCTACGCCCGTGCCGCGCGCCCCGCGCTCGACGCCATGAACAAGTTCGACCGCTACCTGCGCGAGAACCTCTCCCAGCGCAATGGGGCCGACTGGCGCCTCAACAACCGCTACTCCACCAAGTTCCGGCTCGCCATGGCCGCCGGCGTCGAGGCCGACGATGTCCTGCAGGCCGCCGAACGCCAGCTCGTCGCCGTGCGCACCCACATGCTCCAGTTGGCGCTCCCCCTGCACGCCGAACTGTTCCCCTCCCACAAGGATCACGCCGCTCTCTCCACCGAGGACCGCATCAACACCGTCGTCGGCGAAGTGCTCGACAGCATCGCAAAGAACCACTCCACGCCGGAGTCCTACATGGACGACGCGCGCAAGGACCTCGACGAAGCCCGCGCCTTCGCGCGTCAGAAACACCTCCTCACCCTGCCCACCGCTTCCAATCTCCAGGTCATCCCCACGCCGGAATTCATGCGCGGCATCTACGCCGTCGGCGGCTTCAATCCCGCCCCCGCGCTCGAACCCCAATTGGGAGCCTTCTACTGGGTCACCCCCATTCCCGCGGACTGGCCCGCCGAGCGTGTGGAGAGCAAACTCCGCGAGTACAATTTCTACAAGCTCAAGCTGCTCACCGTCCACGAGGCCATGCCCGGCCACTACGTGCAGTTTGAGTTCGCCAACGCCGTCCAGCCCCCCATCCGCCGCCTGCTGCGCGCCATCTTCGGCAACGGCCCCTACATCGAAGGCTGGGCGCAGTACATCACCCAGGCGATGCTCGACGCTGGCTTCCTCGACCATTCCCCCGAACTCGCCCTCACCTTCGCCAAGGAAGAACTCCGCGTCCTGGCCAACACCATCCTCGACATCCGCCTCCAGATGCTCGGCATGAGCGACCAGGAGGCCCTCGACCTGATGACCAAACAGACCTTCCAGGAAAAGGAAGAAGCCACCGCCAAGCTCCAGCGCGCGAAGCTATCCTCCGCGCAGCTCCCGACTTACTATGTGGGCTGGAAAGCCTGGACAAAACTCCGCGACGAACGCCGCCAGAAACTCGGAACCGCCTTCAACCTGCAGACATTCAACGATGCGGCCCTGAAGGAAGGAGCCGTCCCGATCGCGCAACTGGAAGGTTTGATGAAGTGAAGAAGGCCCGCGGAGCGAGGCGCCAACCGCGGATCGTGTGCTCGTGGTGCGGGCGATAGGACTTGAACCTACACTCCCTCGCGGGAACTGGAACCTAAATCCAGCGCGTCTGCCAGTTTCGCCACGCCCGCACGGCGCTGATTCGAATTATAGCGCGCCCACGCCGCGTCACCGCCCTCACACCAGGCCGACCGGTTTAGGCGCGTAGCCCGGGAACACCGCGTGCACGTCCCGGTTACCCATGTGCCGCGCCACCAGCTCGCCCAGCACGTCGCGGAAGTCCGTAGTCAGCGCCAGGTCGCGGCCTTCGTACAACTGCTCCTGTTCCAGCCCCGGCCATTTGCCGTACACCTTCCCGCCCCGGATCGCCCCGCCCATCGCGAACATGCAGTTGGCGTGCCCGTGATCCGTGCCGCGATTGCCATTCTCCTTCGCCGTGCGCCCGAACTCGCTCATGGTCACCACCACCACGTCTTCCATGCGGTCGCCCATGTCCCGCCAGAACGAGGCCAGCGCGCCGCCAAACTCGGCCAGCCGGTTGGCCAGTATGCCGTCGCCGGGCCGCTGCGCGACCTCGTTCACGTGGTGGTCCCATCCTCCGATATCGGCGAACGCCATTTCCACTCCGACGTCGCTCTTGATCAGTTGCGCGATCTGCCGCAGGCTCTGTCCGAACGGACCGCGCGGATACTCGGCGCCGCCGGAAGGCGTGTAGCTCTGTCGCTGGATCGATTGAAGCAGCGCCACGGCTTCGAACGTGTCCGTGCCGGTGGCCCGCATCATCGGATCCCGCACCTCGGTGTACATCTCCTGGAACATCTTCGCGGCCTGCGGATTGCGCACCTGGAACGCGTCAATGCTCTGCATGGCCACCGCCGGTTCCGCCCCGCGCATCGCCCGCGGCAGCACCGCCCCCAGCGCCACCGCCCGCACCGGCGAGGGCCTGGCTTCCGCCTTCGGCAGCGCGCGATTCATCCACCCGTCGCCCGTCACCTTCACGCCCGGCGTGCCGCTCTCCATGTAATCCTGCGCGTCGAAATGCGACCGCGTGGGATCGGGCGATCCCGCCGCGTCCACAATCGCCAACTGCCTGGCGTCCCACAGCGGCTTCAGCGGCGCCAGCGCCGGATGCAGCCCGAAGAAACCGTCCAGGTCGATCGCCGCATCCTCCGCGCGCCCCGCGCCCGTTGCCGGCCGCCCGATCGCGATCGTCGGCCGCAGCCGGTAGTACGCCGGCTCCCCGTGCGGCACCACCACGTTGAGTCCGTCCGCGGCCCCCCGCTGGAAGATCGCCACCAGGATCTTCTTGCGCGCGCCCGCGGACTGCTTGGCATACAACGCGCGCTCCAGCCACATGGGGGCGCTCCCCACCCCCACCATGGCCAGCGCGGATTCCTTCAGGAATAAACGACGGGTTCTCATCGCTCTCACCTTCCCGATTACCGTTTTTGAAACGCCGGCGAGCCGAGCGCGACGCCCGCCGCCGGATCGTCCGGACGCGCGGCCTTCGCCCGATCCACCTTCACGCCCGGCACCTTATTGTCCGCCAACTGCAGCGCGAAGTTCATGCGCCCCAGCAGCCCACCCGA
>JAFDVU010000118.1 GCA_018268835.1 Acidobacteriota bacterium | reverse complement strand
CGCCACAAGCGATACAACCCGGCGGTGGACGGCGCCGGCGGAATCCGCGGCGGCTGCCATCGCTGCGCCCTGCTCCACGATATCTGGCAGGCCTCGCTGAAGCTGAACGAACTCATCCGGCGCTTCGATCCGAATCACGATGACCTGAAGAAGCCGAAGCCGGCGGGGCCGGATCCGCGGCAGATGACTCTGATCGGAGACTGATTGGTCTAGCAGCCCGTGGTAATCATCGCGTGGGTCGCGTTGCGAGCGCCGCCGGAGCAAGAGCGCGGAGAAGCGACGACAGCAATGCGGGACATTTCAGAGGAGCTGCGACAAAGCTATTGCCCGGCGCCGCCGCAACCCTTTGGGCAGCCAGGATTTGGCCTGATAGCTTCGTTGTTCGTCGTCGTAGGTGAACCCGCATCGACTCTTCCTCTCGCCTCGCTCTCAGATCAAATCGTGGCTGCGCGATCCCACGGGATGATTACCACGGGCTGCTACGCCGGAGCGCCGGGGGAGCCGAGCATGGCGCGCAGGACGATCCAGGATTTTTCGAAGAGGGTGAGGCGGACGCGGCGCGTGAAGACGTCGTAATTGGCGGCTTCGATGCGCTCGAGCAGGCGCGAATAAATGGCGATCAGCGCCCACAGGCTGGAACGGCTGCGCGGGTGAATGAGGTCGAGCAGAGGCGCGCTCTCGGTGTAGTGTGCGCGCGCGCGTCCGGCTTCGAAACGCATCAGCTTGAGGAATTCCGGGGTGCGGTGGCCGGCGCAAAGATCGTCTTCGGACACGCCGAAGCGCCGCAGGTCTTCGATGGGGAAATAGATGCGGCCGCGTTCGGCGTCTTCGCGCACGTCGCGCAGGATGTTGGTCAACTGGAAGGCGATGCCGCACTTTTCGGCCAGCGGGAGGGCGCTGCGGGTGTCGAAGCCGAAGACGTGGATGATGGTCATGCCGACCACGCTGGCCACCTGGTAGCAGTAGCGGTAGAGCTCGTCGAAAGTCTCGAAGCGGCGTGGTTCAAGATCGCTGGTGACGCCGTCGATCATTTCCCGGAAGTAGTCGTGGGGGATGCCGAAGCGGCGCACGGTGTGGTGGAACGCGGGCCACACGGGATGCTCGCCGAAGCGGCCCTGCAGCGCCTCTTCCAGTTCGGCGCGCCAGCGGTCGATGGCGGCGCGGGTGGCACCGGGCTCGTCGCTCAAATCGTCGCAGTAGCGCATGAAGGCGTAGATCGCGCACATGGCCTTGCGCTGCTGCTCGCTGAGCAGGATGAAGGAGTAGTAGAAGTTCTTCGCGCGGCTGCGCGCCACGCCGATGCAATAGCGGTAGGAGTCTTCGACCGTCATCACGCCGCCCGCGGCGCGAACGCCCTGCGCGCCACCGAGCCCAACAGCAGGCCGGCGCGCTCGAGTTTGCCCACTCTGGGACGCGCGCGCAGCACGTCGTAATCCTGGGCCTCAATTTTTTCGAGGACGCGCAATCCGCCGCGGCTGAAGAGATCGAGGTCGATCGCCAGGCGGCGGTCCACCATGCCGGCCAGCGGCAGTCCTTCAAGGAAGAGTTCGCGCGCCCGGGCGACGATCTCGCGCATCGTTTCGCGGAACGCGGGGGTGAAGCGGCGGGCGGAGAGTTCGTCGAGCGTGTAGCCGTGGCGCTCCATGATCTCGAGCGGAATGTAGACGCGGTCTTTTTCCAGGTCGACGGTGACGTCCTGCCAGAAGTTGGCCAGTTGCAGCGCGGTGCAGGTGGCATCGCTGAGGCGCTGGCGCTCGGCGTCGCCGTACCCGCAGAGGTACAGCACCAGCCGCCCGACCGGATTCGCGGAATTGCGGCAGTAGCCGAAGAGCGCGTCCCAATCCCGGTAGCGGGTGACGGTCTGGTCCTGAATGAAGGCGTCGATCAGGTCGCTGAAGGGCCGGCGCGGAATGTTGTGGCGGCGCACCGTGGGAGCAAGCGCGGCGAAGACCGGGTGGGTCGCGCGTCCGGCGTACATGGCGTCGAGTTCGCCGCGCCACCACTCCAGAAGCTGGAGACTGCGCGCGGTATCGCCGATTTCGTCGCCGAGATCGTCGGCCCACCGGCAGTAGGCGTAGACGTTGTAGAAATCCTGGTGGAGGCGCTTGGGCAACAGGACGGTGACAACGTGGAAGTTCTCGTAATGGTGGGTGGCGAGCCAGCGCGTGTACACGCAGCCCTCCTCCGCCGTGAAGACGCGAGCCATGGCCTCCGAAGAGGCGACGTAGTCGGCCGGAGCGAGAAACGCGGGTGAGCCCACGCCGGACATTAAGGAACGATCGCCGTTTTCAGGTGGCCGTTGTGGCTCATGAGGTGGCGCATCACCTCCAGCAGGTTGGTGAGCGGTTCCTCTTTGTTGACGAAGAAGCCGGCCGTGATGTGCCCGGCCGAGACCAGATCCAGCGCCTTGCGGATGTACGTGGGCGTGTGGTGGAAGCTGGCCTTGCAGGTGATTTCCGAATAGTGCAGGAGCGCGGTATCGAGGTTGACCTTGCTGTCGTTGGGGCAGCCGCCGAAGAAGTTGACCGTGCCGCCGCGCCGGACCATGTTGACGGCCCAGTGCCAGGTCTGCGGCTTGCCCACAGCCTCGATCGCGACATCGACGCCACGTCCGTGGGTCATGCCGCGGATCTGGGCGACCGGATCGGCGTTATCGTCGCCCACGATCAGATGATCGGCGCCGAGGGCGGCGGCGCGGTCGAGTTGGGTCTTGCGGCGCCCGACCGCGATCACCCGGCAGCCGTAAAGCTTGGCGAGTTTCACGAACATCAGGCCGATGGGGCCGAGTCCGACAATGGAGACGGTGTCGCCGGCGCGCGGAGCCGATTCCTCAAAGCCGCGCACCACACAGGCCAGCGGTTCGATGAGAGCGGCATCCTGGTAACCCACGCCATCGGGGACGATGTAGGTATTCTTCTCCACGATCCGCGCCGGAATTCGGATATATTCCGCGTACGCTCCGTTGTTGAAGAGCAGATCCTCGCAGAGATTTTCCAGGCCGCGCTTACAAAAGAAACACTGGTCGCAGGGTGCGGAATTGGCCGCCACCACGCGTTGTCCGATTTTGAATTTGGTTACTTCCGGGCCTGCCGCGACCACGTCACCGGCGAGTTCATGACCGAATACCGCCGGCGGCACGATCATGCGCGCATGATAGCCGCGCCGGAAGACCTTCACATCCGTGCCGCATGTGAGCGCCACCTTCACCCGCACAAGAATGTCACCAGTACCAATAGTAGGAATGGCTACCGGCTCGACCTGCAAGTGCTCCTTGCCGTAAAGCACGGCAGCCATCATGTGGTTATTCACTATGACCACCTCTGTGGCTGAACGATTATTTTCAAAGATTTAGGTCCTGGATGCAACGCCAAATCAAATCCTGAACAGATTTTAACCAAGGGCAGACGATGAGAAATCAGTTCCTCCACCGGCAACTCACCGCCGAAAACCAGCCGGGCCGATTCCGCCTGTAAATCTATGGATGCACTATAGCACCCAAAAAGAACGCGTTCACCTACGCAAATGTCCGCCCCGGTGGCCTCGATCCGCTCCGCGGCGGAGGTCTGGGCAAAAAGCAGGAGCCGGGAACCGGGACGCGAGCAGGCCAGCGCCTGATCGATGATGCCGGGCACGCTGGCGGCGACGATGACGAGGTCGGCGCCGCGGCCTTCGGTGAGGCGCTTCACTTCGGCGGCGACATCCACCTTGCGCGGGTCCCAGGCGAATTCGGCGCCGCAGCGCCCCGCCAGTTCGAGCCGGGTATCGATCGTATCGGTGGCGGCGAGGCGCGCGCCGGTACGGTGCACCAGCATGGTGAACATCAGGCCGATGGGTCCCTGGCCGAGCACCACCACGAAATCCCCGGGTTGGGGATCGCACTGCACCACGGCCTTCAGGCAGGTGTTGAGCGGTTCCACCAGAGTGGCGCGCTCAAAGGAGACTCCATCGGGGATGCGCTCGACGCCGGATTCCACGATCCAATCCATCACCCGGACGTACTGGGCAAACCCACCGCCGGCCGGCTCGAAACCCGCCGTAATCCCAACTTTCTTGTATATGGGACACTGCGCGTATATCTTACGCTGGCAGTAGAAGCACTTCCGGCAGGGGATATGATGAAACGCCACTACCCGGTCGCCGGGCTGGAACTTCGTGACGCCACTGCCCACCGCCGCCACTACACCCGCAGTCTCGTGCCCGTAAATGCGCGGCGGCTCAAGCAGGTTGTGTTCGATTTTCTTAAGGTCGGTGTGGCAAATCCCGCAGGCTTCGACACGGATCAGAAGCTCTCCGGGTCCGATGCCGGGAGTAGGGATTTCTTCCACCGCCACCACGCTTTTTCCGCGGTAGACGGCGGCGTGCATGGTATTCGGAATCGCGCCCAGCTCAGAATCGGCAGTCAGCAATAAATTCTCCCAGTACACGCGCGGCACGGGCACAGCGCTGGCGCAGGCGAAACAGTTCGGGCAAACGCACCAGTGGAGCCCGTAATGTACCTAGCAAAACTCCCATTGTATCGAAGTGGCCGTCCTCGCGGAGTGCCTTATTGAAGTCGTTCGCCATATCTTCGCCAGCGAGATCGCTCACCGCGCGGATACAGTAGAACGGGATCGCGGCGGCGGCGGCGCGCGCGGCCACACCCGCCGCCTCCATCTCCACGGCGATGGCACCACCGGCGTGTAGTTGGCGCTTTTCCGCGGCTGTGCCGGCGACGTGGTCGATGCTGGCCACGGCGCCGGTGCGGTGCGGGCGGGAAGCGCGCGGCGGCAGCGCGGGAAAGCGGAGCGGGCCCGCTGCGACGGAATCGCCCACCACGATATCGGCGATGGCGAGTTCGGGGGAAAGCGCGCCGCAGAAACCGGTGCTGACGACGGCATCGGGGCGGAAGCCGGCGAGCGCGGCGTCGACGGCGGCGGCTGCGCGGCGGACACCGGCGCCGTTGGCGGCGAGCAGGAATTCGTTGTCCCCTATCGTGGCAAAGCGCGACCAGTCCACGGCGAGGCCGGCCGGGCGCACGCCGGTCGCGTGAGCCAGGATCCCGGGAAATTCCATCGACGCTGCGGCCACCATCAGGATCTTCGTCATTCGGCCGGTCGCTGCCGCTGCCGGAACCACTCCACCGCGCGGGAAAGCGCCTGTTCGGCGGGTCCCGGTTGGAAGGAGAGTTCGCGCGCGGCCTTTTCGTGGGTGACCCACATTTTCTTCTTCGCCATCCTCACCGCGTCCAGCGGCACACGCGGCGGGCGTCCGGTGACCCCGGCCCACGCGGTGCTGCACGCGCCGGCGCAGTAGGCCACGGCGTAGGGCAGACGCATGGTGGGCGCCTTGCGTCCGGTGATCTTCGCGAGTTTCCGCAGGATCTGCGCGAGCGTGAGATTCTCCGAGCCGAGGATGTAGCGCTCGCCGGGGCGGCCGTGTTCGCAGGCCAGCCAGTGGCCCAGCGCGGTATCGCGCACGTCGACCACGTTGAGCCCGGTATCGATGAACGCCGGCATGTCGCCGTTGAGGAAATCGAGAACGATTTTCCCGGTAGGGGTGGGCTTCACATCGTGATCGCCGATGGGCGCCGTGGGGTTGACGATCACCACCGGGAAACCGTCGCGCGCGAATTCCAACGCGACCTGCTCGGCGAGAAACTTGGACCGCTTGTAATCCCCCGCCATGTCCGCGAGCGAGACCGGCGTGGTCTCATCGCCGATTCCGTTGTGGGGGATTCCGATGCAGCCCACGGTGCTGGTGTAAACCACCCGCTCGACGCCGGCGCGGCGCGCGGCATCGAACAGGTTGCGGGTGCCCTCCACGTTGGAACGGTAGAGTTCGCCCGGGTCCCTGGCCCAGAGCCGGTAATCGGCTGCGACGTGGAAGACGAGCCCGCAGCCCGCGACGGCGCGCTCCAGCGAAGCGGCGTCGCGCAGGTCGCCGGTGACGGTTTCGACCTCGAGCCCATCCACCCGGCTGCCCGGACGAACCAGCGCGCGGACGCGGTGGCCGCGCCCGGCGAGCACACGGGCGACGTGCCAGCCCAGGAAGCCGCTGGCTCCGGTGACGAGAGAGGGTTTCATACGCCGCGCCGGGCGCGCGGACCGGCGGGCGCTACTTGAGCATCCACGACAGCATCTTCATGTTGTCGGCCAGGCTGACGTTGATGCCGTAGGCGGCCGAAGGCTCGAAGCCGCAGTGCATCATGCAGTGCTCGCAGCGCGGGTCGTTGCCCGGACCGTAGCTCTCCCACTGGGTCTGCGTCATCAGGTCCTCGAAGGTCTTGTAGTGGCCGTCGGTGATGAGATAGCAGGGGCCTTTCCAGCCCTTGACGTTGTAGGTGGGATTGCCCCACGCGGTACAGGGAAGTTCGCGCTCGCCGCGCAGGAACTCCATGTAGATCGGCGTCTGGCGGACGTTGTACTTGTCGGCGATGCGCTGGAAATCCTTGAATTTTTCGTGGATGTCTTCCTTGGTCAGGAAGATCTCGCGATCGTTGACGGCGCTGTAGCCGTAAGCCGGCGCGATCTGGTGGCCGTCCACGTCGAACTGCCGCAGGTACTCGAAGAGTTCCTCGATCTCGCGCATGTCGGTTTCCTTGTAGACCGTGGTGTTGGTGCACACCTGGAAACCGGCCGCCTTGGCCGCCTTGATGCCTTCGACCGCGTCGCGGAAAACACCCTCGCGCTCCACGGCGATATCGTGATTCTTCTCCATGCCGTCGAGGTGGACGTTAAAGAAGAAGCGCTTGTCGGGCTTGAACTCGGCCAGGCGCTTCTTGATGAACATGCCGTTGGTGCAGAGGTAGATCTGGCGGTCGCGTTCGAGGATGCCCTTGCAGAGTTCGCCGATCTGCGGGTACATCATCGGCTCGCCGCCGCAGATGGAAACGATCGGCGCGCCGCACTCGTCCACCGCCGCCAGGCACTCTTCGAGCGGCACGCGCTCCGTGATGGTGTTCTCGTACTCGCGGATGCGGCCGCAGCCCGTGCAGGTGAGGTTGCAGGCGTGCAGCGGTTCCAGCATGAGCACGATCGGGAAGCGCTTGTTGATCATGGGGTGCGGCTTGCGCTTTTCCCCGGTTTTGGGCGGAAGGATGCGGAACGGGTTGGATGCGTCCGGCTGGGCGGCAACCGTCTTCTGCCACTCCGGCCGCGGATGCATCTTATTCCTGATAATGTACCGGGCCAGGCCGGCGGTCATCGAGAGCGGGAATCTCATTCGTTATCCTTCACGCGGTTGTGGACCAGATTTTCGCTGACGGGGGAAGACAGAATGTCCGCCCCGCTCCGCACAAAAGCCGAGAGCGCGAGCAGCGGGAAATAATCCTTATACATGTGGTAATTCAAGTAGAACACCTTGGGGAAACCGGTGCCGGTGGCCGGGGTTTCTTCCCATCCGCCATCGGGCCGCTGCGTTTCCAACAAGTATTCGATGCCGTGCTGCACGCTAAGACTCGCGGCATCTCCGCCGGCGATGAGGCCGAGGATCGCCCAGGCGGTTTGTGACGGTGTGCTGGGGCCGGGGGTGAAGATGCCGCGATCGTAGCTGGCGCAGCTTTCGCCCCAGCCGCCGTCGGCATTCTGGATGGAGCGCAGCCACTCGCCGGCGCGCAGGATGTGGGCTTCGCGGTCGCTTTCCCCGGCGGCGGCAAGTCCGCGGAGGGCGAAACAGGTGCCGTAGATGTAGGCCACGCCCCAGCGGCCGTACCAGCTTCCGTCGGCTTCCTGGTGCCGGATCAGCCACTCGACGCCGCGCCGCACCGCGGGGTTGGCGCGGGTCAGGCCGTGCGCGCAGAGCGCCTCGAGCGCCCGGCCGGTGATGTCGGCGCAGGTGGGGTCGAGCATGGCGTTATGGTCGGCGAACGGCACCTGGCTCAAAAATTCCCAGTTGTTGTCGGCGTCGAAGGCGGCCCATCCGCCGTCGCGGGACTGCATGGCCACCAGCCAGTTGATGGCGCGGCGTATAGTGGCGCGCTGCGCGGCCGGATCGGTGCCCTGGGCTTCGCTCAAGGCCAGCAGGCACATGGCGGTGTCGTCGATGTCGGGGTAGAACTCATTGGAATACTCAAAGGCCCAGCCCGAGGGTTCCACGTTGGGCCGCTTGACGCTCCAATCGCCCTTGCGGCGGACTTCCTTGGCGAGCAGCCAGTCCACCGCTGAGGCCAGGCTCGGATGTTCGGGATCGGCCTGTCCGATGGCGTAGGCGGCGATGGCGGTGTCCCATACCGGAGAGAAGCACGGTTGGAAGAAGAAGCGGTCGCCATCGTCCACCATCAGGTCGTTGAACTGGCGCAGGGCCGCCACGCGCACGGGATCGTCCTTCGGGTAACCGAGGACGTCGAGCGCCATCACGGAGTACATCATGGGCGGGTAGATGGCGCCGAGGCCGTCGGAGTGGCCGAGGCGTTCGAGCATCCAATCGCGGGCCTTCTCGATGGCGCGGCGGCGGATCGCGCGCGACCCGGTGCGCTCCCACCATTTGAGCAGCCGGTCCACCGTGAGGAAGGCGTTGTGCCAGGTGAAGGTCGCGTCGCGGCGGAAGGCGGGGCTGACTCCGGGCAGCCAGAGTTCGTCGAGGGTGAAGCCCGCCGGGACCGGCGCCCCGGGGTTGGCCGCGTGCACGATCGAAAGCGAGATCACGATGGCGCGGGTCCAACTCGACATCTGGTAGAGCAGGTTGAAGGGGAGCAGCGCGACTTCGGGCGCGATGCTGGGGCAGTATTGGCGCGGATAGAGGTTGAAGAGGCTGAGGTTGACCTTGACGTAGCTGTTGGCCGCCTGAATGCCGCCCAGCGCGAGGATGCGTTCGCGCAGGCGGCGCATCGGCGCGTCGTCCACCGGGATGCCGGCCAGTTTGAGCGCGAAGTAGGCCTTCACGCAGGCGCTGACTTCGCTCGGACCGCCCGGGTAGATGTTGAAGCCGCCGTCGGGATTCTGGCGCGCCAGGATGGAGCGCGCGGCCTTCTCCACCAGCGCGCGCGAGGGCGGGTTCCACACTCCATCGACCGGCGGCTCCAGCCAGAGAAGGAACAGGATGTAGTCGGATTCCAGCGTGGTGTCCGCGGTCAGTTCGGCGCACCAATGCCCGTCGCGGGCCTGCATGCAGGCGAGCCAGCCGGCGGCGAGGCGGCCGGCCTGCTTCGAGGCGGTCTCCAGCGTGTTGCCGACCTGCGTGGGCGCGCTCATCGAATCGTGACCACCAGTTCGGATGGGAGCGAGAAACGCACGTCCTCATCTACCAGTTCGATCTCTTCCAGCACGTTGAAGCCGCTGTCGCGCAGAAACTCCATCAGCTCCTGCACCAGGTGCTCGGGAGCGCTGGCGCCGGCAGTGACCCCAACATTGCGCACGCCTTCCAGCCAGGCGGGGTCGATATCGCCGCGGTCGTTCACCAGGAACGAGCGTACGCCGGCGTTGCCGCCGACTTCCACCAGGCGCTTGGAGTTGGAGCTGTTCTGCGAACCGACCACCAGCAGCAGGTCCACGCATTCGCTGATCGCCTTCACCGCCATCTGCCGGTTCTCCGTGGCGTAGCAGATGTCCTGCGAGTGCGGCCCCTGGATCAGGGGGAAGCGCTGCTTGAGACGCTCGATGATGTCGCGGGTCTCATCCAGGCTGAGCGTGGTCTGGGTCAGGTAACGGACGCGCGCGGGATCGGGCAGCCGCAGGTTGTCCACGTCCTCCACGGTCTCCACCAGGAAACTGCGTTCGGGGACTTCACCCAGCGTACCGATCACCTCGTCGTGATCCTTGTGTCCGATGAGAACGATGCTGTAGCCGTCGCGCGCGAAGCGCACCGCCTCCAGGTGGACCTTGGTGACCAGCGGACAGGTAGCGTCGATCACCTCCAGGTTGCGCTCCCGGGCCTGAACCCGGACCGAGGGCGCCACGCCGTGGGCGCTGTAGATGGTGCGCGCGCCTTCGGGCACTTCGTCCAGTTCCTCGACGAAGACCGCGCCGGCGGCGCGCAATTCCTCTACCACGTGCTTGTTGTGGACGATCTCCTTCCGGACGTAAACCGGCGGGCCGTAAAGATCGAGCGCGATCTTCACCACATCGATAGCCCTGACGACACCGGCGCAGAATCCCCTCGGCTTAAGCAGAAAGATCTTCTTGTCCGCGCCGCGATTCGGTGCGAAAGGCTGTAGAGGCATAAATGGAGAAGTAGTTTGATTATAACAGGTGCGTAAACGGTACAAGACCCTCCGATGAGGGGTGGCGGAATGGGCCGGAACCGCCCGTGGGAGACTGGAAGCATGCTTCGCTGGAGCGAGGTCGATGTGGCGGACGGACTCCGGGTGCGGGTGGCGGTATCGGTGGCCGGACTGCGGTCCATCGAATTCCCTCCGGCGCGCCCGATCGAAGGGGAACGTACCGGCGCCGATCCGTTGATCGCGGAGACCGCGCGGCAGCTGCGCGCCTACTTCACCGGCGCGTTGCGGCGCTTCGACCTTCCGCTGGACATGCAGGGAACCCCGTTCCAGCAGCGGGTGTGGCGGCAACTCCAGAGCATCCCCTACGGTGAGACGCGCAGTTACCGGCAGGTTGCCGCCGCCATCGGCGCGCCGGCCGCGGTGCGCGCGGTGGGCGCGGCCAACGGCGCCAATCCGGTACCCATCGTGGTGCCCTGCCATCGCGTGATCGGCGCGGGCGGCAAACTCGTCGGCTACGGCGGGGGGCTGGAACTCAAGCAGCGGCTGCTCGAACTCGAGGGCGCGCGCAGCGCCCCTCTCGGCTACTGAGGAGACGGCGGCGGCGCCCGCGGCTAAACGCTGGCCGGAGAGCCGGCACGGGCCAGGGTGAGCAGTTTGTCGTCGAACTCGAAACCCGCCGTGCGCGGCTTGTGGTTGCGCGTGTACCAGCGATAGGTCTCTTTCAGCGCCGTCTCAAACGGAGTCAGCTTCATTTTGAAGACGCGCGTGACCTTGCCGATGTTCTCGGTGATGGGCGGAAGGTCGTAGTATTCGCCGAAGTAGAGCGGCTCGGTGAAAACGTTGCCGCCCGCCTGCGCGATGATGTCCCGCGGGACGCGCGCCAGCGTGGCTTCCACGTTGGCCACCTTGGCCAGTTTCTCCACCAGTTCCACCTGCGTCACCGGCTTGGGGTCGCCGATGTTGAAGGCCTCGCCGACCGCGCGCGGCTCTTCGGCGGCGCGCACCATGGCGGTAACCAGGTCGTTCACATACGCAAACTGCATCAGGCGGTGCCCGTCGCCCGGGATGATCACCGGACGTCCGGCGCGCAGGCGGTCCCAGAAGAAAGCTTCCCTGTAGTAGGGATTGCGCGGACCGTAGACGAAGGGCGGCCGGAAGGTGACCACCGGAAGTCCGTTCTGCGCGTGCATGCGGAACAACATGCGCTCGGCGGTGGCTTTGTGCGCGGTATAGGGTATGGGGTGATAATCGGGCGCCAGCGGATCGCTTTCCTTGTGGTTCAGACCGTCGCCGTAGGCGGCTACGCTGGACATGAAGATATAGCGCGAGAGACGGTCGCCCACGGCGCGCACGCAGGCTTCCACCTGCGCCGCGGTGGTGCCGCGCTCCCAGTCGTAGGCGTTATCGTAGACTACTTCGAATCTGCGTCCGGACAGGGCCTCTTTCACGGCGTCGCCGTCGTTGCGGTCCGCCACGAGATTCTCCACGCGGCGGCCGAAATCGTGTTTCGGCTTGCGATGCAGGATCGCAACCTCGTGCCCTTCCTTCAGCAACTCCTCCACCAACTGCTTGCCGATGAAGAGAGTTCCCCCGATTACCAACACTTTCATAGGAGCTCCCCAGACAATAAGACGCGGCGGCGCGAAAAACCATCCAACTTCGTGCCTCCGCGTCTAAATGACACAATACAGCGGCTAGTCGTAATATTCCAGCCCCAGGTGCGTGATCAGGTCCTCGCCCCGCATCCAGCGCAAGGTATTCTTCAGCTTCATCAACTGGATGAAGATGTCATGCTCGGGATACAGTTCGGGCGCGTGCATCGGCGCCTTGAAGTAGAACGACAGCCATTCCTGCACGCCGCGCATGCCGGCGCGCTGCGCCAGGTCCATGAACAGCACGAGGTCCAGAACCAGCGGCGCCGCGAGAATCGAATCGCGGCACAGGAAGTTGATCTTGATCTGCATCGGGTAGCCCAGCCACCCGAAGATATCGATGTTGTCCCACCCTTCCTTGGCGTCGCCGCGCGGCGGGTAATACTCGATGCGGACCTTGTGGTAGAACTCCTTGTACAGGTCCGGATACAGGTTGCCCTGCAGGATGTACTCGAGCGCGCTGCTCTTGCTGACTTCCTTGGAACGGAAGCTGCCGGGATCGTCCAGCACTTCCCCGTCCCGGTTGCCCAGAATATTGGTGGAGAACCAGCCGTTCAAACCCAGCAGGCGCGACTTGAGGCCGGGCGCCACCAGGGTCTTCATGAAGGTCTGTCCGCTCTTGTAATCCTTGCCGGAAACCGGCAGGTTCATGTTGCGCGCCAGCTCGAGCAGCGCCGGAGTATCCGTGGTCAGGTGCGGCGCGCCGTTGGCGTAGGAGACCCCGCTCTTGAGCGCGGCGTAGGCGTAAATCTGGCTGGGCGAAATCTCCGGATCGTCCTGTTTTAGCCCGCACTCGAAATCCTTGAGGGTGGCATGCACCGGAGCGGCATTGTGGTAAACCTCGGTGGAACCGCACCAGATCATGGCCAGGCGCGAGACGCCGGTCTTTTGCTTGAACTGCCGGATGTCGTCCATGACCATCTCGGCGTAGTCCATCTTCGTTCCGCCGGTCTTCACATTGGGACCGTTGATGCGCTTGACGAACTTCTGATCGAAGACCGCCTTCATCGGCTGGATCGCCGACATCGGTTCCTTCAACTGCTCGAGCAGCGACATTTCGAGCACGCCCGCCTTGACCGCGGCTTCGTAGGCATTGTCCTCATAAATGTCCCAGCACCCGACGACCAGATCTTCCACGCCTGCCAGCGGTACAAAATCCTTGATCGCGGGACTGCGCCCTTCCGTACGCTTACCGAGACGAATCGTACCGAGTTGGGTCAGCGACCCGATCGGTTTTCCCAAGCCACGCTTGATTGCTTCGAGACCGGCGATGAATGTCGTCGTCACCGCGCCCATACCGGGGACCAGCACCCCGAGTTTGCCTTCCGCGGGCGCAATCCGGACACCGTCGTTAGTAGCCAAATCCTTCTCCTTAAAGGTTGAAATGCTATAATAGCAACTCCATGCGTGACCGCGCGACGGCTACCCTCACGACGGTTGTCGTAGACGACGAAAAACTGGCATGTGACGAGCTGTCCTTCCTCCTCAGAGATTTCCCGGAAGTCGATGTAATTGCAACGGGTTCCAACGGGTTGGAAGCGGTAGACCTGATCCAGAAACTGGAGCCGGACGTGGTCTTCCTGGACGTCAATATGCCCGGGCTGGACGGCCTGGGTGTGGTCCGGCGCCTGCGCGAGCGGGACATCGACCTGCCGCACTTCATCTTCGTCACCGCCTACGACCAGTTCGCCGTGGAAGCCTTCCGCCTGGAAGCCATGGACTACCTGCTCAAGCCGGTGGAGAAGACCCGGTTGAGCGAGACCATCGAGCGCGCGCGGCGGGCGGTTCAGGAACGCAAGGTGCCCGAACCCGCACCCACCGCCAAGGCCCCGGTGGCGGCGCGCACCAAGTTGATGGTCCGGGCCAACAACCGGTACCTGATCGTGGACGCCAACGATGTGATTTACGCCACCATCGATAACGGCCTGATCACTTTGGCCACAACGAATTTCGAAGGACAGTCGAATTACCGCACAATCGAAGATCTGCAGGCCAGCCTGGACCGCGAAATGTTCTGGCGCGTGCACCGTTCCTACCTGGTGAACATCAACCGGATCAAGGAAGTGGTGCCCTGGTTCAAATCCAGCTACCAACTACGCATGGACGATAAAAAGCAGACCGAGATCCCGGTTAGCCGCGTGCAGACGCGCCGTCTGCGCGAACTGTTCAAACTGTAAATAGTGCCGGCCGCCATTACTGCGCGAAGCGCACCACCACGGAGACACGGCGGTTGCGCGGGTCGTCCGGATCCTTGTCGTTGTAGGGGCGCTGGTCGGCAAATCCGCGGACTTCGGCGACCTGCGACGCAGTGACCCCATAGGTGTGCAGCAGGCGGCGGGCGGCGTTGGCGCGGTCCGCGGCCAGTTCCCAGTTGCTGTATCCGTTCTCCGGCGTGGCGTTGCGGAAGGGCCGCGCATCGGTGTGGCCTTCGATGATCAGGCGGTTGGGCATGGCCGCGAGTTCCAGTGCCAGCGCACGGAGCAGGTGATCGCCGGAGACGGTCGGCTGCGGACTTCCGCTCACGAAAAACAGCCCCTGTTCGGTTTCGAGCAGGTCGATGCGCAGGCCCTCTCCGGTGACGCTGAACTTGACGTTGTCGCGCAATTTCTGGAATTCGGGGACCCGCTGCAGGGCCTGGCGCAACTGGTCCTGCAGCCCGCCGACGTTGTCGTGATGCACGAGGATGCCTTCGCCCGCCTGCCCCGGACCGGCGCCCAGGGTGCGGGTGTAGCCCTTGGGGTCCTTGAAGTAGCCCACCACGCTGCGCTTGACGCTGGCACTGGCGTTCATCATCCACAGGACGATGAACAGGGCCATCAGGGCGGTGACGAAATCCGCGTAGGCCACCTTCCACGCGCCCCCGTGGCGGCGCGAATAGACGCGGCGCGTGCGCACCTGCGGCGGCGCTTCGGCGTGTTCAGGCGGGCTGGGATTCGGCATGCGATGCCTCCGGCTCGCCGGGTTTGGCCACGCTCGGCACCTTGGCCTCGCGCCGGATCGAAATCTCCATTTCGCTGAAAGAGGGACGCAGTTCCTCGGGAATCGAGCGGCGCGCGTACTCCACCGCCAGAATCGGTGAGGCGCCGCGCGCGAAGCTCACGATGGCCACGCGCAGCACCTGGTAGAACTGCGCCTCGGTTTCATGCAGATGTTCCAGGCGCGCCGCGATGGGCCCCACCACCCCGTAGCACAGCAGGATGCCGAGGAACGTGCCCACCAGCGCCGCCGCGACCTTTTCTCCAACCGTCTCCGGCGCGCCGCCGATGGCTCCCATCGTGATCACCACGCCGAGCACGGCCGCAACGATGCCCAGTCCGGGCAGCGCGTCGGCCACTGCGGAAAGCGCGCCCACCGGTTCGTGGCGGCCGCGGCGCTGCACTTCGATGTCCAGGTCCAGAAGCTGGTCGAGTTCGTTGGGCGTGGTCACGCCGAGCACGAGCATGCGCAGCGAGTCGCAAACGAAGTTGCACGCCTGCCGGTCGGCCAGAAAGGCGGGATAGTTGGTGAACAGGCGGCTGTCCGAGGGGCGGTCCACATCCTCTTCCAACTGCATGATTCCGGCGCGCTGTGAGTACATGAAGACCTCGTACAGCATGCGCATGTGGACCAGGAAGACTTCCCGGGTGCGGCCCGCGGAGCGGAACGTGGCCGCCACCCCGCGGATCATGCTGCGGATCACCGCTGGAGGGTTGGCCACCAGCACGATGCCCAGCGCGGCGCCGCCCACGATCAGAAGTTCGGCGGGTTGAAACAACACCCAGGGATTTCCCTTTTCCAGAAGAAATCCGCCGAAAACAGCCAGAAACACGGTCACGATACCGAGTACGGCGAGCATAGATTTCGGGATTCTCATGTCTCTTATCGGACAGGACGGGAACGGCTTGAGCGACGGTATACTCCCAATCGTTGTACGCTACGGCGGGAGATCTGGTTTTGCGACTCGCATCCCTGCTTTTCACGGCAATCGCGGTCCATGCCGCCGCCAACGACGCCGCCGGCCTCAGGCGGCAAATCCGCGCCGCGCTGTTCGTGCCCGATCCGCTGCCCGCGCTCGCGGTGGAGACCTACGGACAGGAGGAGATCGCGCCGGGCGTGATCGCCGAACGCGTCAGCTACGCCACCGCTTACGGACTGCGCGTGCCCGCGATCGTTTACCGTCCCGCGGCGAAGCCGGCGGGCCGCATGCCCGGGCTGATCGTGGTCAACGGGCACGGCGGCGACAAATACTCGTGGTACGCCTACTACGCGGGCATCCTCTATGCGCGCGCCGGAGCGGTGGTGGTGACCTACGACCCCATCGGCGAAGGCGAGCGCAACGCCCTGCGCAAGTCCGGCACCCGCCAGCACGACCGCAAGGTGGATCCGCCCGAGATGGGGCGGCGCATGGGCGGGCTGATGATGACCGACGTGATTCAGGCGGTGAGCTACCTGGCGCAGCGCAAGGACGTGGATCCGGCGCGCCTCGCCGCCATGGGCTACTCGATGGGATCCTTCGTGCTCGGACTGGCGTGCGCGGCGGAGACCCGCCTCAACGCCTGCGTGCTCGCCGGGGGCGGCAACCTCGATGGCGACGGCGGCTACTGGGATTCGAGCACCAAGGTGATGTGCCAGGCGCTGCCCTACCAGGCGATGAAGTTCCTGGGCGACCGCGGCGCGGCGCTCTACGCCCTGCACGCCCGGCGCGGCGGCACTCTGGTCATCAACGGCACCGCCGATGATGTGGTCTCCATCCCGCGCATGGGCGCGGGCTTCTTCGACGACCTGCGCCGCCGCACGATCGCCCGCCTGGGCAGCGCGAACCAGGTCTTCGACATCGCCTGGATCCAGGGCGGCGGACACCGCCCGTACTTCGTCACCAGGCCCGCCGCGCTGTGGCTGGAGAAGCGCCTGCGCTTCCCCGACTGGACCGCCGGCGCCATCGCGCGCATGCCTGAAACTCACATCTCGGATTGGGCCGCGAAGACCGGCGCCGCGATCGACCGCCAGTACGCCACCGAACTCCGCGAAGGCGGCACCATGGCGCTGGGCGCGGGCATCCCCGCCGTCCCGCACGACGCCCTGAACGCCCTGCCGCCAGAGCAATGGCAGCGCGACAAAGACCTCTTCATCTACGAGACCTGGCTGAAGAACGCCCGCTAGAGGATTCCCGGTACCGCACGTCTCCGGCCGACCTCTGGATCCAACCGTCCTCGGCCACGGTAGCGCAGGCCTCCGGCCTGCCTTCCGGATCCCGGCACAGTGCTACCCTAGCGGAAAATGCTCCGCAAGCTCGCACTTTTCGTGTGCGCAGGTGTTTCCTTCGCGCAGTCCGTACCGACTCCGGAGTCCATCCTCGGCCACAAACCCGGAGACGATTTCTACCTCGCCAACTACGACGAGTCCCGCGACTACTTCCACAAACTCGCCGCCTCCAGCGACCGCATCAAAATCATCAACGTCGGCAAGACGACGCGCGGCCTGGACTGGGAGATCGCCATCATCAGTTCCCCGAAAAACCTGGCGCAACTCGATCGCTTCAAGGACATCTCGCAGCGCCTCGCGCAGGGCCGCGGACTGGATGACGCCGCGGCGCGCGCGCTGGCGCGCGAGGGCAAGGCCATCGTGCACATCGATGGGGGCCTGCACTCGACCGAAGTCGCCGGCGCACAGCAATCGATCGCCCTGGCCTACAAGCTGGTGTCCACGCAGGGCGATCCGGAGATCGACGCCATCCTGGACAACGTCATATTAATGCTGTGGCCCACGCTGAATCCCGATGGGCAGAACGAGGTGGTGCGCTGGTATCGCGGTAACCTCGGCACACCCTACGAAGTCGCGCCGCTGCCCGATCTCTACCAGGAGTACGTGGGGCACGACAACAATCGCGACGGCTACATGAACAACATGCTGGAATCGCGCGATGTGACGAAGACGGAACTGGAGTGGGCGCCGGTCATCTTCTATTGCCACCACCAGACCGCGCCGTTTCCCACGCGCATCTTTATTCCGCCCTTCACCGAGCCGATCTCGAGCAACATCCACCCGCTGATGGCGCGCTGGCTGAACGTGATGGGGATCGACATGGCGGCCTACCTGGACGAGCACGGGATGCCCGGCGCGGTGCATCGCGTGGGCTTCGACAACTGGTATCCCGGCTTCCTCGATTTCACTCACATTTTCCGCAACTCCATCTCCTTCTTCACGGAGACGGCGCTCTACGCCTACGCCACACCGCACTTTTATTCGGTGAACGATTTCCCGCGCGAACGCCAGCAGCTGCGCAGCGAAGTGTTCTACTCGAGCCCGTGGAAGGGCGGATGGTGGCGGCTGGGCGATGCCGTGCACTACATGCTGGGTGCGTCCATGAGCGTGTTGGACACGGCGACCAGGTACCGCGAACAACTCCTCTATAACCGTTACCAGGCGGCGCGCGACAACATCGCCAAGTTCCGCCAGGATCCGCCCTTCGCCTACGTCATCCCGCGCGAGCAGCGCGACCTCAACACGGCCGGGGAACTGGTGGAGAAACTGCTCCTCGACGGCATCGAGGTGCACGAGGCCACGCGGCCATTCACAGCCAACGGGCGCGAATACCCCGGCGCGTGGGTGATCCTGATGGACCAGCCCTACTCGCCGCTGGTGAAGGAACTCTTCGAGAAACAGGAGTACCCGGACCTGCGCACCACGCCCAACGGTCCACCGATCCGGCCCTACGACGTGGCCGGGTGGACCCTGCCCATGCAGATGGGGGTGGAGGCGGACGCGGTGTTGATGCCGGTCACGGGGGAGCAGCGCGCGGGGCTGCGCGCAATCACGGCGGTGACCCTGCCGGCGGGCGCGGTGGAAGGCCGGGATGCCGCCTTCCTTATCGGCCGCGACACCAATGAGAGCGTGAAGGCGCTCAACGAGGCGTTGTCCAGCGGCGCGCAAGCCGCGTTCGCCAGGGACGGGATTGTGCTCTCGGGCGTATCCGCGGAGCGCGCGGCGGAACTGGCGCGCAAGCACTCGCTGCGGTTGAAGACGGTGCCGCTGAAGCCGGCCGACGCGGTCGCGGTGAAGAAGCCGCGGCTGGGGCTGTACCGCCCGTGGCAGCCCTCCATCGACGAGGGCTGGACCCGCTGGATCCTGGAAACCTACGGCTTCGCGCCGGTCACGCTGCGCAACGGCGACGTGCGCGCCGGACACCTGCGCGAGCGTTTCGACACCATCCTGATCGCCGATTCGATGCCGCGGTCGATCCTCAACGGCTTCCTCCCGGGGACGATTCCCGGCGAGTACGCCGGCGGCATCGGCGACGACGGCACGGAGGCGCTGCGCGACTTCGTGCGCGGCGGCGGCACCCTGATCCTGTTTAACAACGCCACGCTGTTCGCCATCGAGCAGTTCCACCTGCCCGTGGTCAACGTGCTCGCCAATCTGAACGCGGACCAGTTCTACTGCTCGGGCTCGCTGCTCAAGGTGGAACTGCGCGATCCGGCGCACCCGTTCGCGGCAGGGATGCCGCGTGAACCGATTGTGATGTTCGAGCGCGGCCCGGCGTTCGACACGCGCCCCGGCTTCCACGGCAACGTCTTGGCGGCGTATCCGCGGGACGAGAATCCGCTGGCCAGCGGCTACCTGCTCCATCCCGAACGGATCCAGGGCAAGGCGGCGGCGGTGGAAGCGTTCTACGGAGACGGGCGCATCTACCTGCTCGGCTTCCGCCCGCAGTGGCGCGGGCAATCGCACGGGACGTACAAGCTGTTCTTCAACGCGATCTACGATTCACCCGCGACGGCGCGGCCTACCGCTCCGGCGCGCGCCGCGGCGCCGGGTCCGCCGGATCCGCTGCGGGCGATCGCGGGGCGCGTACGCGGCGAACTCGCCGGGTTGATCGCGCTGAATCGCGCGTTCTTCTCGGCTAACGGTCAGGCCGCGGTGGACGAACGTTCGAAGCTCAACGCCGCGGTGGACGCCTTCGAGCGCGACCGCGTACAGGAAGTCCAGGATACGGCCGCCGGCCTGGAGGGCGACGCCAAACGCAAGGCCAGCGACCTGGTGCGCGCCATCCGCCGCGCCGCGGCGGACCTGAGATCGAAGGAAGTCGAGGCGGGCGTCGACGCAGGCGCGCTGGCGGAACGCTACGGGATTCCGGAGTGAGGAAGGCAGACTGACGCAGAGACGAGGAGACGCGGAGGACGCGCTGATTCGCGAGCACCGCGCTGTAGAGGCGGCGCTGGAGGGACTCGCGCGCGGGTTCGACGCGGCGGCGTTCCAGCGCGCGCACGAGGCCCTGAGGCGGCATTACGCTTCGGAGGAAGGGTTTCTCGCGGTGCTGGGCGAGCACGCTCCTCGCCTTGCCGAAAAGTTGCGCGCGCAGCATGACGAAGCGCTGGAGATCGCCGGACGCCTCGAGGAATCACAGGCGGCAGGCCATTCGCGCGACGTCGATTACCTGTTGCGGCGATTCCTGGCGATCGCGCAGCACAACATGATCGAAGAAGAGCGCGACGTATTTCCGCTGGCGAGGCGGTGGCTGAAGGCGGACGAGTAGGGTTGTGGCGGACTGCGCCTTCAGCGGAAGCGATAGACTGATACCGGGAGTCACGCCGTGGCGGCCAAATGCGAGCGAAATGCGCCATGTTGGTGCGGTAGCGGCAAGAAATACAAGAAATGCCACTTGGACGCCGATCGGGTGGCGGAAGCCGGACGACACCGTCCGCCGGTACCCCACGCCCGCGAATATGCGGAATTGCTTGGGGGCGATCAAATCCGTTCGTCCGATGTCGGGCGGGATCGCCGGTAATCCGTGAGAGCCGTCCGGGGCTCATGCCGGCCCCGCATCGCTTCGCTCTGCTACTCCACCGGCACCTGCGCGACGATCTCGATCCCGAAGCCCTCCAGCGCCACAATCCGCCGCGGATGATTCGTCAGCAGCCGGATCGTGTGCAACCCCAGGTCGCTCAGAATCTGCGCGCCGATGCCGTGCTCGTGCTGCAACTGCCGCTGTCCGGCTTCGCCCTTGTAGTGCATGAAATCGCGGTCGTGGGACGCCAGGCGCGGCGCTTCGAAGCCTTCGCGCACGATGCGGAAACCGGGTCCGGTGCCGTGCAGGTAGACCAGCACTCCCTCGCCGGCGTCGGCGATCGCGCGCAGGGAGTGGCGGACCAGGCGCGTGCAGTCGCAACTGGTGGAGGCGAATACGTCGCCGAACATGCAGCGGGAGTGCATGCGCACGAGCACGCTCTCCTTGCCGGCGACGTCGCCGCGGACCAGCGCCACGTGCGTCTCCGGGTTCAGATCGCTTGAATAGGCGATGGCGCGAAACTCCCCGTACTCGGTCTGGACCACGCCTTCCGCCATGCGGCGGATGAATCGTTCGTGCTTGAGCCGGTAGCGGATGATCTCGGCCACCGAGATCATCTTCAACCCGTGATGCAGGCAGAACTCCACCAGTTGCGGCACGCGCGCCATGGTGCCGTCCTCGTTCATGATTTCGCAGATGACGCCCGCGGGCGTCAGGCCGGCGAGGCGCGACAGGTCCACGCTGGCTTCGGTCTGCCCGGCGCGCACCAGCACGCCGCCCTCGCGCGCGCGCAGCGGGAACATGTGGCCGGGCCGCGCCAGGTCGGCCGGCTTGCAGTCGGGGTCGATGGCCTGCAGGATGGTGCGGGCGCGGTCGGCGGAACTGATTCCGGTGGTGACGCCGTCGCGCGCGTCGATGGATTCGCAGAAGGCGGTGCCGAAGGTGGACGTGTTGGTCGGACTCATCGGGGGCAGCCGCAGGTAGTCGCAGCGCTCGGCGGTGAGCGCCAGACAGATCAGCCCGCGCCCGTGAACCGCCATGAACGTGATGATCTCGGGCGTCACCTTTTCGGCGGCGATGGTGAGGTCGCCCTCATTCTCCCGGTCCTCGTCGTCCACCACCACGACGATGCGGCCGGCGCGGATTTCCTCGATCGCTTCGGGAACGGACACAAATGGCATTAATTCATTGTAGCGGCAGCGTTTAGGACTGCGCGAGTACTCCGGGTTAAGATGGGTCTGGAACGCCGATGCACCGATTTGCCCGCTTCCTTCCGCCACTGCCGGCCCTCACCATGGTCAACGTGCTGGATATTCTCCTGGTGGCGGTGGTCGTGTACGAAGTCCTCATGGTGGTGCGCGGCACCCGCGCCTTCCACGTCCTGATCGGCATCCTGACCATGGTTTCGATTTACGCCGTTGCGGTGTGGGCCGGGCTGGAGGCTTTGCGCGCGGTGCTTTCGTTCATCGTGCCGTATCTGGGGCTGGCCATCATCGTCCTCTTCCAGAGCGAGATCCGGCGCACGCTGGCGCGCATCGGGCGCAAGAACTGGTTCGGCTTCGGCCAGGGCTTCCGCGCGCCGGAAGAGATCAACGAAATCATCCTCGCCGTGGAGTACTTTGCCGAGCGCAAGACCGGCGCGCTCATCGTGCTGGAGCGCGATATCGGGCTGCGCACCTTTATCGAAAGCGGCGTGCGCCTGGAAGCGCACGTCTCGCGCGACCTGCTCCTCTCCATCTTCGAACCCGGCCTGCCGCTCCACGACGGCGCCGTGATCGTGCAGAAGAACCTGATTGCGGCGGCGGCGTGCTTCCTGCCCCTGACCACCAACCCGCAGCTTTCCCGCGCCTTCGGGACGCGGCACCGCGCGGCCATCGGAATCACCGAAGAGACCGACTGCCTCTCGCTGGTGGTCAGCGAAGAGACCGGCCGCATCTCCGTGGCGTCGTTCGGCGAATTGCTTCAGGGTCTGGAGATCAAGGATGTTGTCGAGCACATCCACCGCCACTTCGGAGCCGTACGGCCGACCTCGATGCAGATCGGCGAGTTCCCGGCCGATATTCCGCTGGCGACCGACGCCGGCTCCAAATCCAGCGACCGGACCGACATGCTATGAAGAAACTCCGCAAGTTTCTCGGCGTTCTGGTGATCCAGAACATCGGGTGGAAACTGCTTTCTCTGGCGGTGGCCATCGTGATCTGGGCCCTGGTGGCGTCGGAGCCGGAACTGTCTACCTTCACCACCGTGCGCGTGGAATACAAGAACCTGCCCGACGACCTGGAGATCAGTTCGGATCCCGTGACCGGCGTCGTGCTGGAGTTGCGCGGACCCTCCGGCGAACTGCGCGGCGTGGGCGAAACTGTGCGCCCGGCGGTGGTGCTGGACATGTCCGGCGCGCTGCCCGGGGAACGCACCTACGCCATCGACGGCGGCACCGTGAAACTGGCGCGCGGCGTGCGCCTGGTGCGCGCGATCCCCTCGCAGGTGCGCTTCGAGTTCGAGCAGCGCAGGGCGCGGATGGTGCCGGTCGAGGTCCGCTTCTCCGGGCGCGGGCAGAACGGCTATGAGATCGAGTCCACCCAGGTGGAGCCGCCCCGGGTGGAGGTGGTCGGGCCGCGCAGCCACGTGCTGCGCATCGACGGCGTCACCACCGACGTGGTGGACCTGACCAACGTCGTGGGCACCAGCGAATTCCACGTCCACGTGCTGGTGAACGACCCCTTCCTGCGCCTGGCCGGTTCCTCGGAAGTGGTGGTCCGGGTCACCATGAAGAAGATCTGAACAACGGAGGAAGCCTTGGGAAAACAGTTATTCGGCACGGACGGAATTCGCGGTGTCGCGGGAGACTACCCGCTGGATCCGGTGGGAGTCTTCGCGTTCGGAGTGGCGCTGGGCAAGGACGCGGCCCGCGCGGCGCGCGGCGGAGAGATCCTGATCGGCATGGACACCCGCGAATCCGGTACGTGGATCGCCGAGACCGTGGCGGGAGGACTCGCCAGCCAGGGCGCGCGCGTGCGCTTCGCCGGCGTGATCACCACCCCGGGCGTGGCCTACCTGACCCGCACCGGCCCCTTCGTGGCCGGCGTGATGATCTCGGCCTCGCACAATCCCTACCAGGATAACGGCCTCAAGGTGTTCGGCCATTCCGGCTTCAAGCTGCCGGACAGCGAAGAGCACGAGATCGAACAGGAGATCCTCGCCCTGCTCGAGCGCGGCGTCACACCGGTCAAG
>JAFDVU010000117.1 GCA_018268835.1 Acidobacteriota bacterium | reverse complement strand
CCGCAATTTCCTCGAAGGTCCCGTCCTTGCGGTTGTGGAACAGGAAGTTCTCGGTCTTATCGTTAGCCACGTAGATGTCGGGATAACCGTCCAGGTCGAAATCCGCCGCCGCGACCCCCATGGCCCGCCCCTTGAACTTCGCGATTCCCGCCTGCGCGCTCGCGTCGCGGAACGTACCGTCGCAGTTGTTGCGCATCAGCACGCTGGTCTGGGGCTCGTAATCGAGAGGCCCCGGATAATTGTCCGCCGCGTAATACGCCCGGTACGCCGGATCGAACTTCACGTACCGCCCGATGAACACATCCACGCACCCGTCGCGATCGTAGTCCAGCCAGGTGGCCCCCACCGACCATCCCGGCACCGCCATCCCCGCCTTCGCGGTGACGTCCTCAAACGTGCCATCGCCGCGATTGCGGTACAGGATCACCCTGCCGTAGCCGGTCACCAGCAGGTCCTCGTTGCCGTCGTTGTCGTAGTCCGCCGCGACCGCCGCCATGCTGAAGAGGTCGCCGCCTACGCCCGCGGCATCGGTCACATCCGTGAAACGCCCGTGACCGTCGTTGCGAAACAGGTGATTGCGCGCCGGCGCCGCGGGGGGTTTGCGCAGCGGATACGGATGCATGTCCTTGCCCAGGTCACGCCCGCTGGTCACGTAGAGGTCCAGCAGCCCGTCGCGATTGTAGTCGAACCACACCGCGCCCGCGCCCGTGCTCTCCAGCAGCGACCCCAACCGCTCCGCGCCGAAACTGTGGGTGAACGTGAGGCCCGCCGCCGAGCTCACTTCCTCGAACTGAATCGGAGCGGGCGCCTGCGCCGCTCCCGCGAAAGCCATCACCGCCATCAACCCGGCCCCGGCTCTCACTTGACCACCCCTATCCGCACCGGCTCGGTGGAATGCCGCAGCACCTCGGGCACCGCGTTCTCCGGCGCGCGCTCCGGACCCGCGTGACACCCCACGCACACCCGCTGCTCCCCGCGCCGCGCCCAGAACCAGCCCTTCTCCGCCGCCACAACCTTTCCCGCGCGGTCCAGCAGCTCAAACCGCAGCGCCCGATCCGCCGGAGTCTGCACGAAGAAAGACCCATCCCGCTCCACACCGCCCTGGCCCAGCAATTCCGGCGTTCCCCGATCGTCCAGCCCCCACACGCGCACCGCCGCCACCGTCCCCGGAGGCACCTTTTCCGACCGCGACGTGTACGCATTCAGGCAGAGCAGGTTCGCGCCATCCCGATCGCCCAACCCCGAAGGATGCCGCCGAGGAACCTCGCGCGCCTCCACCACCGCCGGATCCGCCGCATCCGCTCCGGTGCGCGTCCACACCTTCTCCGGTTCGCCCTGCCCCGGCTTCCAGCGGTACACCCCATACGTCCCCGCGCCCGCCGGCCGGTACGTCGCCAGCCACTCGCCCGCCGCGACCTCCGCGATTCTCCCGGCGAACTCGCCCCCGGCTTGCGGCACATCCAACTGCACCGCGCGCGCCGAAGTGAATCGCGCCAACCGCCCGCCGCTCGCGAACACGATGTCGCCGGAGGAGATCTCCGAGGCGCCGTACCGATCCCGCCCGTGATCGCAGCGGATCGTTTCCACCCCGCTGCCATCTGTGTACACCGTGTACACATCGCGCCCCGCCGACGCGGCGTGCGGCGCGTCAAAGAGGATCCGCCCGTCGCGCAGCACCCCGGAGGGAATGTGGTCCCCCGGCGCGAAGGTCAACCGCTCGCCCGCGCCTCCGGCGAGCGGAGCGAGTTCCAGTTGGAATCCCGCGGACGTGTGCCGCGCGTAAACGATCCCGTCCGCGGTCGCGTAGAATGGCGCGATCGCGTCCTCCGGGAACGCCGTGATCCGGCGCGGCGCTCCGCCGGCAAGCGCGATCTCCCACACCTGCCATGCGTCGCCGGGCTTGGCCTTCCCCGCGAACAGTACCCGCTTCCCATCGAAGGAAACCGCCGGGTACGCGCTCGCCGCAAACCCCGGCGCCAGCGAACGGCTCTCGCCGCCCGTCACCACGCGCACCACCGCGCCTTCGGGGAACCGGTCTGGGCACGAGGGGTCGTAGCGCGGCGCTTCCGTGATCAGTACCGTCGAAAGAATGGCCGCGGGCCCCGTTAACGCCCCCAGCCAGAACAGCCCCCAGAATCGGACTTGCGGAGCCAACACTCCACAATTCTATTCGACTTCCGCTAGTTTGCAACACGTTTCAGCACGGAAATCCGTACGATGGAAACCGTACCCGGCTACCGGTCGATATACGCCATCAGCCGCGGATTGTAGCGCTCACCCGCCACCGTGCCCGGCGGCAGCGCCGCATCCAGCCGCGCCATCTCCTCCGCGCTCAGGCGCAAATCCGCCGCCTTCACGTTTTCTTCCAGGTACGCCCGCCGCTTCGTCCCCGGAATGGGCACGATGTCCTCACCCTTCCCGAGCAGCCACGCCAGAGCCACCTGCGCCGCGGTGGCGCACTTCTCCGCCGCGATCTCCCGCACCGTCGCCGCCGCCCGCTGATTGCGCTCGAAATTCTCCCCCGCAAAGCGCGGGTCGGTCGCGCGCCAGTCGTCCGCCGGATACTCCTCCGACCGCTTCGCGCTGCCCGCCAGGAATCCGCGCCCCAGGGGACAGAACGGCACCAGCCCGATCCCCAGTTCCCGCAGCACCGGCAAAATGCGCGGCTCCAGGTTGCGTTCCCACAGCGAGTATTCGCTCTGCAGCGCGGAAATCGGATGCGTCGCGTACGCCCGCCGGATGTTCGCCTCGCCCGCCTCGGAAAGCCCCAGGTACCGCACCTTGCCGGCTTTCACCAGGTCCGCCATCGCCCCCACCGTGTCCTCGACCGGCACCTCGGGGTCCACGCGATGCTGATAGAACAGGTCGATGTAGTCCGTCCCCAACCGCTTCAGCGACGCCTCCGCGACCTCCTTCACGTGCTCCGGGCGACTGTCCAGCCCCACCACTTTGCCGCCCTCGATGCGCCATCCGAACTTGGTCGCGACCGCCACCTTCTGCCTGCGCCCCGCGATCGCCTTCCCCAACAGCGTCTCGTTGGCGAACGGTCCGTACACCTCCGCCGTGTCGAACAGCGTGACGCCGAGTTCCATCGCGCGATGCAGCGTGGCGATCGACTCCCGCTCATCCGCCGCGCCGTAGGATTGGCTCATCCCCAGGCACCCCAGCCCCAGTGCCGAGACTTCCAGTCCCTGGCTTCCCAACTTGCGTGTCCCTGTCATGCCTCCAGAATACACGCGCCCTTGTCCTCGTCCCGCAAACGCGCTATCAAGGAATCCATGCGGCTCACGCTCGCGCTCACTCTTCTTCTTGCCGGCGCCGGACTCGCCCAGGACGCCGCCCGCATGGACCAGATCGTCCAAGCCGTCGCGGCCAACCGGAGGTTCACCGGGACCATCCTCGTCGCGCGCGGCGGCCAGGTGATCTTCAGCAAGGGCTACGGCTTCGCCAACCTGGAATGGGACATCCCCAACACGCCCGACACCAAATTCCGCCTCGGCAGCGTCACCAAGCAGTTCACCGCGGCTTCCATCCTGCTGCTCGAAGAGCGCGGCAAGCTGAAGGTCGACGATCCCGTGAAGAAGTACATGCCGGACGCGCCCGCCGCCTGGGACAAAGTCACCATCTTCCACCTGCTCACCCACACCTCCGGAATCCCCTCATTCACGGGCTTTCCCGATTACGCGAAGCTCGAACCCTTCCCCTCCACGCCTGCCGGACTCGTGGCGCGCTTCCGCGATAAGCCGCTCGAATTTCAGCCCGGCGAGAAGTGGGCCTACAACAATTCCGGCTACGTCCTGCTCGGCTACCTGCTCGAGAAAATCACCGGAGAGACCTATGAGAGATTCGTAACCGACAACATCTTCACGCCCCTCGGCATGAAGGACTCCGGCTACGATTCCAACTCCGCCATCATCCCCCGCCGCGCCGAGGGCTACGTCGCCGGCAAAAACGGATTCCAACACGCCGGCTACATCGACATGACTATTCCACTCTCCGCCGGCGCGCTCTACTCCACCACCCTGGACCTGCTCAAGTGGCAACAGGGACTGTACGGCGGCAAACTCCTTCAGCCGGCTTCGCTCGCCAGAATGACCACGCCCTTCAAGAACAACTACGCCTTCGGCCTCGACGTGGGCACCCCGCCGAGCGGCCACAGGCGTTTCTCTCACGGCGGCGGCATCGAAGGTTTCAATACCGAGTTGGAATACTACCCCGACGACAAACTCACCGTCGTCGTGCTGGAGAACGCGAATGGCGCAACGCCGCCCGAGGAGATCGCCCGCAGCCTCGCTCTTTCCGCGCTCGGCCTGCCCGTGACCCTGCCCAGCGAGCGCCAGGAAACCGCGGTCAGCCCGGAATTGCTGGCCCGCTACTCCGGCGCCTATCGCCTCCCGCAAGGTCCCGCCGTGCTCATCACGCACGAAGGCAACCACCTCATCGGCAAACTCGGCGTTCAACCCGAGGTGCCGTTCTTCCCGCAATCGGAGACCCTGTTCTTCGCCAAAGCCGTCGATGCCCAGATCGAATTCACCGCCGACGCGAGCCAACTCACCATCCACCAGAACGGCCGCGATACGATCGCCCGCCGCCTCGACGCCGCCCAGGCCAAGGTCCTCATGGAAGAAGCCGTCGCGGTCGCAAAGCGACTCAAAGACCAGACCGCCGCGCCCGGTAGCGAAGCCGCGCTGCGCAAAATGATCGAGGGGCTCCGGCAGGGCAAGCCCGACTTCGACATGATGAGTTCCAACCTGGCGGAGGCGACCCGCCGTCAACTGCCCCAACTCCAGACGGACCTCAATCAACTCGGCGCGATCCGGACAGTCACGTTCAAGGGAGTCGGACCGGCCGGTCCCGACATCTACCTGGTCAAGCTCGAAAACGGTTCCGTGGAGTGCCGGATCTGGATGGCGCCGGACGGAAAAGTCCAGGGCCTCAACTTCGCTCCGCTGCAGTAACCCGCCGCCCGGCTCACTGCACCCGCGCCCGGCGCTCCGCCGGCGCATCCTTGCCGCTGTGGACGTCGAACAGCCGCCGGTGCGTCTCCACCATCCCGCGCACCATGCCTTCGTACGGCAGGTCCGTCACGTCCACCATCCCGATGTTGTAGTTCTCCCCGTCCATGCGGCCCGTCACCGGTTCGTCCAGCCACTCGAACCAGTGCGCCCCCACCATCGCCGGAAACGCCGCCACCCGCTCCATGTAATACCGGTACGCCACGCCGCGCTCTTCCTGCGTCGCCACCTGCCGCAGTCCTGGCGACATCCCGCGACCCGGCACCCCGAAGTGAAACTCGCCGATCAGCATGGGCAGCCCCGCTTCCGCGTAGATGCGCTCGATGCGCGCCTGGTTCGGCGCGTAATCGTAGTTGTTCAGGCTGAAGACGTCGAACCACGCCTTCGCGGTCCGCACCATCTCCGCCGGCGCGTCGCCGCCGAACCGCATCCCCAGATTCAGATGATTCGGATCGTGCCGCTTCAACGCGCCCGCGATCACCGCCACGTACTTCTCGAACGCGTGGTACACGAACGCCTTGCGCCGCTCGGGCGTATCCTGCTCCGCCAGCCAGGACTTCAACTCGCGCTGCGTCGCCGTTTCCGGCGCCTTCAGAATCATGTCCACGATCACCTGCTCGTTGCCCGGCCACGGCGGTTCGTTCGCCATGAAGTACCCGAGCAGCCATGGATCGTCCTTACGCGCGCCGCACTGCCCGGCGACGCCGGCATCCACGCCGGCCGCCCATTCCGCGGAAAAGACGTCCGGCAGACCCAGCCATCCTCCGTTCATCCCCATCACGCTCAACTGCACCACGTAGGCCTTTTCGTGGAGCGCGAACAGCGCCGGATCGCCCCAGTTGCCGATCGTGTTCAGCCCCCACGCGCTCATCCGGTCCATCGCGCCTTGCGCCCACCTGGCACGCCACTCCGCGCCGTATCGCCGCAGCAGGTTCCACGGGTAGAAGGCGACCATCCCGCCGCCCGCGCCGCCGCCGCGCCTGCCCGCCGGACGCAACTCCGCGGGAGGCATCGCGGCGAACACGCCCTCGCGGCCCTCCGTGCGCGTCCCGTTCTCCGCCCGCATCGAATCGGCGCCGGTCGAAAAGAACAGGTGCCCGTCCGGATCCACAAACCACCACTTGCCGTCCACCTTCTCCGTGCGGAAGAAACCGGTCGCGCGCGCCTTCGTCTTCGCAAACCCGCCGTAGCGGCAATATCCGAAATCGCCCGGCTTCGTCGTCTCCGTTTCGCGCGCCCACTCGCGCTTCAAATCCGCCGGCGTGCGCCGGTCCGAATTCATCCACTGCCCGAACTCGTCCACCAGCGGCTTGGTCTCCAGCACCGCATCGCCCGGCGACTCTTTTGCCAGCTTCACAGACCGCAGTTCGAACGTCTGCCGCCCGAGCGGCGTCTGCATCACGATCCCCACCGCCTCCACCGCGTTCAGCGGCCCGTACGGTCCTTGCAGATTCAGGTAATACCCCGCGCGCGACCGGTTGGCCACGCTCGCCATGTCCATCCCCTGCCGCGATTGCCCCTGGAAGATCGCCAGCGGCAGCGCCGCCCGCACCCACGCTCCCGCGAACGGATTGATGCCGGCGTTGCGCACGCCGCCGGCCGTGTACAGCCGCAACTGGAAGCGCTGCGGCGACGACGAGCGGAACTCCAGCACCAGGTAGCCGTACCCAGCCCAGTCCGCCGGCAGCTCCAGTTCCTGCACCGTCCACTTCTGTTCCGCGCGCGCGCCTTCCAGCACCACTGTGCGCGTGTCCGCCGCCGCGAATCCCATCGCGGCCAGCGCAAGCGTCAACACCACACTTCTGTACATTTCCTTCCGGTCCGGCTCAAATGTAGCATGCAGCATCCGCGAATCGCCGCGGTTATACTTCAGTCGTGGGCCTTGCGCTTCGCGACATGACGGTGCAGGATATCCCGGCCGGACTGGCGCTCTGCACAGCCGCCGGCTGGAACCAGATCGACCCCGACTGGCGCTTCTTCCTCGAATCCCCCAACTGCGGCGCCTGTCTGGCCGAAAAGGACGGCCGCCCCGCCGGCACCGTCGCCTGGATCCGCTACCCCGGCCTCTCCTGGATCGCCATGATGCTCGTCGATCCCGCCGACCGCGGCACCGGCATCGGCTCCCAACTGATGAAGCGCGCCCTCGACGCCGTGCACGGCGACCCCTGCGTCGGGCTCGACGCCACGCCCTTCGGCGAGCCGCTCTACCGCCGCTTCGGCATGATCGCCCACGCCAACTTCCTGCGCACCCGCGCCCTCATCGACGCCGCGCACCTGCCGCCCTTCACCGGCGGCGTCCGGCCGATGACCCCCGGCGACCTCGCGTCCGTCCTCGCCCGCGACCGCGAAGTCTTCGGCGCCGACCGCTCCGTACTGCTCCGCTCCCTCCTCGCGCGCGCCCCAGAATCCGCCTGGATCGCGCGCCCCGCCGGCCACCCGCTCGGCTACTGCTTCGGCCGCCCCGGACGCATCTTCCACCAGCTCGGCCCCCTCGTCGCCGAAGACCGCGCCGTCGCCCGCGACCTCGTCGCCGCCTGCTGCTCACGCCTTGATGGCGCCACCCTCTGCATCGACATTCCGACTCACGACTCCACGTGGACCGAGTGGCTCGCCGGCACCGGCTTCGCCGCCGAACGCCCCTTCCTCCGCATGTTCCGCGCCGGCGACGCGCCCGGCGGCATCCCCGCCCTGCAATACGCCATCGCCGGACCCGAGTTCGCCTGAATGATCCCTCCCCCCACCACCGCCGAAGCGCTCGAAGACGCGCTCTCCCGCCCTTCCGCACGCGACATCGCCTGCCTGCGCGATCTCCCGGGCGACATCCTCGTCCTCGGCGCCGCCGGCAAGATGGGCCCTTCACTCGCCCGCCTCTGCCGCCGCACGGCCGACGAAGCCGGCCTGCCGCGCCGCATCTTCGCCGCCGCGCGCCGCCCCGCCGCCGTCCCCGGCGTCGAATGGATCGCCTGCGATCTGCTCGATCGCGCGCAAGTCGCCGCGTTGCCCGATTGTCCCAACGTGCTCCACCTCACCGGCCGCAAATTCGGATCCACCGGCGACCCCGACCTCACCTGGGCCATCAACACCCTCGCCCCCGCCATCGCCGCCGAGCGATTCCGCGCCGCCCGCATGGTCGCCTTCTCCACCGGCAACGTCTACGAATTTCGCGACCCCGCGGCCGGCGGCTCTTGCGAGACCGATACCCTCGCCCCGGTGGGCGAGTACGCGCAATCCTGCCTCGCCCGCGAACGCGTCTTCGAGTACTTCTCGCGCCGCGCCGGACTCCGCTGCCTGATATTCCGCCTCAACTACGCGGTGGACCTGCGCTACGGCGTGCCCGTCGATATCGCGCGCAAGGTCTGGCACGGCGAACCGGTCAGCCTCGCGGTCCCCGCGTTCAACGCCATCTGGCAGCGCGACGCCAATTCCTACGCGCTGCGCGCGCTCGCCCACTGCGCCTCGCCGCCCGCCACCCTGAACGTCACCGGAGCCGAAACCTTCACCGTGCAACAGGCCGCGCAGTTCTTCGCCGCGCGCTGGAGCCGCCCCTGCCGCTTTGAAGACGCGCCCGGCGCTTCCGCCCTGCTCAGCGATTCCACCCGCTGCCGCCGGTTGCTCGGCGAACCCGAAGTTCCGGGCGAGGAACTCCTCTCCATGGTCGCCGCGTGGATCGAATCCGGCGGCGCCAGCCTCGACAAACCCACGCACTTCGAGGTGGCCGATGGCAAATTCTAGCGCCCTCCACCGCGGCCTCGTCATTCCCGCCCATCCCCTGGCCCTCACCGCGGAGCGTAAACTCGACGAACGCCGGCAGGCCGCGCTCACCCGCTACTACCTCGACGCCGGCGCCGGAGGCATCGCCGTCGGCGTCCACACCACCCAGTTCGCCATCCGCGATCCCCGCATCGCGCTGCTCGAACCCGTGCTCTCCCTCGCCGCTGCCACTGCCCGCGAACACGAGCGGCTCACCGGCCGAACCGCCGTCAAAGTCGCCGGCATCTGCGGCCCCACCCCACAGGCCTTGCGCGAAGCCGCCTTCGCGCGCGACCTCGGCTACGATCTCGGACTCCTCAGCCTCGCCGCTCTGCCCGGCGCCACCGACACCCAACTTCTCGATCACTGCCGCGCCGCCGGGGAGATCATCCCCTTGTTCGGCTTCTACCTCCAGCCCAGCGTCGGAGGCCGCCCGCTCTCCTACGAGTTCTGGCGCGCCTTCTGCGAGATCGAGGCCGTCACCGCCATTAAGGTCGCGCCCTTCAACCGCTACCAGACCCTCGATGTCGCCCGCGCCGTCATTGAGAGCGGACGCGCCGCCGAAATCGCCCTCTACACCGGCAACGACGACAACATCATCCCCGACCTCCTCGCCGACATCCGCCTCGCCAACGGCGCCGTAGCCTTCCGCGGCGGCCTGCTCGGCCAGTGGGCCGTGTGGACCCGCCGCGCCGTCGAACTGCTCGATGCCATCCACGACTGCCGCGCCAACGGCGGACGCGGCGCCATCGAAATCCTCGCCTCCGCCTCCGCCCTCACCGACGCCAACGCGGCACTCTTCGACGCCCGCAACCGCTTCGCCGGGTGCATCGCCGGCCTCCACGAAATCCTCCGCCGCCAGGGACTCCTCGCCGGACGCTGGTGCCTCGACCCCGCCGAGGACCTCTCCCCCGATCAACTCGAAGAGATCGACCGCGTCTCCGCCGCCTACCCCCACCTCACCGATGACGCCTTCGTCCGCGCCAACCTCGACCGCTGGTTAAAGTAGCGCAGGCCTCCCGGCCTGCACACTTGCCAGGGGTTCCCGCCCCTCAAATCCCCGCCCGCGCCATTGGTACCGTCGGCCTCCGGCCGACCTTTGGATCGAACCGGAACCTACGCTGCCACGCCGGAAGTACTCGGGCTTTCGAAGCTCCCCTCAAATTCCCGCCAGCGTCTCCACATCCCACGCCGCCGTCTCCCGCACTTCCTCGTACGCCGCCGTCCGCGGCACCGCGCGACCCGCCGCATCCACCGCGCCCGCGACAATCACCTTGCGCGGCGCCATCGAACGCGCGATCTCCGGCAGGTCCGTGCGCCGCAGCGCATCCGGCGCCATGCTCGACAGCGGAGCGGTATACCGCTCCGTATCCGTTACGCTGCGCCACGAAATCAGGTGCCCCGCCAGGTACACCCGCGCGATGCGCGGCTCCAGCGCGGCCGCGCACAGCGCCGGCACCGTCATCCGCTCGCGCGCCGCCAGCACAATCTCCGCCCGCGGGTACGCCCCCGCCAGCGCCTGCGTCATTCCGAGAATGTCGGTGGCGCGCTGCCCCGTCAGGCTCCGCCCCAGGATCAGCGACGCCCACGCGTAGTTTTCCTCCGTCTGGTGCGACCGCGCGTACCCTACCGCGCCCGGAGCGAACTCGGGCGCCAGATCGCCCACTCCGCGAACGTCCATCGCGCACACCGCGACCCCGGCGCTCGCCAGACGATCGCACAGTTCGTCCTCGTGCCACGCTCCGTTGCGCCCGTTCGGCTCGACCACTACCAGCAGCCGCGACCACTCGCGCTTCGGCAGGAACAGCCACGCCGGAGCCCACACCTGCCGGGCCGTGCTCGCTTCCACTGCCTGCACCGTGCAATGCGAATACCCGGTCGTCGCCACCACTTCCAGCCGCGGCGCCGCCGCCGGAGCCGCGTCCATCCCCAGGAGCGCGCGCAGGTCGGCCGGCGCATCCGGCGTCAGGATCGATCCCGCCCGCGCCCGCGTCATCGCAAACGGCGTCCGCCCGCCGAAGTCGCGCACCGCGTTCCCCGTCTTCCCGCACCACAAGGCCTCGTCGGTCTCCGGCTTCGTCGGCGGCTCCTCCGCCACCGTGCCGCCGCCCGCCTTCAGGTGCCGCTCGAACCAGCGGTACACCGCCATTCGCATGGGCTGCGAAAGGGCATGCGGCAGCGGCATCTCGTAATACCCCAGGTTCGCCGCCGCGCCCAGCGTTGTGTACGCACGTTCCAACTTCGCGAACTCCTCCCGCCCGCTGCGCGCGTACGCCGGCGAATACGTGCCGAAGAAGTCGTGCGCGCTCGCCGCCACCAACAGCGGCTTCGGCGCCATCGGCCACAGCATGTCCCAACGATCGAACCCGAGCGGCGCCGACCCGACGAGATCCTGCTCGGCATCGTCCGACGACCCCGGCGCCAAAAACGGCGTCACCGCGAAATTTTCCGTGTTCCCCGAACAAATCACCGCCGCCGCCAACCGCTCGTCCATCGCCGCCAGGATCATGCTCAGCGTCCCGCCGCCGGATTGTCCGGTCGTCGCCAGCCGCTTCGCGTCCACCCGCGCATCCGCCGCCAGCACGTCCAGGCTGCGCACCGCGTCCCACAGCATCGCACCCGTCGCTGTCTCTCCCACCAGCAGCATTTGCCGCCCGAACATGGTGTGTTCCTCGGTCGGCGACCGCAGACTCGTCAGCCACCCGCCCGGCTTCGGATAATACGTGCGCTCGCCCTGCCCCATGGGATCGAAGGCGAGCACCACGTACCCCAACTGCGCCAGCCCCTGGCAGCAGCGCTGATACAGCGCGTAACTCTTGCCGTTGTTGCTGTGCCCCATCTGGAACAGCACCCCCGGATACGGCGCCTTCCCTTCCTTCGGCACGTACAGATTCGCCGTCACGTGCAGGCCCGGCTGGCTCTCGTACACCACCTTCTCCACGCGGTAGTGCTCACGCTCGAACTCACCCACCGTGCGCAGGTTCGGCGGCGTACGCTCCTGCGGCAGCGCGCCCGCCAGTTTCACGAACGTGCTCCGCGCCCACGCCTGATACTCCCGGACCGCCTCCGCCGTGCCCAGCCGCGCGATGCGCGCGTTGCGCCGCGCGTACGCCTCCCCCGCCAGCGCCGCCAGGTAGTCCGGCAAACACCGCGCATACTCGCGATAGCGGATCTCGCGCGACGCCTGCGCGCGCAACAGCGGCGCGGCCAGCGTGGAAGCCAGCAGTTGTCTACGGGTCATCATGTCAGCGCCCTCCCGCGGGTAGATACTCCTCGAAGAATCCGTACCGCAGCGTGTCCAGGTGCACACCCGTGATCCCGTGCCGCCGGTTCGGATACTCCATGAACTGGAATTGTTTGTTGAGATCGATCAGCCGGTTGAGCAGCCGCTGCGTCCCTTGAAAATGCACGTTGTCGTCACCGCTGCCGTGAATGATCAGCAGCTTCCCCGCGAGCCCTTCCGCGAAGTTGATCGGCGACCCGTCGCGATACCCCTTCGCATTGTCCTGGGGCAGCCCCATGTAACGCTCCTGGTAGATCGAATCGTACAGCGTCTGGTCCGGCACCGGCGCGCCCGCGACGCCGACCCGATACAACTCCGGATGCCGGAACATCAGGTTCAACGTCATCGACCCGCCGCCGCTCCATCCGAACACGCCCACTCGCGTCAGGTCCACATACGGCCGCGCCGCCGCCAGCGCGCGCACCGCCTCCGCCTGCTCCTCGCTCGCCAGCACCCCCACCGCGCCGTAGATCACCCTGCGCCATGCCCTTCCCTTCGGCGCCGGCGTCCCGCGATTGTCGAAGCTCGCGACCAGGTACCCGTCGTCCGCCAGCGCGGCCAACAGCAGCCGCGTGTTCCCGCCCCAGCTATCGGTCACCGTCGTCGCCGCCGGTTCGCCGTACACATACACGATCAGCGGATACTTCTTCGCCGGATCGAACCGCGACGGGCGGATCAGCCATCCGTCCAATTTCACCCCGCCGCCCACCGCGACCTGCAGCATCTCCGTCCGCCCCGCCAGAATCCCCGCGATTTTCGCGCGCAGCGCGGCGTTGTCCGCCAGGACCCGCGCCACATGGTGATCCGGTAGCGAGACCACATCGCTCACACCCGGCGCGTCGAAGCGCGAGACGCCGTGGAACGCCCAACGGCAGTCCGGCGACAGGTTGTAGGTGTGGACGCCCGACTCATCCGCCGGCGTCACGCGCTCGTTATGCCCGCTCCCGTCAAGCCGCGACCGGTAGAGGTATCGCTGGGTCGCGTTTTCCGGCGACGCGATGTAGTACAGCCACCCGCCCGCCTCATCCACCCCGGCGATCGACAGCAGATCGAACGCGCCGGTGGTGATGAGCCGCGCCTCGCCCTCGCGCGAGACCGCGTACGCGTGCCGCCACCCGTCGCGCTCGCTCTCGAACAACAGCCGCCTGCCGCCCTCCAGCCACGTGAACGTGTTGTTGATATCTACCCACGCCGCGTCCTGATCGCGGAACATGGTCCGCACCGCGCCCGTCGCCGCATCCGCCAGCAGCACGGTGTTGGTGTTCTGCAGGCGGTTCAGATGTTCCAGCACCACCTCGCGCGAATTCGCCGTCCACGCCATGCGCGGAATGTACGTGTTGCGGGCTTCGCCCGGCGCTTTGATCCACACCGTCGCGCCGCCGCCCGCGTCCACAACGCCCACCCGCACCGCCGCGTTGGTCTGGCCCGCCTTCGGATACGGATACTTCGTGATCACCGGGTACAGTTGATCCGTGTAGTTGATCAGCGCGAACTCCGGCACTCCGCTCTGATCGAACTGGAAGTACGCGATCCGCCGCCCGTCCGGACTCCACGCGAAACCCTCGCGCAGATAGAATTCTTCCTCGTACACCCAGTCCGACGTTCCGTTGATGATATTGGCGCTCCCGTCGCGCGTGAGTTGCGTGACCGCGCCGCTCGCGATGTCTTCCACAAACAGGTTGTTCTCGCGCACATAAGCCGCGCGCGTCCCGTCCGGCGAAAGCGTCGCGTACAACACCGAGGGCGACGCGCCGCCGAGTCTGCGCCACGCGCCGCTCGTGCGATCGAGCGCCCAGTATTCGTACGCCGTCTTGCGGATCATGGTGGGCCGCGGATTAGTCGCGAACAGCAGGTGCTTCCCGTCCGCCGATTCCGCGTAGTCCACGAACCCCACAGGCCTGCCCAGCGCCGGCGGAGTCAACTGTTCCGCGCTTAGCACCGTTTCGCGCCGCCCCGTCGCCGTGTCGTAGCGCACGATCGACGCGCCGCCCTCGCCGCGCTCGATCGCGGTGTAGCCTTTGCCGCCGTCCACCCACCGCCCCGGCCCGCCTCCCCCGCCTCTCCGCCCGCCGCCGGCTCCTCCGCCCGCCCCGCTGAACTCGCCCGAATTCAGCCGCGCCAGCCACTCCTGCATATTGCGCGAAAGTTGTCCGGACGCGGGCAGCGTCCAAAGCACCAGTACCGGTAGCAGGATCACGAGTCGTCGCATCAGCGATGATCGTCGCAACTCGACACGCTAAACTCAAGTCCATGCACCCGCGCTGTGCGGCTCTCGTCCTCCTCACCTGCGCGGCACTCCCCGCCGCCGGCCCCGTGGACCCTTCCACCCTCGAAGGCAAAGTCCTGTTCGGATACCAGGGCTGGTTCGATTGTCCCGGTCCCGGCGGCAATCCCAACAACTGGTCGCACTGGTCCCGCGGCATCCCGCGCCCCGACACGCTCGTGATCGACATGTACCCCGACCTGAGCGAGTTCGCCCCCGCCGACCTCTGCGCCATCCCCGGCATGAGCATCTCCGGCAAGCCCGCCTACCTCTTCAGCGCGCGCACCCCCCGCATCGTTCTGCGCCACTTCGAGTGGATGCGCGAATACGGCCTCGACGGCGTCCTGGCCGTCCTGCGCAACGTCATGGCCGCCGCCGCGGCCACCGGACGCGTCTTCGCCATCGAGTACGATATCTCCGGCGGCCGCGAAGACACCCTCGCCCGGCAACTCCGCGACGATTGGATCTACCTGGTGGACACCGTCAAGGTCACCGCCCACCCCAACTATCTCCACCACAACGGCAAGCCCGTGCTCTCCGTCTGGGGCATGGGGCTGGGCGACGGCAAGCATCCGCCCGCATCCCCCGAAGCCGCCGCCCAAATCGTCCGCTGGTTCCGCTCCGGAGCCGAGCCGCGCTACCGCGTGGTCTACATCGGCGGCACTCCCTCACGCTGGCGCACCCGCACCGCTGACGCCGCGCCCGACCCCGCGTGGAGCGATGTCTACCGCATGATGGACGTGGTCCAGCCCTGGACCGTCGGCCGCTATCGCAACGCCGAACAGGCCGACGCCTGGCGCGCTTCGCAGCTCGAGCCCGACCTCGCCGAACTGCGCGCCCACGGGCAGCTCTACATGCCCGTCATCTTTCCCGGCTTCTCCTGGCACAACCTCAACCGCGACGCCGCGGAGAATCAGATCCCGCGCAACCGCGGCGAGTTCCTCTGGCGACAGGCCGTGAACGCGCGCGCCGCCGGCGCCACGTTACTGAAGATCGCCATGTTCGACGAGGTAAACGAGTCCACCGCCATGTTCAAGCTTGCCCCGCGCCGCGCCGACGCGCCGGATGAAGGTTTCTGGCTCACACTCGACGCGGACGGGACGACCCTCCCCGCCGACTGGTACCTGCGGCTCGCCGGAGAGATCACGCGCGCCTTTCACGCCGGACGCGCACTCCCTCCCCGCCTTCCGCGCTACCCCTGATTCATCGGCCCTCGCCGAACTTATCCGCCGTAGTAGCCCACCGCTTCCCGCACAATCGAAACCACCAGCGGCCTCACCAGGCGGCGGAAATCGGCCGTCTTCATGTGAACTACTTCGTGATGGTTGCCTGCGTTGAACGCGATGCTGTCCTCGGCGGCCAGGCTGCCGTCCAGATACACCGCGAAGCCGTAGAGCGGCCCCAGCGGCGGCATTGCCCCGACTTCGCAATCGGGGAAAATTTGCGCCAGCTCTTCTTCGGAAGCCAGGCGCAGGTGGCTCAGCCCAAGCACGGGCCTCGCCTCTTGGAGATCCACCAGCCGGCTGGCCGGGACCACGATCATGTGATATTCGCCGTCGCCGAACACCACCACCGTCTTGGCGAATGTCCGCGGCGGCATGTGCTCCGCCAGGGCCACCTGCCGCGCGGTGAAGGCATTGCTGTGCGCGGTAATGGTATAAGGAGTCTCGTGGGAATCGAGGAATTCCCGAACTCGCTCCGGAAGCGGCATAAGCACCTCCGCTGCCGTCATTGTACGCCCCCGGCGGCGTAATTGGTAGCGCCGGCTTTACCGGATGCCGGCTTAGCGGATTCCCGCCGCCAGCGCGGCCGCCAGCGCCACCGGATCCTGCCCGTCGGCTACATTCGCGTATCCGCCCAGGTACTTCCCCTTGCGGAAAAAGCACAGCCGCCCCAGGTACTGATCCTTCGCCTGAAACGCCTCGTCGCCCGCCTTCGCGTCCGACGTCTCCGCATATCGCGCGCGCAGTTTCTTCATCGCCGCCGCGGCCGATTCCTCGCTTGCCTCCGTCACCACGAACGCCTTGGCGAACTCGTACTGCGCCGCGTATCCCCGGCTCAGGATGCGAATGCCCAGCACGCTCTCCGGCACCAGCCGGATGGATTGCCGCTTCTGGGTGGGGAACCAGTTCAGCGCCGCCGGAGGCGTCGTGGTCCCGGGGATGATCTTGTCCAGTTCTCCCGTCCACTGCTTCAGCATCGCCGTATAATCGCCTTCCGGATTGGCCGCGATCTCCGCATAGTAGCCGCCCTTGGCGAAGATGGCGCGCCGCGGCACGATCTGCCCGCCCATCCCGATCGCGCTCGTCGGCTGCCGCGAATCGCGATTGGCGCTGAAGATTCCGAACGCCGAATCGGCATCCCCCATATCGGAAATATCCATCACCAGGGTCACGCCGTCCTTCACGCACGTCACCCCGCGCATCGTCTTGAAGCCGTAAATCAGGTAGCCCTCGGCGTTGCCGTCCATGTATTCGAACAGGTTCTCGGCCTCGTAGCTGCGCGCTTCCCCGCGCTGGCTCCACCCTGGCACCATGCCGCAGGAAGGCTGCGGCGGCTGGCACCACCCAGCCGCCGCCATCGCCAGGAATAGACCCGCCGCGCGCCTCAAGCGAACAACTCCTGCGCGCGGATCAGCCGCTCCGCCACGTGCACGCCGTTGGGGCACTGCACGGAACACACCGGGCACTCGTTGCACTTCACCGCGGCATGCCGCGGGGCCAGTTGGCTGAAGTGCTCGCGGCCGAGAGCGAACTGCCCGTAGCCCTCGGCATACGTGAGGTAGCGCAGCACGTCGGCCACCGGCAGCCCCTTGGGGCACGTTCCCGAACACTGCCCGCACATGCGGCAATACAGCGGCGTGATCCGCTCCAGGTGGGCCGTGAGCAGTTTCTCGTCCGCCGCGCCCCAGGGCTGCGCCATGGCCTTGAGGTTTTCCTCGAGCTGATCCATGTCGGTCATGCTGGGAATCGTCGTGCCCACGTTGGGATTGCGCATCACCCACTTAAGCGCCGAAAGCAGCGCGCCATCCTGCTTGAGCCGGTTGTAATTCGGGTCGCCCTGGCGCAGCCTCCGGAAGCCGCCCGCCATCACCTTCATGGCCACGACGCCCTTGCCCGCCTTGGCCGCCTCTTCGATCGCCCGTTCCAGTTCCGTCCCCATCGTGAAGTTGTACGCGGTGAGGATCACGTCGATCGATGGGTGCTTGGCCAGGAACGGAATCAGCTCTGTCTGGCCGCCATGCGTGCTCACGCCCGCAAACCGGATCTTGCCCGCCTTCTTCGCCGTCTGTTGGGCATCGATCAGCTCGGCGGTCACCTCGCCCGGATTCGACTTGGCGTGCAGGTACCAGATGTCCAGGTGGTCCGTGCCCAACTCCTTGAGGGACGTGTCCAGGTCGCGCAGTGCCTCCTCGCGCGAACCCGCGTGCGTCTTGCTGGACAGCGTGATCTGGTTTCGCTTGTTCTTCAGCGCCGCCCCCACCATGCGCTCGTTGTTGCCGCTCTGGTACCCGCGGGCGGTGTCGAAGTACGTGATGCCCAGGTCCGCCGCGCGCTCGACCACGCTGCCGTCGGAGGTGATCATGCAGCCGAATCCGACACTGGTCACCTTGAGCCCGGTCTTGCCCAGGGTGCGATACGTGAACTTCGGAGCGGATGCCGGGCCCTTGGCTGGGGCCTGCGGTTCCGCGGAACGGGTCTGGGTCGCGGACGCGACCGCGGGAAGGCTCAGGCCGGCGGCCAGAAACCTGCGGCGGGATGAAGACAATTCCATCACAGTCTCCTACAAAATCATTAAGAGATGCTAATATCCAAATTGTAAACCGGGAGGATATCGATGCCAACCACGTTTTCCCGCCGCACGATGCTGCAACTCACCGCATTCGCTCCGGCGCTCCGCCCATGGCGGCCCCTTTTCGCGCAGGAGCAGGCACCCCAGGCGCGCCGCTCCACCGTCTCGCTCGTCAAAGGAGACAGCCGCCGCAAGAACGCCGCCGACGCGCTCGCGGCCATCGACGACCAACTGCTGCCGGTGCTGAAGACCAAGAAATACGCGGTCATCAAGACCAATTTCGTCTCCACCACGAACCAGCTCGCCGCCAGCCATCCCGATGCGGTCCACGGCATCCTCGATTACCTCGCACCCCGCTTCAAAGGCCCGGTCATGATCGCCGAAGCCAGCGCCGGCGACACCATGGACGGCTTCGAGCAGTTCGGCTACAACCGTCTCGCCGCCGAACGCAAGGCAGAGAAGGTGCAGTTGGTCGATCTCAACCGTGAAGCCACGTACAAAGTCCTCCCGCTCATCAATTACGATCTCCACGCCGCGCCCGCGCGCCTCGCCGCCCGCCTGTTCGACCCCGACGCGTTCGTCATTTGTTCGGCCATGACCAAAACCCACAACGTGGTCGTGGCCAGCCTCTCGGTGAAAAACATGACGCTCGGCGCGCCGCTGCACAGCGTCGGACGCAGCACGCCGCGGTGGAACGATAAGCGCGTCACCCACAACGGCCTGCGCCAAACGGTGTACAACATCTTCCTCACCGCCCAGGCCATGGTCCCCTACTGGCACGCCGCGCTCATCGACGGCTACGAGGGGATGGAGGGCAACGGCCCGTCCTCCGGTACCCCGGTACCCTCGCGCATCGCCATCGCCTCGCGCGATTTCGTCGCCGCCGACCGTGTGGCCGTCGAGGCCATGGGGATCAATCCCGAGTGGGTCGGCTACCTGCGCTACTGCGGCGATTTCGGCATCGGGCAGTACGACCTGTCGAAGATCGACGTGCGCGGCGAAAAAGTCGCCGGCGTGGTCCGCAAGTACCAACTCCACCAGGACATCGAGCGGCAACTCGAGTGGATGGGTCCGATGACGGACCTGCCCAAGAAGATCGGTTGATTCGCGGCGCGCCGCGCTACGGCCGCGGCGGCGCCATCAGCCGTTCCAGCAGTAGGTAGCGGCCGCGGTGGGCTTCCGTCTCCACCCGCGGTTCCACATCGATGTGCATGTAGCGCACGGTGGCGCCGTCGTTGAGGGCGGGCCATTCCAGCAGGCCTTTGCCGTTGGGGTTGCCGGTCTTGATGAAGTTGGCGAAATACTCCTGCATCAGGGCCGATACCTTGTGGTCGTCCGCGGTCCATTCGTAGACCTTGTTCGAATCCAGGTTGCCCATGGCGTACTCGATCTCCGCGGAGTGCACGGCGCCGCGAGCGGGCGGAGGCGGGGCGGCCGTACCGGAGTTGCGGATCACGCCGCCGGCGAGACCGGGAGTCACGTTGCCCATCGCCGGGTTCATGCGCGGACGCGGATGCGAGTAGTAGTAGCGGTAGACCGGTTTGCCGCCCGTGGCCGCGCAACTGTCGATCCACTTCCAGGTGCTCCAGGCGATGAACCGGTCGCTGGCCAGGTCGGTCGCCGCCTGCAGCACGTCGGCGTCAGTCGCCGGAGCGTATTCGGCGAGCACCGCCTTGGCATTCTCCCCGTACAGCCGCGTGACGGCCTTTTCGAAATTCTCGCGCGTGGGCGCATCCTGGCCCAGGACGGCGCGGGCGTTCGACTCCTCGGAGTTCCATCCGGCCAGCAGCGGCACGTGCGCCTGCTTTCCGGCGGTGAAGAGTTGGAAGGGGGATTCGGGGAAGAAGTAGCCGTCGACAACCGGGCTGAAGCGCGGCACGCCGCGCTGGCCGGCGGCTTCCAGCAGTTTCTGCGCCGGGATGGCGCGCAGCGCGGCCAGGTCGGCGGCGTTCATGAGCGCTTGAAATTTCCTGCCGCTCTCCTCCCCCTGCGCCAGAGGCACGGCGGAGAGCGCGCCCATAATGGATCCGCTTTCCCCGATGGCGCCGGCCATGAGATCGCGCGAAAGCGGCGAGGCCATTTGAGCGCTCACCGAGATCGAACCCGCGCTCTCGCCCGCGATCGTCACCTTGCGCGGATCCCCGCCGAAGGCCGCGATGTTCTTCCGCACCCACTCGAGCGCGGCGCTCTGATCCAGCAGCGCGTAGTTGCCGCTGGCGTGGTGCGGCGATTCCTTCGTGAGTTCGGGATGCGCGAAGAAGCCGAATACTCCCAGCCGGTAGTTCACCGTGATCGCGACGATCCCCTTGGCCGCCATGGACGCGCCTTCGTAGCGTGGTTCGGAGCCGTCGCCGGCCATGAAGCCGCCGCCGAAGAAGTAGACCAGCACCGGGAGTTTCTCGCGGCCCGACTTCGCCGGCGTCCAGACATTCAGGTAGAGACAGTCTTCGCTCACCCCGTCGGAACGGAAGTTCATGTCGCCGAATATCGGCAGTTGCATGCAGCGCGGTCCGAACTTGTTCGCCGGACGCACTCCGCTCCAGCTCTTCACGGGCGCGGGCGGCGCCCAGCGCAGCGCGCCGACGGGCGGCTGAGCGTAAGGGATGCCTTTGAATTCACGCACGCCGCTCGGCAGGGAGCCGGCGCCCTCCAGCGTGCCCCCGGCGACCTTGACGCGGTCCGCCGCATGGACGCTGCTGGTGATCGACATAGCCAGTATCAGAACCGGAAACGGGAATCGACGTAGATTGCGCTGCATCCGTAATGCCTCCGCGGAACATCAGCGTACCACTTGTCGGCGCGCCGCGCGCGCCAGGCGCTTCAGCGTGTCCAGGTTACGGCGGTCGTCGCCGTCTTCCTCCACCGGCGTCTCCAGGATGAACGGCTTGCCGCGCAGTCGCGGATGCGTGAGGATCCGCCGGAACCCCGCGCGCCCGATGTGGCCTTCGCCGATACTGGCGTGGCGGTCCAGCCGGGAGCCGAGCGCGCCCTTCGAATCGTTGGCGTGGATGACCCGCACATTGGCCAGCCCCAGCACGGCTTCGGCCTCGCGCAGCGTCGCGCGCAACCCGTCCTCGGTCGCGAGATCGAAGCCGGCGGCGAGCAGGTGACAAGTGTCCAGACAGTAGCCCACCGCCGGACCGCCGCGCGCGGCCGACAGGTCGCGGATCGCGCGCAGTTCCTCGAACCGGCTGCCGAGATGGCTGCCCGCGCCGGCGGTGTTTTCAAGCAGCACCGTGACGCCGCGCGTATCCAGCCCGCGCGCGGCATCCTCCATGCCCTCCGCGAAAGCTGCGATCCCCTCCTGCACCGTGACTCCGCGATGGCTGCCGGGATGCACCACCAGATACTCCGCGCCGATGGCCAGCGCGCGCTCGAGTTCCCCGCGGAAGCCGGCGATCGACTTGGCGCGGATCACCGGGTCGGGCGATGCCAGGTTCACCAGGTAGTTGACGTGGATCACCAGCGGCTTCAGGTCGAAATGGTCGCGCGCGGCGCGCAGCCGCCGGACTTGCTCCGCATCGGGAGGAGCGGCGCGCCACATGCGCGGGCTCGCCGAAAAGATCTGAAAGGTGTTGGCGCCGAGATCGGCGGCCTTCCGCGCGGCCCCTTCGAGTCCGCCGGCAGTGGAAGTATGGATACCCAGGCGCAACTGTCTATCCTAAGCCAACCGGCCGTGCGACCGTCGAAATTTGCCTCTTGACAACCGCGAGCAGTCAATCGCATAATTCAATCAACCGCTTAATTCAATCACATGATTGACACGAAACAGAAGATCCTGGACACCGCCGAGCGGCTCTTCGGCAGCCAGGGCTACGCCGCCACATCTCTGCGCCAAGTGATTGCAGAAGCAGAGGTTAACGTCGCTGCGGTACATTACCACTTCGGCTCCAAGGAAGATCTGCTGGATGCCGTCCTGGCCCGCAAGATCGGCCCCGTAACGGATCACCGCTTGAAGCTTTTGGCCCAAGCGGAAGCAGAAGCCGCCGGCGGACCGCTCGATGCCGGAAGGATCATCGCCGCCTTCCTGATGCCGACCGCGGAAGTGGCGCAAGCGAACCCGATGTTCGTCCGGCTCATGGGGCGGATGCTCAACGAGGGGATGATGCCTCAGATCGCGGCGCGCCATTTTCGGGATTCGGCGACGCGATTTGTGCGCGCGCTCGAGAAGGCAATGCCGCAACTGAGCCACGAGGAATTGATGTGGCGGGTGCACTTCATGATCGGGGCGATGGCCCACACCTTGTGCGGACAACCCGTCCTGGAAAACCTGGGGGGCGATTTCACCGTGCGACTGCGGCGGCTGGCGAGATTTCTGGCGGCGGGTTTTCACGCGCCGGGCGAAAACGAGGAGGCCAAGTAGATGCGATGGATGTGGGCGATTCTGCTGGCGGGGCCGCTGGCCGCGGCGCCGCTCGAACTGAGCCTGAAGCGGGCGGTGCAGCTGGCCATGGCGCCGGACGGTAACACGCGCGTGCAGCTTTCCGGTGAGGCGTTGAAGCAGGCGCAATCGCGCTCGGCGCAGTCGCGCTCGGCGCTGCTACCGAACCTTTCCAGCGCGTTCAGCGCGCAGAACCAGACGCGCAACCTGGCCGCCTTCGGCATCCACTTCACGTTCCCCATCCCGGGATTCAGCATCCCGACCTTCGTGGGTCCGTTCAGCACGATCGATGCGCGCGTATCAGCGGTACAGAACGTGTTCGACTTCGCGTCGATCCGCCGCTACCAGGCATCGAAGACGATGGTGTCGGCGGCGAAATCGGACGTGAACGGCGCCGGCGAGCAGGTAGCGGCGCAGGTGGCCCGCGCCTACCTGGCGGCGATTCGCGCCGATGCCGACGTGGCGGTGGCGCAGGCCAACATCGCGCTCTCCGAAGCCGTACTGAAGCAGGCCGAGAACCAGAAGGCCGCCGGCACCGGCACCGGCATCGAGATTACCCGCGCGCGCGTGCAGCTTGCCAACGACCGCCAGCGCCTGCTGGTGAGCGACAACGCGCGGCGCAGCGCGGTCCTGCAACTCCTGCGCGCCCTGAACCTGCGGCTGGATACCGAAATCGTACTCACGGATAAGCTGGACTACGTCCCGGTGGACCCTGTAACCCTGGATGCGGCGCGCGCGCAGGCGCTCAAGCAGCGTCCCGACCTGGAAGCGCAGCGCGAGCGCGAAGACAGCGCGCGCCTTTCGGCGAGCGCGACCAGACTGGAGCGCCTGCCCTCGGTGGCGGCGTTCGGCGATTACGGCGCCAACGGCACCGGGTTCGACGCGTCCGTCCCCACCCGCACCTACGGCATCTCGGTGCGGATCCCTGTCTTCGACGGCGGACGGCGCGACGCGCGGCGCGCGGAATCCGCCTCGCAGTACCGCGCCGAGAAGATCCGCACCGCCGACATCAGGCAGCAGGTGGAGTTGGACGTCCGCCTCGCGCTCGATGCCCTGCACTCGGCCGAGGATCAGGTGCAGGTGGCGCGCGAAGGCCTGCAGCTTGCCGAAAGCGAACTCACCCAGGCGCGGCGCCGCTACGACGCCGGCGTGGCTGTCACCGTGGAGGTCACCGACGCGCAGAGCCGCCTGGAGCGCGCGCGCGACAACCAGACCGTGGCGCTTTACAACTACAACGTGGCGCGCATCGACCTGGCGCAGGCCATGGGCGCGGTCCGCAAGATGGTCCAGTAATTCATAAACAGCACCGGGAAGAGACTGGCAATGAAGAAGAGACTACCGATACTGATTGTCATCCTGCTGGCGGCGGTGGCCGCCGTGTACGGAATCCGCAACGCGGGGAAGCGCACTGACAACCGGCTGATCGTCAGCGGCAACATCGAACTCGACGAGGTGAACATCGCCTT
>JAFDVU010000116.1 GCA_018268835.1 Acidobacteriota bacterium | reverse complement strand
GCGATGAGCGGTCCGCCGCGGTCGGCATAGAGGTCCACCGCGATGTGGTCCGTGCTGCGCGCTTCGGTGACCCCAGGCAGTTCGTGCAATTGCGCCAGCAGGCCGTCGGGCGCCTGGTTGAAGCGCAACCTCAGCAGATAACCGCCGGGGATGGAGGACTTCAGTTCCTGGGGTGTCCCCTGCGCGATGATGCGCCCGTGATCGATGATGGCGAGGCGCTCGCAGAGGGCATCGGCTTCGTCCATGTAGTGCGTGGTGAGCACGATGGTTTTGCCGCCGCGATTGTATTCCCGGATGGTCTCCCAGAGCAGCAGGCGCGTCTGCGGGTCGAGGCCAGCGCTGGGTTCGTCGAGAAATAGGACCTCGGGATCGTGCATCATGGCGCGCGCGATGGAAAGCCGCTGCATCATCCCACCGCTGAACGTGCGGACCATGTGAGTGCCACGGTCGGTGAGTTTGAACTTCTCCAGCAACTCGTCGGCCCGGCGTTCCCGCTCCGCCTTGCTCTGCCCGAAGTATGCGCCGTGAAAGACCAGGATTTCGCGCGCCGTGAGGGAGAAGTCGAGGTTGGGGCGCTGCGGCACCACACCGATCAATCGCTTGGCGCGCACCTGATCGCGCCACACGTCGTGGTCGCCGATGAAGGCGCGTCCGCCGCTGGGCTCGGTGCGCGTGGTCAGGATACCGATGGTGGTGGACTTGCCGGCGCCGTTGGGTCCGAGGAGACCGAAGATTTCGCCGGCGCGAATCTCGAAAGAGACGTCGTTGAGGGCCACCAGTTCGATCTTCTTCTTGCCCTTGTCGTTCTTCCCCTTCTCGCCGCCCGAGCGGACCGCGGTAAAGGAGAAGCCGGCGCCGCGCCCGGCCATGGGCGGCGGCGTGTGATAGACCTTGCGCAGGTTTTCGATGCGAATCCCGATTCCCATGCGTTACAACTCCTCGAGTTGCTTGCGGGTACGTTCCAGGATGACACGGACGCGGTCCGGTCCGGCGCGGCGCGCGGCCAGAATCGCAGCTTTCAGCACCTGCCCGAGCACCGGGAACAAGGGATGTCCCGGGGTCATGATGCGGTCCCATCCGGAGAACTGGTTGGTGCGTTCCCAGATGCGGCGCACGGCATCGGGGTCGCGCTCGAGTTCGCGGAGTCCTTCGGGCGTGAGGTGGTAGATGCGCTTGCCGCCCTGCTGGTCGCTGGAAATCAACTCTTCGTCCTCGAGTTGCTGCAGGGTGGGGTAGACCGTGCCGGCGCTGGCTTTGTAGACGCCGCCGGAGCGTTCCGACATCTCCTTCATCAACTGGTATCCGTGCTTGGGTCCCTCGCTGAGCAGCGAGAGGATGGCGAGGCGGATTTCACCAGCCTCAAAAAAGCGGGCGCCCCGGCCGAAGGCGAATCCGGTCCATGGGGTGCCGCCTGGGAAGCCGAACCCGGCCCAGAAGTCTTTGCTCATGATATATCGTACGATATATCGAAAAATATATCGGACGCAAGGAAATAATCAAGCAGGCGAGGCCCGGCGGTACCTACTTCGTGCGCTTTGCCACGAGATCTTCGCTGGCGATATCGCCGCGGCGGCTCGCGCCGACGTTACGCCGCGGTCCAGCCGCCGTCGATGGTCAGCACGCTGCCGTTACAGAATTCGGCCTCAGCCGAGCAGAGATAGAGCGCCATGTGGGCGATTTCGATGGGGCGCCCCATGCGGCCAATTGGCTGGCGCGCGTGCAACTGCGCGCGCGTCTCTTCCTTCTCGTGCTTGTGGTACTTCTCCAGGTAGCCCTCGACGAAGGGGCTCTCCACCGTACCCGGGCAGATGCAGTTGACGCGGATCTGCGTGGGGTAATCGACGGCAAGCTGCCGCGTCATGGCCACGATCGCGCCCTTGGTAGCGCAGTAGGCGTAGCGGCGCTTGACCCCGATCAAGCCGGCGACGCTGCCGATGTTCACGATGCTGCCGCGCACGGCCACGAGGCGCGGCAGCAGCGCGCGAGTCACCAGGAAGGTGCCGTCCACGTTGACACGGAACAGGCGGTGGAAGTCGGCCAGAGAGGTCTCCTCGATGCCGCCCACTAGCCCGATGCCGGCGCTGTTGATCAGAATATCCAGCGCCGGAACGGGCGCAATGCGCGCCGCAACCGAGGCCTCGTCGGCAATGTCGCAGGCGAGCGCGCTCGCGCCGGGAAGTTCCGTGGCCAGCGCCTCGGCGCGCGCGGCATCGACATCGCAGACGATCACGCTGGCGCCGGCGGCAGTGAGCACGCGGCAGCACTGCTCGCCGATACCGCTCGCGCCGCCAGTCACCAGTGCGCGCCTGCCGTCGAGCCGGAAGGGTGTCGTGGTCATGTTATTTGGTCACCGATTGAATGAGTTTGCGGTGGAGTTCCGCGAGTTTCGTAACGTCGAACTTCATCACTTTGCGGTCGTACGTCATGAGGCCGTTGACCTCGCCTTCGACGTCGGAGGTCTGGGTGTAGACCGCGGCGGCGAGGCCCTGCTGAACGAACGAGCCGAGTTTCTCGATCAGCGCTTCGTAGCCAGCCTGGAGTTTCGCCTGGTCCTCGAAGGTGCGGTAGCCCCAGTTGCGCTTATCCCACCACAGGTGGCCGGGCAACGGCAGGCCGAGCCCGCCGAATTCCCCCAGCACGCTGACCCGGTCTTTCATCACGGCGAACATGTTGGGGCCGGGGTACTCGTGCATGTCTTTGAAATCGCCCCAGCCGCGGTCTTCCCAGCCGCTGGGGGCATCCACCAGGCGGGTGGGATCGAGCGCCTTCACCATCTTGAGTACCTCGTTGGTGGAGTGCTGGCCCCAGCCTTCGTTGAACGGCACCCAGGTGATGATGCACGGCTCGTTGATCAGGCTGCGAATGATGGCTTTGAGTTCGCGCTCCCAGGCGGCGGCCTGCTCGGGCGGGAATTGGGCGTCCACCGCGGCGCCCTTGCGCACACGAGTGGCGGCGTCGCGGGTCATGGCGCTGGGCATGTCCTGCCAGACCAGAAAGCCGAGCTTATCGCACCAGTAATACCAACGTGCCGGCTCCACCTTGACGTGTTTGCGCGCCATGTTGAAGCCCATCTTTTTCATGGCTTCGATGTCGAAACGGAGGGCGTCGTCGGTAGGCGCGGTGTAGAGTCCGTCGGGCCACCAGCCCTGGTCGAGCGGTCCGATCAAAAAGAGCGGCTTGTGGTTCAGGAAGATGCGCATGTGGCCGGCGGCGTCGGGACGGGTTTCCACGGTCCGCATCGCGAAGTAGCTCTTTACGGAATCGCCGCTTGTGAGCGCGATATCGAGATCGTAGAGTTCGGGATGGTCGGGATCCCACAGGTGCGGATCGCCGACAGGCAGCGCGACTTCGACGCCGGTCTTCCCGGTGACGCGTCCGGCGACGGCGCCGTGATAGCGCGCGGTGGCGGTGAACTCGCCTTCGCTGGAAGAGTCGACGGTAAGGCGAAGCCGCTTCTGGTCCGGGTCGGGGACCATGGTGAGTTCGGTGACGTGCCGCGCGGGCACGGGTTCAATCCACACCGTGCGCCAGATACCGCTGACCGCGGTGTACCAGATGCCGTTGGGGTTGAGCACCTGCTTGCCGCGCGGGATGAGTTCACTATCGGTGGGGTCCCACACGGCGACGACGACTTCCTGCGTGGCGCCGGGGCGTAGGGCTCCGGTGACGTCGAAGGTGAAGGGATCGTAGCCGCCTTCGTGGGTGCCGGCGGGCTTGCCGTTGACCCAGACTTCGGCGCGCCAATCGACTGCGCCGAAGTGCAGCAGCAGCCGTGTGTTCTTCGCCGGAGTGTAGTGAAAGGTGCGGCGGTACCAGAGCCGCTGGCTGGGAGTGAGCGGCTTCTTCACGCCGGAGAGCGCGCTCTCGAGCGGAAACGGGACCAGGATCTGCCCGTCGAACTGCGCGGGACGCGCTTCGCCCCTGGGGCGGATGGCGTAGTCCCAGAGGCCGTTGAGGTTGGTCCACCGGGCGCGCGTCAACTGTGGGCGCGGATGCTCGGGCAGGGGACGGTCCGGCTTGACTGCGGCGGTCCAGGGGGTGGTGAGCGGGGAATCGGCGGGCTTCCAATCGGCGGCGAACGCGGCCGTGGCGAGCCACGCGGCAAGCAGGATACGCATATACCGATTGTGCCTGATGACGGGCGGCGGGCGCATCGAGTGCCCGACTGCCCATGCCGCCGGCAGCGCGCCGTCAGGTTGCGTTTGCTTTTGTAAGACAAATGCAAACGCAGCTAGGCAGGTTATTACTGCGGATGTAACTTTTGACAGTTTGTTTCTTCACAGTGCCGACTGCTATTCTTGGCTCAACTTTGTATGGCAGGTATTAATATCACCAGATTGCGCGCGGCTTGGTTGCCGCTCGCGGTCCTATGTACAGTCGGCACCGCCAATAGCCAGAATAAGATCGGAGTCACGTGGCAGGAGGTGGCCGGAAATCCCGCCGTGAAAGCGGAAAACTGCCTGGCCTGGAATTGTGCCGGAGTTACCGACCCGACCCTGGTGCTCAACACCGACGGCAGCGTCTCCGCGTGGTTCGTAACCATCGGGATCCGGATGTCGTCGGGAACCTACGTCGCGGACGGGCCATACATAGGTAGGAGTATCGGCGTGCCGGGCGGATCGATGGCGTATTCCCCGGAACTCCCGGTGGCGCCGACGGGCGCGGCGGGGACCTGGGATCGCTACCTGGAGACGCCCACAGTCCGGCGCAATCCGGACTCGACCCTGACCATGTGGTACACGGGGCATCCGAATTTCAACGTGAGCAATACGGCCATCGGGCAGATGGTCTCGACAGACGCGCAGGGGACCACCTGGATCCGTGGCTCCGCTCCCATATACACGCCCGCGCCGGGTGCGTGGGATGGCTCGCTGGCGTGCGGTCCCACGGTGGTGAAGGGTCCCGACGGCACCTGGTACCTCTACTACACGGGCGCCGGGACCACGGGCGCCGAGGGTGTGGGATTGTTGACGTCAACCGACGGGGCGCACTGGACCAGGTACGGCAACGGGCCAGTCCTGGCGGCCCAACCCGGAGCGTGGGACAGCGAGATCCTGGAGCAGTCCGCAATCTACTTCCAGGGCCAGTTCTGGATGTGGTATTCGGCCTACCGGGGCCCTCTGGACATGAAGACCACACCGATCTCGATCGGCCTGGCGACCTCGCCCGACGGCATCCATTGGACGCGCTATACGAACAATCCGGTCATCGGCCCCGGCGCGCCGGGGACTTGGGACGATCTGCGCGTGCTCGCACCGGATGTGGCGGTTCAGCCCGACGGATCGCTGCTGATGATCGCCTACGGCGCGTCCAAGACCGACTTGACCGGGGGGTCGATCGGCTTCTGGCGCTCGCTGCCCTAGGCTAGACCCGAAGATCCGATTTCGCCAGCCGCCCACACTACCGCGCCGCAGCCATGTGTGTGGAACGGACGGGACTCCATGAGCGCGCCGCCGGCAGCACCGTCAACGGGCGGCCCGCCTCCTCGGGGAACATTTCCTGCACGATCTCGCGGGCGTTGGAGACGCAGGTGGTGATCTTGCCGCCGAGGACTGACCAGCAGCCGAAGCCGTGGCGCGTGACCACCGTCGGACGGCCGTCATAATCCTCGTTGAAGGCCTGGACAGCCCGGATGCCGAATCGCGAGCCCTGGTAACGCGCCTCCCTGATGATCGGCAGGTACTCGGCCATGTGACGGAGCATGACCTTGTGGTTCGACGAATACGGCCTCCACGCCGGGGGCAGTCCGTCCCCGGTCACTTCGCTCTGCATCAACCCATCGGCCACCTGGTAAGCCAGAAAGCTGCCATCCTCGCCGGTGTTCATCATGCTCATGAACGGCCCGTCCAGGATGGTGACCGACACCTTGGGGATCGGAATTTCCAGGAGCATCATTTCACAAAGGTCGAAGCGGAGCGGGCGGACCGGAAACCCAAACCACTTGCTCACAAGGTTGGTGTTGGCGTAGGTTGCATTGATCAGATAGTCGAACGACTTTTGCGTGTGCTTCCCGCCGGTGTTGAGGTGCATCACCTTGCGCGCCGCGCGGTCGAGGCGCCCGCCCAGCACTTCGGTATTGAGCATGAATTCCACCGCGGGATTGGCGACAAGCCGTTCCTGCAGGATCTGCCGGAGTTTCACGAGGTCGAGGACCACTTCGTCGGTACGCAGGCAAAGATTCACGCGAGACGTGTCGAGAATCCCCGGCGGCGGAGTTTCCAGCGCGTAATTGAGCTTGTGCTCCTGGCAAAATGCCAGGTACCGCGGCCCGGTGATCTCACGCGCCGAAACCGCGGTGCAGTAATACGATGCCACGTTGCGCAGGACGCAGTCGCCGTACTCGGCGTCGAAAGTGCCCCGCGTGGCCCGGATCTCCTGGACGGTTTCAGGACTGCGCGGATAGTGAAACCCCGAGTGGTGGCGCAACGAGTTGTTCCAGGACGCCTCGGTAATCAACTCAGAATGGCGTTCGGTGATCAGTACGTCGCAGTGCCGGGCGATTTCCAGGGCGCAGGCGGCGCCAAACACACCGCCTCCGATGACGAGCGCGCGTGGCCGGGTCTTGCGCGGCCCGGGAATGGCGCGCAGAGCCAGCCCCGCCACGCGCGCGCCGGTTGCAGCGTCCGGATACGGGACGCGGCGCCCGGCAGCAGCCTCCGCAAAGCGCCGCAGCGCGGATTCGAGGGGCCGCTCCTCCTGACCGATCACCCGCTTCTCGATCCGGTTCGGCTCCGAAATCGTGACGATGCCGTCGGCGAAATCGCCGCTGATTTTGCGGTCCGCGTACTGTAGCTCCAGTGTGCGTACGCGCCGCGTGCCTTGCCAGCCGAGTTGCAAGACTGCGTGCATTCTGCCGGTGTACTGCAGGCTGACTTCGTTGACGAGCCCGGTCCGCTGCGACCACAGGCCGCCGGGCTGCTCTTCGAAAAGGTACTCCAGGATATCGAAAAAGTGCAGCAATTCAAGATTGGCGGAGAGTCGTTCGACGCCCGGCTCCACGGGGTTGAGAAACGTGCCGGAGATGAGGCTCGGCCGGGCGGGCAAGTCGCGAATCAGTTCCTGCAACGCACGAGTCACCGGATGAAACCGATACAGGTGATTCACCATCAGCACGTGGCGGGAGCCTCCGGCATCGCGCGCCAGCAGGCGGATCTCCTGGCGCGTGATGCCCAGCGGCTTTTCGACCAGGACGTGAACTTTGGGAAGACACTGGCGGGCCAACTCGAAGTGCGTGTGCGACGGAGTGACAATATCGACCGCATCCACATCGCGCAACAGGCTGGTGTGGAATCCCACGTGGATCGGGAAGGGGTAGCGGGCGGCGAGGCGCTCGCGGCTTTCGTGGGTTGCCACCACAGCTCCGGCCAGCTCGACTTGGCCTTCCCCTTCCAGGCGCTGCCAGGTATCCAGGTGCTCCCTGCCAAAACGGCCGGCACCGATGACCAAGACTCGACTTTTGATTTTCACGCTCAGCATGTGTCTCCTGGTTTTTGTGTCGCGCTCAAACGGGCGCCGCCGCGGTACGCAGATTCGCCGCTGCCGCGCCTGTCAAGAACGCTGTCGTAGATCGCTCGCAGGCGGGCGATATAGGCGTCCCAGCCGAAATTGCGGGCAAGTACGCTGTTGGCCGCGCCCATCGCGGCGCACTGTGCGGGATCGTTCCACAGGCGGGCGATTCCCGCGATCATGTCCTCGCGATTGCCCGGACGTATGCGGACGCCTTCGAAGGCCACGTCCGCCGCGGCGGACTCCGAGGCCACAATCGCGCAGCCGGAGGCCATGGCCTCGCCCAGAGCGATACTGAAGGTCTCCGACACGCTGGGGAAGAAAAAGACCCGGGCGGCGCCGAACTCTCGGCGGAGCGGTTCGCCGCGTTCGAAGCGCGGAAACTCGATGTTGGCCGGAGCGGCGCGCTGGTAGGCGTCGAGATCGGGCCCCCAGATCATGGCGCGAAAGCGGACCTGGGGCAGCGCGCGGGCAACGGCGAGCAGGTCTTCGGTGCCTTTGCGGCGGTCGTTCTTGCCGGAGAAAAAGACGTAATCCTGCTTGGGGAGCGGGCGAAGTTCGTCGCCGATCCCGGGGTTGCTGACTCTGACCTTACGCTCGTCCGCGCCCAGCGAGATGGCAAGATCGCGCGTGCGGTGGCTGGGCACGACGATGCTGGAGTAGTTCCCGCGCAGCAGAAATTTCTCCCAGGCGATGCGCAACCGGGCCTCGAAGGGAGAGCGCATCTGGTGCCAGGCATCGCCGTAGATGCCGAGCACATACACCACCACCGGCTTTCCGGCAAGGCGCCCGGCGAGGAGGCTGGGCGGGGCGGCATAGTAGGTGAAGGTCTGGATCAGGTCTACGTCGCGAGCGTGCTTGCGAATCGAGGGCACGGCGAAGGTGAAGCGGTGGGGCGACACGGGAATTCGCGTGGTGGGGATGCCCTCATAGCTGGCGATCGCCGGATCGCCGCCTACGAGCACCTTGAGGTCGATGCCGCTGCGCAAAAGCCCCCTGGCCGTTTCGAGAACGGCGTATTCGCCGCCGCCGCCAAAGACCGGCGGGAAGCGGTCGTGTGTGAGCAGTACGCGCATTTCAGCGTGTCATCCCTGTTCGACGGCCTCCACTACCCGTGGGGGACTTTGGGGCAGGAGGAGCGGGAGGATCTCCCGAAGCAGGTTGAGTTCGAGAGTCAGCAACGTGCATGCGTAAACCACGAGGTACAGCGCGACCCTGGCCGCGAGCACCAGGAGCGACGAAGACGGCGAGAAGCCGGACAACACGAAGACCGCCGCGACCGCCAGCACACCCGCGGCGGTGGCACGCCACCCGATTTCGACGATCGAAATGCCGAGTCCGAGCCGGCTGAGGACGATGACGCGGGTCACCAGAATGATCGCGCTGATGACGATGACGGCGCCGGCGGCGCCCACCCGGCCCCACACAGCGACTGCCGGGATGAAGATGACCGTGAAGCAAATGCCGAAGAAGACGCTCATCTGAAAGATGACGCGCGTGCGGTTGCGGGCTTTCAGTAACGACTCCCAGCCGGAAATCGTGGCGCCGAAGAAGAGAGCGATTCCTTGCGCGCGAAGGAAGAGTTCGGCCCCGTGCCACCGCTCGGTGAGCACGTAGCGCACGATATCGGGCGCGAAGAGCGTGAGGCCGAGCGCGGAGGCGGAGATCCAGAACATGGAGATGCGGCTCGCCTTGGTGAACGCGCTTCGCAGCATCCCGTCAGAATCCTTTAGGCGGCAGAAGACCGGGAACATGGTCTGGGCGAGCACGGTCTCGACATAGAAGATGAAGTAAGCCACCTGTTCGGAGGCCTTGAACCGGCCCACGTCGTCGAGCGCGAGATAGGCGGAAAGCACCAGGACCGACCCCTGCTGCACCAGCACGTAGGCGATCTTCGAAACCCACACCGGCGAACTGAAGCGGAAGAGCGGCTTGAGCAGTGCCCGGGAAATGCGCAGTCGCGGCCGCATATGGCACTGCAGCCACGCCGGAATCCCCGTAACGACGAGGCCGCAGAAGCCGCCGGCCACGAGCGCCCACGCGCCCGCGCCCTTCAGCGCAAGCGTGACCGTCACCACGAAGCTGACCACGCGTCCGGCGAGCAGCAGCACTCTTTGCCGCACATATTTGAGGTCGCGGACCAGCAGCGAGAGCGGCAGACGCAGCAACCCGATGAACGCGGCGTAGCTGATGGCCGTCACCAGCAGCGAAAGCGGCGGCTGATGGTAGACCCTGGCCATGAATGGCGCGATGCCCACCGTGGCGGCGGCCAGGGCAAGCGCGAGGATCACGTAGACCGTGACGGCGGTATCGAACTTGTCCTGGAAATTGGCGTCGTCTTCCTGGATCAACTGGTCGCCGATGCCGAAGTCCGAGACCCACTCGAGCGTCACCGCGATCGCGCTCGCCATGGCGTAGAGTCCGATCTGCTCGGGACCCAGAATACGGATGGCGATGATGGACTGCAGGTAAGTAACCGCGCTGCCCATGGCGGCGAAGACCAGGTTGCTGAGCGCGCCTGTGGCGACGATGCGTTTGAGCGCATGGGGCTGCGCCGGGTTCCAGCCGGCTTCTCTATTCGTTCGCCAGGGCATAGAAAGCTTCGTATTCGGGGCTGTAGCGGTCCCAACTGAAACGCATGCCGGATTCGCGGCAGCGTCGTGGAAGGTCGGGATCGGCGTGCAGGTCGAGCGCCTTGAGAATGGCTTCCGCCAACCCTTCGAAATTGGCCGGCTCGCGGCGCGTGCCACCGGGATCGAAGAGGTAGCCGACGCCGTCCTCCACGATTTCGGGGATGCCTCCGTCGCGGCCGCCGACCACGGGAGTGCCGCATGCCAGCGATTCGGCGAGCACCATGCCGAAGGCTTCGCGTACCGCGGGCAGGATGGTGACGGCGGCACGTCCGTAAACCGAGGGGAGGTCCTCCGGTTTGCCCGTTCCGGTGAAGAGGATGTCGCGGTGCAGCGCCGGCGGGACCAGCCCGAGCAGTTCTCGCTGCATCGGCGCGCCGACGGAGCCGGAGAATTGGAGGATCGCGGTGGGCCGGCAGCGCTTCACCAACTCGAACGCCTTCACCAGAATGCGGCCGCCTTTGCGCCGCTCCGAAAACGCGCCGGCGGCCAGCAGGATCGGGGATCCCAGGTCGCGCTCCGTGCGCAGGGTGAAGCGGGAGGTATCGGTGGGCGGCGGCAACAGGTAGCCATCCACACCGAACAACTCCGAGAGCAGTTGCAGCGACTGGCGCGTGTGCACGGCCACGCGCCGCGCGAAGCGCACCGCGACGATCATGGTCAGCGTATCCAGGGGCCTGCGCCGCAGCCAGCGGCGGTAAGGAAAGCCGGTGATGTGCACCACACAGGGGATGCGGTGAAAGGGCCAGCTAAGCATGGCGCCGATCGAATCGGAGTACAGCATGGCGCCGACCACGTCGTAGCGTCCGCGGCTCCGCAGCAGGTGGCGGAAACAGGTGCCGATGAACTGCGTCTCGGGGGGAATGCCGACTGCGGTGAGCAGGCGGCTGCGCGGCTGCGGGCGCTTGATATAGGTGACACCGTCGGAAACCGACGTGCTGCCCGGGCCGGGTTCGGTCGAAAGCACGGTGACCTCGTGGCCGCGGCGCGCGAGGTGGCCGGAGAGTTCGGCGAGGTAACGTTCGGCTCCGCGTCGGACCCAAGGCCAACAAAAAGGATGAGTGATCAGGATCTTCACGTCACTCCTTGCGGGTAGGAACGCCCCGTTGTGAGGATCGGGGGATCGAGGGTCAGAAAGCGTTGCCCGCGGCGGCTCGGGTTGAGGCAATCGACAAGTCCCGCGGAGAACGCGACCGTGTACATGCACAGTTCGGTCCACAGGGAGAACTCGGTGAGGTCGAGCAGCATGGCGGCCAGGATCCCGCCGAGCAACCCGAGGATCGCGGCGCGCTGACGCAGGCCGCGCATGCGCAGTCCGGCGAGTCCGCCCGCGAAGATGCCGCCGTAGAAGAGCAGAAACGCGAGCAGCCCGATGGCACCAGTTTCCGCCAGCACAAGGAGAAACACGTTGTGCACCACCGTGATCATGTCGTCGTTCTCCATCAACTCGGCGGCGTAACCCGGGTTGTACTGCGGATAGATCAGTGTGTAATTGTTCAGGCCGACGCCGGCGGCCGGGTGGTCGGCCGCGATGTCGAGCGCGGTTGAGGCGAGATCCTTGCGCAGCTTCCAGGATTCGGAGAAATCAGCTTCGAAGCGTCCGCGAATCGTGGGAAGGAAATAGAGCACCAGCCCCAGGACCGCGGCCAGCAGAGCCATGCTCAACTGGAAGGCGCTGCGCAGCGTGAGCAGGCGGTAGAAGATCGCGGCGACCAGGACCGCCGCGCCCACCCCGAGGAAGGACGCCCACGCGGTGCGGGACATGGTGGAGAACAGTCCTCCGGTGCCGATCGCGAGGGCCGCGTACCACAGCACTTTCGTCTTGCCGCGGGCGATGATGGAGCGGGTGAGCAGCAGCGGCAGAAGCAGCAGAAGGTAGCTGGCCAGGAAATTCGGGTGCGACGTCAGGCCCGACCCGCGGAAGAGCGCGACGCCGCCCAGGATCTCCTGCGTCGCGTCGTAGCGCGCGCCGGAGCCGAACAGTCCGAGTTTCTCCAGGCCGAGGTTGGATTTGAAGCCCGCTTGCAGAATGCCGACTCCTCCCTGCAAAGCCACCGAAAGCGCGAGCACCCAGAGGCAGGACTCGACGTCGGACTTCTTCAGCCGGCGCGTCGCGTAGAGCAACACCAGCCCGACCTTCACCCAGCGCAACCATTCGCACAATGCCCAGAAGCTGGCGTTCGCCCAGAGCATGGATAGCGCGCCCCAGCACAGGAACGGCAGAAAGAGCAGCACCATGCGCCAGCTATGCTCCTCGCGCGGACAATCGCCGAGTTTGCTCGCGATCCAGAAGACGTAGACGAGGGCCAGGCAGAAATCCGGCGGCTGCAGGTAGATGCCGAGCGATCCTCCGCCGTGCAGCGGCTGAAGCTCGACGAGGAAGACGTGCATGGGCAGCGGCGTGGTTAGCAGGAAGGCCCACAGGCAGATGCGCTCCGCATAATGTCCCGCCGCCACCAGCAGGAATCCGAACACCAGCGCGGCCAGCGCGGGCAGCGTGTACTTGGGCGGATAGTCGCGCGCGGCAGCCACGGCGATGCCGGCGGAAAGTCCCACGGCGGAACCGATGGCAACGGCAAATATGGACGCGCGGCCTGGCAGGCTGAGGGTAGGCATCGGAAAAGTCAGCGTGCGGAGAATTCCAGAACTGTCACGGATTTCGCAGGAAACGTGTAGTAGAACGCCGGGGTGACGCCGTTGACCGCGCGCTCCTTCGGCACCACGGTGCCGGGGCGTCCCCGGCTGTAGGCGCCGCTGGGAGCCTGCGCCTGCGGGACGAACTTGAGCCGCTGATCCAGGTCTTCGCCATTGTTGGCATCCAGGCTGTCCGCGGTCAGGACCCAGGCCTTTGCGTTCGGCGAGGGCTGGAAGCCATCGAGTTGAATCGACGTGGACCAAGGGTTGTTGAAGTCGCGGTTGACCACGATCAGGCTGAGGCGCGAGCCGGAATCGTTGAGTCCGCTCACGGCATCCAGATAGGGCGTGTTCGACGCCGCGGCCACGCTTCCGAGCGCCGGCGAACTGAAGCCCGGGCTGGCGATCTTCGTGTCCAGCAGACGCGTTCCCAGGTGCTGCCAGTACAGCGTCAGGACGTCGAAATCGGGCTTGGGGTCACCGTTCGGATACAGCCAGCCCATGTAGTTGTCTTCGGTGACCTTGAGATAAGTGGCGATGTCCACCCGCCGCGAGCGGAGGAACGCGTTCATCACGCCGGCCGTATAGAGCGCCGAGCCGAGCGTTTTGGTGTGGCCCACCCAGGCGCTGGTGGTCTCGGCGGCGAACAGCGGCCCCCACTCGGTGACCGCGATTTTCGTGTTGCGCGACGCGGCGCCATAGGAATCCAGTTGCGCGGCCAGTTGCCCCAGGTTGGCTTCCACCTGCGCGGGAAACGCCATCATGGCCTTGTAGACATCGTAGAACTGCACCCCGGGAGTGGTGCCCACAAGCGGCGAGTAGCCGTTGTGGACAGAGAGAAAATCGATGGAGCGCGCGTCGCCGGACAACACCCTGGCATCCCAGTTCTCGTCGTGAAGCTGGTGGTAGCGGCCGAAATTGAGGCCGCCGATAGCGCCCACCACGATCGTCGGATCCACGGCTTTCATCGCCGTGACGAACTCCTGGTAGCGCCGGGCGTACACATCCGGCGGCAGGTAGGAGTTGGGGATTCCTGAGGCGGGATTGTTGATGTACTGCTCGTTGCCGATCTCCCAATACTTGACGTTGTAGGGCGCACGGGAGCCGTTCTTTTCACGCTCGGCATTGTTGGCGCGGTTGCAGTACGCCACCCAATCCGCCGCTTCCTGCGCGGTTCCGGTGGTGATGTTCACGGTGATCAGCGGTTCGGCCCCGACCATGCGGCACAAGTCCATGAACTCGGCCATGCCGAAGACGAGCTTGGAACTTTCCGGGTCGAGTACGTGCGGACGTACCGGACGCGACGCCATCGGGCCGATGCTGTCGCGCCAGTGGAAATGGTCGGCAAGGCCTCCGCCTGGATAGCGGATGAACGACGTGCCAGCCTCGCGCAGCCGCCGCACGATTTCCGGGTTCGGCCGGTTGGTGGAGGAATCCCAGATGCCGTTGCCGTTGCGCACCCATTCGACGTTGGTTCCGTAGAGGCCGGCGGGAACGCGGCGCAGCATGTTGGCCGCGTTCACCCGGATGGAGGCGCCGCCGGCGGGCACGGCACCGCCGGCCGCCGGAGCGGGAGCCGGCGCGGGAGACCCCTCACCCACGAAAAGATCGGCGAAGCACGCGGTGCCGCCCGTGCTGTTGGTGGTGACGGCGAACAATAGGTTCTCGGCGTTCTCCGGCACGCCCACGCGTCCTTCCTGGGGTTCGAACGACGCGGACGCGCTCTCCTGGTTGAACGTGACCTGCCCGACCGGGCGGCCTCCGGCGATGGCGAATAGGTGCACGAATGCCGTCCCGCCCTGCGTTACCTTGAGCGCCGCGTGCACTGTGAGGTACTTGCCGCGATACGGCCCGGCGGGGAAGATCTGGGCCAGGCCGAAGGGCTTCGACTTATCGGAATTCCTGCGGTTGGGCGTGAGGCAGAGAGCGGCCTGGCCGGGGCGCGGCCCGTTGGGATCGACGCCAACCGACCCCTTCGCGGCGAGGTTGTTATCGAGCAGCCACTCGTCGGGCACGTTCCCGCTGTGGCGGAACTCGGGGTTGTGGAGAATGTTCGCGGAGGTTGCCTGCGTCGCCTGCGGCGCGGCGGAGGTCCGCTGCGCAACCGGCGGCGTGGAAGAGACCGTCACCGCGGGAAGCGCGCCGCCCGCGTTGGGAGCCGCGGGCGGGCGCCGGAAGGACATGGGCGCGGTGGGCGTGCCCGGATCCGCTACGAACACCGCCAAGTCGTCGAAACACGCCAGCCCCGACGTGGAACCGGCGGCGGCGAAGAAGAAAAGCTGGTCCGTGGACGCCGGCACCGTGAGCGAGTCCTGCTGCATGACGAAGTTCGCTTCGCCGTGAGTCTGCGTGACGCTCGCGTGCGCCACCGGCTTGCCGCGCGAGAGCGCAAACAGGTGGACGGATGCGGCAGCCCCGCCCGTGACCTTCATCGACGCCTGCACCACGAGTTTCTGGTTGAGGAACGGCTCGGGGTAGATCATCTGGGCGATCGCCAGCGGCTGGTTCCCATCGGTGTTGCGCGAATTGGGCGCCAGGCACAGCGACCGGCTTCCCGGCTTCGAACCCGAGCCCTCGATGCGCACCGTGCCTTTGGAAGACACGGCACGATCGAAGTACCACGACTCGGGCAGATTATTCGCGGTCTTCGCCAGGTCCGCGTTCACCAGGAGGTTGACCGCGGTGGATGGCATCGGCATCACGGACTGCGACCGCGTGCCCTGAACCACGCACAGGACCGCCCCCGCCGCCATCAGCCACAGAGCGACGCGCCACTTCCTGAGGACGGCGCGCCTCATGTCCGCGTCCCTTGGAGTGGGTTTTGTTGGCGCGATTGAAACGCCCGCACCGCCCGATCCACCGCGTCATAGCCCGGGCCGAGGAGACCACGCTCGAACAGCGGCCAGAGTTCGCGGTCACGGACCGTGCGGTTCCGCTGCACGAAGCGGCGCCTTGCCAGGGTATTCCGCAGGTTCACTACATTCCACCACAGCGCGCGGAATTTCACACCGCGCGGCGCCTTCAGGATCGCGTTGCCGATCGAAAGAACCACGTAAGGCGCAACGTAGCGGAGCAGGCTCGTCCATTCGTAGTTCACCAGCGAGGAGCGAATGCGATTGCGCCAGATCAGATAGATCTGGCCTTCGTTGCGCAAGGTGGGATCCGGCGAGCCGTGTACAAGGTGAGTGGCCACCGCGGCGGGATTGCTGATCACGGCGTACCCGAAGAGGTTGGCGCGCCAGCCGAAATCGCCGTCCTCGTGATAGCCGTAGAGGTCCACGTCGAACGCGCCCATGCGATCGATCATCGCGCGCCGCGCTGCGATGGCGCTAGTGTTGGCCCACACACATCGAACCGGAGTTGTGAAGGAATCCGCGGGTACGCCGATGGCTCCGTCCCAACCCACACCGAAACGGTTCATCACGCCATAGGCGGTGTGCAGCATCGCCGGCATGGGCGCGTACAGTAATTTACCGCACAGCAACCCGGCCTCGGGATGCGCGTCGAAGAAGGCGAGCTGCTGCCCGGTCCAGTCCGGCTCCAGGGTCACGTCGCTATCGACGAACACCAGGAAGGGCGCGCTGCCGAACTCGCAGCCGAGGGTGCGGCTGCCCGCCGGTCCGGAATTGGTGTCCTTGATGACGACACGGACCCAGGGGAAGTTCGCGCGCACGTACTCCGGGGTGCCGTCGGTGGAGCCGCCGTCCACCACGCAGCAGGTACGGTCGCGCACCGTTTGCCGCTCGATGCTTTCCAGTGTGGCGCCGATGCTCCCGCGGTTGTTCCACGCGCACACCACGAAATCGACTGTCGCCATGAGAGTTCAGTCAGGACCACCAACGGTAGATTGGGCCGGGTATCGGATAGCGGCGGCCGTCGAGGACCGCGCCGAGTACCCGGTAGTCTTCGGCGCGCGCGACGTGCTCCCAGCGCTCCAGCACTTCGCGTCGGGTGGACTCCGCGCCCACCACCAGCAGGACACCGCCGGTCGCCTGGTTGGCCGCCGTGATCCACGTGTCCGGCGCGGAGGATCCCAGGTCGATCAGGACCCGTTCATAGTCCGGGTGTTCCGCCAGCAGGGCGCGAAGCCGGTCGGCGAGGTCGCCGGGCACGGGCCCCTTGCCCGGCAGGTACATCAGGTCGAGCGAGTCACCGGCGGAAATCAGGCTGCCCGTGGAAAGGCGGTCCGCCGGCTTGCCGAACAGCTTCGCGCAACCGCCAAAACCACCATCGATTCCAACAAGCAGCGTCTTGCGTGCGAACTCGACGCTGAACGTGCACGCGATGGCCGACGCCACCACGTCGGTGCGTGCCCCCGAGCTCGCGCCGCAGATGGCGATCGCTCGCGCGCCGCGCGCGTGTTTGCGGTCCAGCTTGGTAGCCAGTTGGATCAGTTCCGCGACAGCGCGTCCGCGCGGCGGAATCAGGGCCGCCGGTTTGGCGTAACCGATGCAGCCGAGAACGTCCAGACCGGCGTAGCGTTCCACGTCCATCGGAGTGTGGATCGAATGGTCGAGCGAATCGCTGAGCACCGCGGCGCCGATCGAGAGCAGCAACCCCACCAGCAGCGCGGAGCCGAGCAGGTAGATCTTTCGGATGCCCGAGGGCAGGATGGGATCGATCGCCGGATCCACGATCTCGATGCTGCTGATGCCCTGCGAGCGCAGCACCTCGGCGGCGCGCGCCTCCATGGCGTTGCGCTCGTTGAGCCGGTACGCTTCGTCGCCGATCGAAACATCGCGGCTGAGCTGCGTGTACGCCAGTTGCGCCTCGCGAAGGGATTCGAAGTTGGAGCGGTAATCGTTGAGCGCCGCCCGCTGCGCGACCAGTTGCGCGCGTTGCGCGGCCAGCGTTTGCTGCGCGTTGAGGAGTTCCTTCTGGAGGTCGAGGTAAGTGGAGTTGACCGCGGTCGTCCTGGTCTGCGGCACCGAATTCGGTGTCGCCGCGATCAGCTTGCCGACCAGCGCGATCTGCTCGTCGAGGCTCCGGATCTCCGGATGGTCGTTGCCGTACTTGCCCAGCGCCTTCTGCCGTTCCAGGTTGAGCGCGTCGCGGCGCTCGATGAGGGCATCGAGCGCGGAGTTGCGATTGTCGGTTTCGTTCACCACGCTCGATTTCGGCTGCGCGCCGATCTGCGCCTGCAGTGCCCGGACTTTCGCCTCCGATGCCGCCACCTGGCTCTGACTGTCCTTGACGGCGCGCTCCGTGTCGGAAACGTTGCGTAGCGTGAGGTTCACCTGGTCCGGCAACGAAGCCAAATCGTACTTGCGCTTGAGGTCGTAGAGTTTCTGCTCGGCGCCGAGCAGGTCGCGATGGGACTGCTGCGCCTGGTCGCCGAAGAAGACGATTTCGCGCGAGTTCTTCTCCACGGCGAGGCGGTGCTCTCGGTAGGCTTCCAGCAGCGCGTTCAGAATCTTGCTCGAACCCGTGCGGATGTTGGTGGTCAGGGTCGCCTTGACCACGCTCGAATCGCGCACGCTTTCCACCTTGAGCCCCTTCATGATCTTGACTACCGCGATCTCCTTCGGGGACAGCCGCTCCTTGAGGCCGAGCGTGATCTGAAGTTCGTCGAGCCGCTGCTTGACCTGGTCGTACACCTGGCGCAGTTCGTACTTGATGCGCGGAAAAAAGCCCGCCGGCACGGGCCGCGCGTAGGGTTTATCCAATCCCAGATCGACCACCACCTGCTCGACGATCGCGGGGCTTTTGATGAGTTCGGCTTCGGTGTTGATGTCGGGACGGGTGGCCGGCAGCACCCGTGTCGTGGTCGGGTTCAGCGACGTCCGCGGGTCCGCGGATTCGCGGGCGAAGCGCAGCATGATGCGGGCCGAGACCTCATAGCTCTCCGGCTCGAGCGTCATCCAGATTGCGGTGCCGAGGAGGGTCGTCAGGAAGATCGCCGCGACCAGGCCGAAGTGGCGGAAGACGATGGTCAGGAAATCGCGCATGGAGCCCGAACTGGGCCTGCGCCGCAAGGGCCTGCCGGAACCCGCTTCACGGCTCGGATACACGTCGGCGGCGGGACCGCCGCTCGGGAAGGGCCCCATGGAATTACGCTCCTCTCGCCAGGCTATTTCGTGGTGACTGTGTAGACATTGTTGATGTTGTACGGGAACAGGAGACTGCGCGGCACCAGGCTGTTGACATACTGGTCCACGAAGAGGTCGAGGCTGGCGATCTTCGATCGCGGCAGGAAAACCACGTCGAAGGGCTGCAGCAGGAAGTCCACCGACTTGCCCTTCATGATCTCTTTCAGCTTCACGCTTTGGACCGCCGCCTTGTTGCCGCCCTCGTATCGCAGCAGGACGGCGCTGTCGAGCGCTGCCGAGGCGCGCGCACCGCCGCAGTTGGCCACGGCCTGCAGGACGGTCAGGGGTCCGGTGATCGGCAGCACGCCGGGACTCGCCACTTCGCCGGTGACATAGACGCGCCGGTTGGCGAATTCGCGCACCACCACCACCGCTTGCGGATCCCTCAGGTACGGATGATAGGCGGCGGTGATATCCCCGCTCAGTTGCGCGGGGCTCTTGCCCGCGGCTTTGATCTCGCCGATCATCGCCATGGAGATGAAGCCGTCCGGCCGGATCGTGATCCGGTCGTTCATGTCCGTGTTGAAGCTGAAACGGACTTCAACGGAATCGCCCGCGCTCAGAATGTACGGCTGCGCTCCTCCGCCCTGCGCATGGAGCGTGCCCGCCGTCAGAAGGAGGCACGCCGCGCATCCCAACCATCGTTTTCTGTGCTGCTGCATATTCGGTCTCGCTATGCGCTCACGCAGCGCTCGCGGGATTCCTCGGCGGCGCGGCCGGCCGCGCGGTCGATGAAATCGTCCAGCGGCTGCGTGAACGTGCTCCAGTCAAAGCGGCGGGCGTGTTCCCGGCCTGCCGCGCCCATGGTCCGCACCAGCCCCAGGTTGTCCGCCAGCAACTCCAGCGCCCGGGAAAAGGCCTCGCTCGTGGGATCGAGCAGGAAGCCGGTCTCGCCGTGCAGGATGGTCTCGCGCGGTCCGCCGCGATTGACCGCGACTACCGGCTTGGCGTGGGCCATGCCTTCGATCGGCGGCAGCCCGAGGTCTTCGTTGAACGGCGGGTAGACCACCGCGGTGCAGTTCTCATACAGCTTCCACAGGTCGGCGTCCTGCGGCGATTCCAGGAATTCGATCGCTTCGCAGCCGGCGGCGCGCTCGCGCAGCATGGCCAGGTAAGGCACGCTCTTACGGTCCACGAACCCCGCGATCTTGAGCCGGAAGTGCGCCAGGTCGGGACGGCGCCGGCGCAGGTCGAGGAACGCGTCGATGCCCAGTTCGATATTCTTCGTCCACATGATCCGGCCGGCAATCAGGAAATACGGCTCGTAGATATTGGTGACGCGCGCGGCGCCCACGTCGTAGCCGTGCCGTAGCACCGTGAGTTTCCCGGGCGGACACAGTCCCGCGCGAACGATGCGCGCCCGCGTTTCTTCGCTGTTCGGGAAAACGTGCAGGTAGTTTTTCCAGGCCATGCGATCGACGGTCCGGAAAGCCGCACCCACAACTTTGAGGATCAGGCTTCGCAGCCGCGGGTGGCTTCTGCTTTCCAGGTAACGCGCGCGATAGTGCTCGTCGAAGATGATGCGCAGCGGCGTGAAGCAGACCGAAAGCGTGGGCAGCGATCGATTGCGGAAGGTCGCCAGGTCGCCCAGCCCGTCGCAGAGAATCAGCAGCACGTCCTGCCCTTCCAGCGGGAGCTTCTGGGTGAGGATCTTCCACGCCGCGCTGCCGGCTCCGGCGAACGTGCGCTTCACGCTCACCTTGTCGAGTTCGATGATGCGGTAATCGGCCAGTTCCGGGTAGGTCGCCTCACGGTCGTAGCGATTGGTGATGATGGTCCACCGGTGGCGGCTGCGCTTGAGCAGTTCGATACACGTGCGCTCGCCGCCACTCTTCAGGTAGAACCACGGGTAGTAAAGGGCTACGTTGGCCATGGGCGATCTCCCGAAGCGGATCAGCCGGCGACCGCGGCCACCTGCTCCTCGGACGCCGCCGCCAGGTGGCATCGTCGCTGCTGCCACACCACCTGGATGCGCGTGACCAGCTTCGAGAGACCCTTCAGGCTGTCGCTCCAGGATTGCAGCGCGGCGTGCAGTTCACTCGCGCATTCGCGGTCCAGGCGGTAGTACGCCAGGGTGGGCTCGGGCAGCCGGAACGGAGTCGGATCCACGGGCGACCCCGCCTCCAGCCAGCCGGCGATATCGTAGCTCATCTCCGCCTGCACCTCCGCGAGTATGTCCGCCTTGGTGTAGCCGTTGGCGTGCCCCAGATCGATGTAGCGGTGGAAGTCTGCCCAGAACGCATCGAAATCTGGGACCCGCGATTGCAGGTTGCGCTCCACCAGGAGCTTGCGGGTGGCCTCCATGGCGCAGGCGCAGATGTCCGGCCAGATGTGGAAGGAAGCGATCGCGCGGTACTTGTGCATGAGGTTGTCGCCGACGTCGCCCCGCTGCAGTTTCGCGAAGTTCTCGTCCTTGGAGTAGTACTCGATGCAAGCCTCCCGGCTGGGGAAGAGTTCGTTGATGGTCTCGCTGACGAACCCGTCGAGGAACTCGCGCACCTTGCCGTCGGAATTTTCCATCCCTTCCAGCACGGCGTCCATCCACTCCGAACGCTTGATGCCGAGTGTCCCCACGAAATCCACGACCTTCTCGAAGTAGTTGTCGTGATAGAAGGCGGAACTGGCCAGCGCCGCGATCCGGGCCTTGAGGTAGTCGTCGAAGGGCAGCGTGTCCGTCGCGCAGACGATTTCTTCCACGTCGAAGACCTTCTCGTCGCCGTAGACCCCGAAGTTCTTCGGCAGGATGCGGAAACCCGAGCGGAAGTGGAACAGCTTGCGCGATTCCACGGTTTCCAGTTCGGTGCCCTTCAGCATCATGAGCTGGAAGTTCGTCACCTGGTTCAGCCCCGCGTCCAGGAGCTTGCGGATGCCGTTCATGTGCGTCTCCAGCGTCTCGCCGGGCAGGCCCAGAATCAGGTCGGTGTTGGACCGCAGCCCGCGCCCGCGCATGTACACGCGCAACTGCTCGTAAGCCTCCATCTTGATGGTGGAACGCTTGACGTTGCGCAGTACGTTTTCGTCCAGCGATTGCACCGCCTGGTACATCAGCATCGCGCCGTTTACTTTCTCGATCGACTTGATGATGCGGTCCGGACGGTTCTTGCCGGTGGTGGCGTCAATGTACGTCGGCCAGCCGTAGTCGCGCTGGGTTTCCCCCAGGTAACCGGAGATTTCGGCGTCGCGCTCGAACATGCCGTAGTTCGAATCGGCGATGCGCAACGTGCGCATGTACGGCGAGAGTTCCTTGATTTTTCGCGCCACGTAGAAAATCTCGTCCCGCAGGCGCTCCAGGCCGAAATAGTTCACCTTCGTATACCAGCCGGTCCCCTGGCAGCAGAACGTGCAGGTGAACGGGCACCCGCGGTTGGTCTCCATGATGGGCGCGAGCTTGGAGTCGAAGAATTCGTCGAGGACGCCGGTGAGCCACGGCGAGGGGATCTCGTCGATGTTCCGATGCCGGTCCCAGGGTGCCGTGCGGTGCACCGTGCCGTCCGGGCGCCGGTAGAGCGAGGACGGGATCTCGCGCTCTCCGAGTGCGCGAATGGACATGCCGCTATCAAGGAAATGCCGCACGATTTCAGCCGCCAGGAAGTCGCCTTCGCCGAGCAGGTAGAGATCGACGTCCGGCATCCCCGCAAGGTACTCCTGCTGCCGCTCCGCCTCGATCGAGATGTTGGGGCCGCCGAGCACGACCAGCATGTCGGGCTTTACCCGCTTGGCGAGCTTGGCCAGGTGGATGCTGAGCGCCTCATTCCAGCAGTAGTTGCTGAGCATCAGCACGTCCGGCGGCGTCTCGCGGATGGCGTCGTATAGCCGGTCGGGATAGGCGAAGAGCCGCGAACGGACTTCAGGTAATTCCTTGTCCATTACGGCCTTCATATAGGCCACTCCGAGCGGCATGCAGTCGTTGGCAAGAACGCCGGAGTAGTTGTATCGAAGATCGCAGAGATAAACTGTCGGTGCCCCCATGGCTTCCTCCATTCGTTTGTTGTGATGTAGTGTGGGTGCTTCTGCGGGGAAGCGGTCCCCAGATCGCCGCGTTTACGCGCGAGCGCCGGCCGCGCTGCTTGCTGCCGGACCCGGCGCCGGGACGCCGAAGTAGTCCGCGTACCACTCGATGGTTTCCTGTATCCCTCGATCCAGGTCGTACTCCGGCTCCCAGTTGAGGAGCCGTCGCGCCTTGGAACAATCCATGTACTGCTCGGGAATTTCAGCCGTTGCCCGGTTTTCGATGACAGGTTCCAGGTCCGTGCGGCCCATCAGGCGAAGCGCGCGGGCCGTGATATCCAGGACCGAGAGCTTCGCTTCGAGACTGAAGTTGAACGCTTCGCCGGCAAGGTCGGGATTCCGCGCCAGGCCCTCGGCCACCGTGAGGTACGATTGCGCGGCGTCCTTCGCGTAAAGGAAGTCGCGGATCGACTTGCCGTCGCTGCGGATGCGGAAGCGCTCTCCGTGCAGCGTGGCCCGGATGACGCCCGGAATTGTGCGGCTGAAGTTCAGGTCGCCGCCGCCGAAGAGGTTGGCGCAGCGCAGGATTCCCACCGGCATCTTGTACGTGCGCGCGTACATCGTGGAGATCAGGTCCGCGCAGCTCTTCGAAACGTCGTACGGGTAGATGCCTTGCAGCGGGTGGGTTTCGAAGTACGGCAGGTCCTGGCTGCACCCGTAGGCTTTGTCGGATGACGCTACCACGACCTGCTTCACGTTCGCCTGGCGCGCCGCCTCCAGAACATTCCACGTCCCTTGAATGTTGACCTGCAACGTGGAGGTCGGGTCGGACTTGGCCACGCCCACCAGCGGCTGCGCCGCCAGGTGGAACACGGTCTCCACCGAATACTCCGCGAGCGTCCGCCGCAGCAGCGGATAGTTCTCCAGGCAGCCGTCGATCACCGTCGCGCGATCCGCCATCCCCTCCGACGCGAACATCGTCTTCGGGGACCGGTCGCGCACCAGCGCGATCACGTCCGCTCCTTCGTCGAGCAACCGCCGGGTCAGCCAACCGCCCATGAATCCCGTCGCCCCCGTGACGAATACCGGTCTTCCTCTCCAGAATGATTGGTGCATGTGGCTTCTCTCCTTTAGGACGCCGCCCGGCGCAAGACCCGCTCCCGCTCGCGGAACTCCATCCACGGCGG
>JAFDVU010000115.1 GCA_018268835.1 Acidobacteriota bacterium | reverse complement strand
GCCGTCGGCGCCGGGCGCGGCCGGCTCATTACGCGCGGCATCCGGCGAGAGCAGCACCAGATCCACCCGGCGATTGTGCGCGCGCCCTTCCTCGGTGTCGTTCGTATCGGCCGGAGCGTTCTCCGCATACCCCACCACCGCCATGCGTGAAGCGGGGACGTGGAACCGGTCGCGCATCAACTCCAGGATCGCGATGCCGCGCGCGGTGGAAAGCACCCAGTTGCTGCGAAATCGCGAATTGTGGATGGGCCGCGAATCGGTGTGCCCCTCCACCCGAATCGGGTTGGGGAGTTCGCGCACGATTGCGGCAATGCGCGCCAGGATCGGGATGCTTGCCGGAGAGACCGTCTCCGCTCCGGATTCGAAGAACGTCGCCTCCCGCATGCTGACCACCAGCCCTCGCGGCAGCAGTTGCACCTCCAGCTTGCCCTGCTGCAGTTCCGGGGCCAGCCCCTTCTCGAGCTCCGCGAAGTACGGTATCAGGTCGGGTGAATGGGCCTCCGGCGGGGCCAGCGGCGGATTCTCCCGCTCCTGGGTGGGGGCCTTGCTCAGCGGCGCCCGCTTTGCATCGTGCCTGCCCAGCCCGAGCACGGTGGAGAGCGTGTTCGAAAAGGGGCCGCTCGACAGCGCCTGCCGCACCGAGTCCGACACCGCCGCGGCCTTCTTTTTGTCGTTCTGCGTGGAGGCGAACATCACTACGAAGAACGCAAACAGGAGTGTGATGAAATCGGCGTATGAGACCAGCCAGCGTTCGTGGTTCTCGTGTGCGGGAGCGGATTTGCGGCGCATGTCCGTCAATTCTCCGCGGGCGCCGGTGCGCCACCGCCGCGCATTGCGGCCTTGCCCTTCTCTTTTTCCGCCGCGGCAATCTTCGCGGGCCGGCCCGGCGGCTGTGAGTTGAACGATTCCAGCTTGAGCCGGATCAGGGTCGGATTCAAACCCTCAACAATCCCCACCACGCCCTCCAGTATCATCTCCTTCATCAACAGCGCCTCCCGTATGCGCGCGCGCAGTTTGCTGGCCGCCGGAAGAAAGAACAGGTTGGCCGATCCGACCCCGTACACCGTCGCCACGAACGCCACCGCGATGCCGTGCCCGACTTCCTTGATGTCCTCCAGGTGCTTCATCACCTGGATCAGCCCCATGACCGCGCCGATGATTCCGATCGTGGGCGCGTACCCCCCGGCCGCCTCCCAGACCCGCGCCTCGGCCTCGGCCGCTTGCTCGGCCAGTACCGTATCGATCTCCATCATCTTGCGCAGTTCCTGCAGGTCGGTACCGTCCACCGCCAGGTTCAACGCCTTGCGCAGGAACGGATCCGTGATGCCGGCGGCTTCGGTCTCCAGGCTCACGATGCCGTTCTTCCGCGCCTTGGTGGCGAATCCGATCAGGGTCTCGATCACCTCTCGGGGGCTTTCCGGCCGTTCGAAGAACACCTTGCCCAGGCCGCGGAAGGCCCGGAGCGCGATCGCCATTGGCGTGGTCACGAGCACCGCTCCGAGGGTGCCGCCGAGCACGATCAAAGCCGCGGTCCCTTGGGCGATGTCCTCGATCCGCCCCTTTTCGAGAAGAAGTCCGCCGATGATCCCGAGCGCCGCGACGGCCAGACCTCCCAGGGTAGCCAGGTCGGGCCGCGGCCCCGCCTTCTTCGCCGCCGCCGGTTTGCCTTCCGCGTCCGGCGCGCTGAGGGGTTTTTCAGGCATCGGGAGTCCCTGGATTATCCGCGCAGCCCGGCGGCGGGCCGGGTTGCAGCGCGAAGATGCGGCGGCGGAACACGACGATCCGGTGGATGACCTCCTCGGCGGATTCGCGCACGCGCAGGATCTGCCCGTTGGTCAAGGTGATGACGGTGTCCGGAGTGATATCGATGTGTTCGATGAGGTCCGAGTTCAGCACCATGGAGGCGGAATTCAGGCGCGTGACGTAAATCATCTGAAGCTCCAGTTTGGTTATCGGCGCGGTCGGGCAAAATCATTAGTCCGGAGCGTTCAAGGAAGGCCCTGGCGGGCCGATGAGGCAATCGTGAAAGCCATACAGCGTCCTACGCCCTCTGTCTTGACCCGCCGCGCCTTCGAGGTCCGGGGCTTCGCCGCCGTTGTTCCGGCCGCCGGCCGCCCGGACACCTTCGAAGAGGAGCGTGCCGAGGTGCTGGACAGCGTATTTTATGCGCTCTGCCGCCACAATCCGGATCTGGACGAAATGGCCGCCTGCGCGTACCTGATGCACCACCTCAACGCTCCGCTGCCGCCCCGGGTGGACTGAAGACTGCCCGGCTATCCGCCTGCCGGCACCCGCTCAAGTTCGTCCAACAGCAATGAAAGGCGGGCCGCGCTTTCGGCATGACCGCCGAAGCGCAACGCGTTATACGCTGCGGTGAACTCCCTGGCCGCGCGCCCCAGTTGGGAGTCCGGTAAGGATCCGGCGAATTCCAGTGGCGTGAACCAAACCGGCTTCTGATACCCGCGGCGCTCCAGCACGTGCAACATGCGCCGGTAGAGCAGGGTAGCGTCGGCACCGCTGGCCTCCCCGCGACGCACACGCGCGACCCGGCTGCGCCAGTGGGCTCGCCGCATCAGCGGCCCAACCCCGATCCACAGCAGGAAACCCGCAGCCAGGGCCGCGGCCGCCCATGGGCCGAAGCGCCTTGCCCCTGGCACGACATACCGGTTCCAGACCGCGCCCACCGAAAGCAGCCAGTCGAACCAGCGCACGCCGTATTGCCGCGCCCTCTGCTCGAGCCGTCCGGCGAGCGAGCCCTGCCGCGCCACATCGTAGGTGACCACCCACTCCTGCCAGAAGGTCTCGGCGGCGTCCAGCCACAATGCGATGCTGGTTGCCAGCGAGAGGCCGGCTCCGCCGGCATCCGGCGGCGTGGGATCGAACGTGGTCCAGCCGCGGCCCGGAATCCACGCCTCCACCCAGGAATGGGCGTCGGCGGCCCGCACCAGCCAGAGTTCGGACACGGGATTATAGACGCCGCCCTGGAATCCCGTGGCCAGCCGCGCCGGTATCCCCAGGGTCCGCAGCATCACGGTCATGGCGCTCGCGAAATACTCGCAGTACCCCTTGCGGCGGCGGAAGAGGAAGTCCGCCAGCGGGTCGGCTTCCTCCCGGGCGGGCATCTGCAGCGTGTATCCGTACTCGCCGCGAAGGTGCAATTCCAGTTTGCGCGCGCGCTCCAGGTCCCCGGCGGCCCCGGCAGTGAAACTCCGCGCCAATTCCGCGATGCGCCCGTCGATTGCCGGCAGTTCCAGGGTGCGCTGCCGCTCGGCCAGGGAGAGCACCGGCGGCGGATACAGCGGCGGCGAGGTTTCCGGGCGATCTTCCAGCCGGCTGTAGGCATCGTAATGCAGGCCCTGCGGATTGGCGTGGCCCAGCCGGTACACCCCGTCCCCGGCCCGGTACATGATCCGCGCGCGGATGTCGATCGTCTCCGGTGTGCCGGCGAAGAGCAGCACGTCGGTATCGAGCGGTTCCAGGTCTACGTGATAGTTGATCCGGCTCCCCGGATGCCGGTCGTCGATCGGCACCAGGTCCACATGATCGTCAGCGACCTCGATGCGATCCATCCGCGGCCCGGTGTTGCTCCATCGCTTGCCGTCGAAGTCGTTGAGCACGCCGCCGCGCCACTTGAGCGGACCTACGGGTTGCGCGCTGTAGACCTTGATGTGCATGACGGCCCGCTGGCTGGTCTTGATCTCTCCGATCTCGCCCAGAGTCACCTGGTTGGAGAAGCCCGGCAGGAACACGCGGTGCGCGATCAGGCGCGCGAAGGCCGCTTCAGCCGTGCGCGGCAGCAGGAAGAACAGCCCCGCGGTCATGGCGAGAATGCCCGCGGTGAGCAACACCGCCAGCGCGCCCAGGCGCGGAGCGAAGCGGCGCGTCCCGCCGCGTGCCGTCAACGCCGAACGCGCGTACGCGCGGCGGATTTCGCCGCTGCACAGGGCCGCGATGGCAAACAGCAGGTACAGCGACAGGAACAGGACAAAATTGAAGTTGACCGAGAGAATCGCCGCCGCCAGCAGCTCCAGAAACGCGATCACGGCGGTGTAGAGGTAGTCGCGGTTGCCGCGCGCGGTGAGGATCTTCATCACCGCCAGGAAAAACAGCAAATGCACCGTGGCGGAGAGAAAATCGCGCGAGAGCCACAGGTAATCCGCCACGAAGAATCCGGCATATGCCAGGGTGGTGGCGGAAATGGCCCCTTCGGAAATGTCGAGCCGGAACAGCCCGCAGATGACCAGCGCGCGCAGTACCAATCCAGCCGCCGTAAGTGCGATGGTGGGGTTGTCCAGGTACCCGCTGCCGGCTACTGCCAGATAACCGCTGGCCACCAGGCCGAGCAGGGAGAGCTGGAAAAAGCGTTCGACGCTGGGAGCGGCGCTGGACTCCGCGCGGGGCACGCTTCTATTTTAGCGTTGGATGACCAGTGCGTACTCGCGCAACAGCTCGCCGGACAGCGTGTATACCCTGACGAAGTGCGTCCCGTCGCGCTGTGCGGGAACCGCCGCCGCTCCCTTTGCGGCGTCGTAACGGCCGCGCCACGTGACCACGCCCCGGTCGTCGACCACTTCCAATCGGTAGGGCCCACGGTCGGCGATGCCGGAGAGGTCCGGCGAGAGATTCAGCACCCGCCCGGCCTGCGCCGTTCCGCCCGCCACCGTGCCGCGGGTCGCGGTCAGCACAACCGCCAGCGGCTGCGTCGCGTGACGCGACACAGCCAGGATGCCCACCGCGATCAGAACCAGTCCGGCGAAAGCCGGCACCAGCCAGGCGACCTGCCAGCGAGAACGCTTCCGCGCTTCCCCGGCACGAATGTCTCCGCCCGCCGAGCGCATGGCCAAGACGAATTCTTCCACCGCCTGAAACCGTTCCCGGCACGAGTCGCAGATCAGCAGGTGCTCCTCGAACTGCTCAGTTTCTTCTTCGGACGCTTTACCAAAGCTGAATCGCTCCAGTTCGTCGTCGTCCATCTGACAGTAGCGAATCATCCGGCGTGTTGTATCCTATTGTCGTTCAACTGCTTCCGCTATGGAAGTGGCTGGTCCTCATATCCTCTCTCACACAAAAAGAGCCCTAGGACTAGGGTAATAGAACTAAGAAAGTGGCGATTCGTACAAATCCCGGATTCCGTCCGGGTCCCATCACCGTGGATATCCCCCGTGCGGAACCAGTCCGGCAACAGGCCCGCCTTCCCGCGTACAATGGAGGTTCCCCATGCAACAGCGCATCTCACCCGCCAGGTCTGTCTCCGGCAGTATTACACTGCCCGGGGACAAGTCCGTCTCTCATCGCTACGGCATGATCTCCGCCATTGCCGCCGGAACGACCCGGATCCATAATTACTCCACCGGCGCCGACTGCCATTCGACCCTGGGCTGCATGCGCGCCCTCGGAATCGAGATCGAGGAGAACGGTACCGAGGTAGTGGTACACGGCCGTGGACTCGACGGTCTCCGCGCTCCCGCCGCCCCCCTCGATGCCGGCAACTCCGGCTCCACCATCCGCATGCTCAGCGGCATTCTCGCCGCGCAGCCCTTCACCACCCGCATATTCGGCGACGAAAGCCTTTCCCGCCGCCCCATGCAGCGCATCATGAAACCCCTCGCTCAAATGGGCGCCCGCATCCACGCCCGCGAAGACAAATTTCCCCCCCTTGAAATCGAGGGCGGCGCGCTGCGCCCCATCGAGTACGCCCTTCCCGTGCCTAGCGCGCAGGTCAAAACCTGCGTGCTCTTCGCCGGACTCTACGCCGAAGGCGAAACGTCCGTGCTCGAACCCGTCAAGTCGCGCGACCACACCGAGATCGCGCTGCGCGAGTTCGGCGCCGATCTCACCTCCGAGCGCGGCCGTATCCGCCTTGCCGGACGCCCGCGGCTCGAGGCCCGCGAACTCACCGTGCCGAGCGACCTGTCTTCCGCCGCCTTTTTCATCGTCGCCGCGCTGCTGGTGCCCGGATCGCGTCTTTCCATCGCCGGGGTCGGGCTCAACCCGACGCGTTCCGCGCTGCTCGATTTTCTGGGGGGGATGGGCGCCCGCATCCACGTGCCGGCGCTGGAAAGCGTCAACGGCGAACTGGTCGGCGAAATCGTGGTGGAGCACTCAGAGTTGAAGGGAGGCGTGATCGAGGGCGCGCTCACCGCCGCGGTCATCGACGAAGTGCCTGTCCTGGCGGTGCTCGGCGCCGCCACCGAAGAGGGGCTCACCGTGCGCGACGCCGGCGAGTTGCGCATCAAGGAAACCGACCGCATCGCCACCATTGTCACCAACCTGCGCCGGCTCGGTGTCGAGGCCGAGGAGTTGCCGGACGGCCTGATCGTTCCCGGGCGGCAGAAGTTCCGCGCTGCCACGTTCGATTCCTTCGGCGATCACCGCATCGCCATGGCCTTTGCCGTCGCGGCCCTGCGCGCCGGCGGAGAAAGCGCGATCGAAGGCGCCGAAGCGGCGTCGGTATCCTTCCCCGAATTTTGGGATACCCTGCGCGCCATCGCCGCGTAAGTAAGTCGTGCCACTGATACGCCGCCGACAGCCATCCAGTAAGTGACTGACGGACTAGACCGCCTCCGTGCGCGACTCCCCGCGCCGTGCCAGCCAGCGCGAGCGCGACCGCGTTCGCTCGCGCTGGGTGCGCGCCAGGAGCGCGAGCAGTCCGGCAATCGCCGGCGCCGTGCCCGCCACCAGATAGTGGAATCGTGTGTGCGGCCTGGGAAGGACCATGAGGATCAGCGCCGCCGCCATCATGCAAATGGCTGTCGCCGCGAACGCCCAAAGGGCGATGCGCAAACTGGTGCCGCTGCCCCGATAGACCACCCGGATGCTCACTCTACCATTGTATGGAGCCCGGGTCCCGGTACGGCTGGTAAACTCATGTGAGGGTGTGCAAATCGGTTCCATAACAAAGGTCAGCGCCGCGGCTGTTCTCCTTCTGCTATGCGGCGCCTGTCGCCAGGGTCCGCCGCCGGCGCCGGTGATCGGCGAGGCGTTTGTCGGCCCCGCGGTGCTGAAAATCCGCAGCGACTTCCCTCTGCAATCCTCCACGGTCGCCACCGTCAGGCACGGCGACAAACTGGAGATCCTGCAGGTGCGCCGCAAATTCATTCGCGTGCGCGTCGCCGGTGGCGCCGAAGGGTGGACCGACGAGCGCCACCTGCTCGCGGCCGCGGACATGCAGGAGCTGCGCGAACTCGCAGCGCGCGCCGCGAAGATGCCGTCGCAGGGCGTCGCCACCACCTACGCGCCGCTCAATATCCATTCCCAGCCCGCGCTGGCCGCGCCGAGCATCGTGCAACTCAAGCCCGGGGAGAAGGTGGTGGTGCTGCGCAGCGTGCTGTTTCCGCGCACCGCTTTGCCCGCCCGCGCGCCGCTGATTCCGCCGGCGCCGCGCAAGAGGGCGGCGGCTGCGAAGAGGACGGTCAGGCGCGAGCCGAAGTATCCCACTCCGCCCATGCCGCGCCCACCCGCGCCGCCCTCCGACTGGCTGGAGATGTCGCAGACCGATTCCGCCCCGCCCGACGACGATGCCGCCGTCGCCGCCGCCGACAAACCCGCGCCGAAGATCGATCTCTGGAGCCTCGTCCGCACCCCACAGGGACTCGCCGGATGGGCGCTCACCCGCATGCTGACCATGGCCATCCCCGACGAGGTTGCGCAGTATGCCGAAGGCCACCGCATCGTGAGCTACTTTCCGCTGGGCGAGATCTCCGACGGAGATGAGAAGCACAATCTCTGGCTCTGGACCACCACCACCGACAGCCGTGCCCCGTGGGATTTCGACAGCTTTCGCGTCTTCACCTGGAGTATCCGCCGGCATCGCTACGAAACCGCCCACATCGAACGCGAGATCCACGGCTACTCGCCCGTGCTGCTGACTTCCTCCGGTTTCACGATCTGCATGGAGAACAGCGACGGAGCGCGCATGCGCCGGGAATACACGGTGCGCGGCAACGCCGTCCGCTTCGCCAGCCAGGCGCCGTGCGAACAGCCCGAGCCTCCGCTCGCGGTCAAGTCGCGCGCCCCTTTGCCGGTGGCCGAAACCCCTGTCCCGCCCAAGGAAGGATTGTTCCAGCGCATCCTCCGCCGTTTGCGCGGGAAGTAAGTGCCCCAGCGGTCCGCCGGCTTGCGGCGCGGCAGGCGGGGTTCTTCGCTCACCGCCCGCGCGGCTGCTCACCCGGTTTCGCGGGACCGGCAAACAGCCCGTTTGTCACGTTGCGGCGGCGGGGTCATTGTGTTATTTATGGGTCAAGCCGGAAGAATCCAATAAACCGCCCCGCTGAGTGAAAATCTCAGCAGCAATCTTCATTAAAAGGATGGCATCCCGTGGAAGCTGTCAACCGCAAACTCATCCGTCCGTCGCTGAACGAGATTAAAGAATCCATCGCTCCTCCTCGCCGGACGCAGGGGCCCGGACCACTGCAGAAGAAACCGATTCCACCGGATCAGACCAACGCCGAGAATTTCTACTATGTGAAGCAGATGCAGGCCAAGACCCCGATGGTCTTCGTGCTTCGGGATGGCGAAACGCTGCACGGCGTGATCGAGTGGTACGACAAGTGCTGCCTGAAGGTGAACCGTACCGAAGGCCCCAACCTGCTGCTCTACAAGCCCGCGATCAAGTACATGTACAAAGAAGGATAGGGGGGCGCTCAGCGTCCTCCCCTGACCCGTGCGCGCATCGCGAGGCGATATTCGCGCCGCTCACCCGCCTGGTCGTAACGCCGCCTCTCCTCCGCGCTCTCTGGAACTACCGGTGGGAGCGCCGTCGCCCTTCCCTCCTTATCCAGCGCCACGAAGGTCAGATACGCCGAACAGGTGTGCACGTGTTCGCCGGTGACCAGTTTCTCGGTCATTACCTTGACCCCGACTTCCATCGACGTGCGGAACACCCGATTTACGCTCGCGCGGAGTATCACCAGTTCCCCGATGTGCACCGGGTGGAGAAAGTGGAGGCTGTCCACCGACGCCGTCACCACCGTGGTGCGCGCGTGGCGCATGGCGGTAATCGCCGCCGTCAGATCCACCAGGTGCATCACCTTGCCGCCGAGGACGTTGCCCAGGCTGTTGGCGTCATTGGGGAGTGCCAGCTCCAGATACTCGCTGGCCGATTCGCGTACCGGTCTGCCTTCCATCATGCCGTCTCTTTCCGCCGGCGGTAGCTTTCGGCGTAGGCTGCCGCCTGCCGCTCCAGCAACCCGTCCGGCGCCGGCGCCGCTTCGCCCCCGGGCGCGAACTCGATCGTCCCGTGCGCCCCGGGATAGTGATCGCGCTCGATCGCGTACAGGATGCCAAGCCGCCCCCCTTCGTCCCGCGCAACCGCGAAACGCACCGCATCCGGCCCCTCCGCGGCGGGAAATCGCGCGCAAAGTCCGCGCGCATAGCCGAGGTTGCAGTAAGTGGCGTCGCCGGGTTCGGCCGGCGGCGCGGCGGCGCGGCACTCACCCGCCCAGAAACCGCCCAGAGGAAGCGTAGCGCTGCCGCCCCGCGATTCGGTAGGGTAGAAGTAGGGGCAGGACACTTCGGAGGTATAGTAACACAGGCATGCCAACCCGACTCGAGATGCTTCAGAGCATGGTGACGCAGAATCCGGGCGACAGTTTTCTGCGCTACGGCCTGGCCATGGAACTGCGCAACGCCGGCGATCTGGAGGGCGCGCTGCGCGAATTCGGCGAACTACGCCGGCTGAATCCGGACTACACCGCGACCTACCTTCACGCCGGCCAGACCCTGGAACGTCTCGGCCGCATCGAGGAAGCGCGCGCCGTTTACCAGGAAGGCATCGAAGCCACCACGCGCAAGGGCGACCAGCACGCGCGCAGCGAGCTCCAGACCGCGCTCGACCTGCTGTAACCCGGACCGCCGCCGCTAAATCGCGCCCAACCGCGTGGCCTGCTCGATCAGGCGCCGCAACGCCTCGCGCAACGTGTCGCGGTGCCGCGGGGGCAGCGTCTTGCGCCAGCTCAACATCGTCGCGGCGGATTCGCAGCGGGCCAAGGCCAGGCCGGTGCCGCGCAGGTGGGGCGCGTACCGGAGCACTTCGTCGGACTCGATTCCGGCATCGTCGCGGTCCAGGGGATCATACGCCAGCGCGTTCAGCACCACGGAGCGCCAGGTCATGGGCATCTGCCGGCGAAGCCGCGCGGCGGCGGCCAGATAGCCAAGGTGGAAACCCTTCAGACCCTCGGCGCCGAGGTCCGCGAGGGCGGGCTGCGGGACGCCTTCTTCAGGCCGGGAGTCCTGGGGCAGTTCGGGCCCGGACTCGGGTACAGGGACGTCGTGGAACGCGGATAAGGTATTTGCGGTCATGGCAGTCGGATCGATAAAGAAAAAGGGCGGGATCCCGGGCCATTCGCCCGCAATATCCCGCCCTTGCGTTACCAATAAACCACACGCACCCGCGAAATCCGTGCTCAAAAATCGCCAATTTTCTGGCTAAAGCGTTGATTCTGAACGAGAAAAATTTATTTTAAGAACGCGAACTGAAGGCGCCGCTACCGCCTCACCTCGTCAAACATGGTGGCGACGCAGCCCCTACGCAGCCCCCATCCGGACGGGCAGACGGCACGCCGCACGCTATCCTGGGGTTTCATGCCCGAGGGATCGTACCTCTACTGCGACGTCAGCCTCCCGGTGCCGCTCGATCAGCCGTTCACCTACTCGCTGCCCGAGACCCTGCGGCACCGCGTGCGCCCGGGTTGCCGCATGCTGGTTCCTTTCGGCACCCGCAAGCTCACCGGCGTGATTCTGCGCTGCCACGACGAGCGCCCCGAGGTGTCCGCGCGCGACGCCCTGCGCCTGCTCGATTCCGCGCCGGTGCTCAGCGCCGAACTGCTCGCGCTGGGCCGCTGGATCGCCGGCTACTACTGCGCGCCGCTGGGCGAGGTGCTGCGCGGCATGCTGCCCCTGGCCAGCGAGATCCGCCGCGGCAAGGTGTGGACCCTGACCGACGCCGGCCGGGACGCCGCGCGCCAGCTTGTGCTGGATTCCGCGCCAGACGATCCGGTGGCCCGGATCCTGAGCATGCTCGAAAAGCGCCCGCTCTCCGCCGCGTACCTGGCCAAGGCGATGCCCCTCGCCGATAAAGTCATCCGCGCGCTCGAGCGCAAGCGTTTTATCGTGGCCGAGGATGTTCAGACCGAGCGCGATCCCCTGCGCGCTCCCGCCGAGAGGCTGCGGGTGGAACTGGCCGCCGGCGCCGCGGCGGGGGAACTCAAGCTGAGCAAGCCGGAGCGCGAACTGCGCGCCTTTCTCGAACTGCATCCGGGCTCGCACAACCTGCGCGAACTCGAGGGTATGGTGAAGAGCGCCAGCCCGGCGGCGCGCTCGCTGGCGCGCAAGGGCGTGGTCTCGCTCAAGCCCGAGCAGGCGGCGATGAACGCGGCGGTGCGCGCGCGCCACACGCTGAATCCGGCGCAGCAGGCGTCCTTCGAAGCCATCGGCGGCGCAATCGCGGCGCGGCGATTCCAGACCTTCCTGCTGCACGGCGTCACCGGCAGCGGCAAAACCGAGGTGTACCTGGCGGCGATCGAGACCGCCCTCGCGCAGGGACGCGGCGCGCTGCTGCTGGTGCCGGAAATCGCGCTCACCCCGCAGATGGCCGGGCAGTTTTTCTCCCGCTTCGGCGACCGCGTGGCCATCCTGCACTCCGCCTTCACCGATGTCGAGCGCACCGAGCAGTGGCGCCGCATTCAGTCCGGCGCCGCCAGCGTGGTGGTGGGGACGCGCAGCGGCGTCTTCGCCCCGGTGCGCGACCTGGGGCTGATCGTGGTGGATGAAGAGCACGACGGCAGCTACAAGCAGGAAGAGACCCCGCGTTATAACGGGCGCGACGTGGCCATCGTGCGCGCGCAGGGCGCCGGAGCCTGCGTGGTGCTGGGCTCGGCCACTCCCAGCCTGGAGAGCCGCTACAACGCGGAGAAGGGTAAGTACACGCTGCTCGAGCTGCCCGGACGCATCGAGGCGCGCCCGATGCCGAGCGTCGAGTTGATCGACATGCGGCAGGAGTTTCTGGAGACGCGCAAGCAGGATACCTTCTCGCGCAAGCTGATGGATGCGCTCGCCGCGCGCGTGGAAGCGGGCGAGCAGACCATCGTGCTGCTCAACCGCAGGGGGTTCTCGTCCTTCGTCGCCTGCCGCGCCTGCGGCGAACGCGTGCAGTGCATCAACTGCTCCCTCACCCTCACGTATCACAAACGCGACCGCCGTCTGCTGTGCCACTACTGCGGCTACGCGGAAAAAGTGCCCTCCGCCTGCCCCAAGTGCCAGAGCGACAAGATCTACTTCCTGGGGCTGGGCAGCGAGCGCGTGGAGGAGGAACTGCACCGCGCGTTTCCGGCGGCGCGCATCGCGCGGCTGGACCGCGACACGGTCACCGGCAAGCGGCAGTACGAGAGCATCCTCGAGGAATTCCGCGAGGGCAACTACGACATCCTGGTGGGCACCCAGATGATCGCCAAGGGCCACGATATTCCGAACGTCACCCTGGTGGGAGTAGTCAGCGCGGATATCGGGCTGGGGATGCCGGATTTCCGTGCAGCGGAGCGCACCTTCCAACTGCTGACGCAGGTGGCGGGGCGCGCCGGGCGCGGCTCCATCCCAGGCGTCGTGCTGGTGCAGACCATCAATCCGGATCACTACGCGGTCCGCTTCGCCGCGGCGCAGGATTACCAGGGGTTTTACGACAAGGAGTTGCACTTCCGGCGCATGATGCTGTACCCGCCCTTCAGCGCCATGGCCAACGTGCTGGTGCGCGCGGAGAAGAAAGAAGCGGCGATGCGCATGAGCAGCGAACTGGGAATGCTGCTCACGCCGCCCCCCGAGAAATTGCGGATCATGGGTCCGGCGGAGGCGCCGGTGCCGCGCTTGAAGAACGAATACCGCTACCAGTTCCTGGTGAAAGCAGCCAGCCGCAAGGCGCTCAACGAACTGCTCGGGACGGTCCGCAACTACGCCCTGGAACACAAATGGGGCGCCACCGCGCTGGTGATCGACGTCGATCCCCTGACCCTGATGTAGGGCCTCGCGCGGCGGCGCCCCTTGCGGGATTGCGGCTACTGCTGGTCCCTGGCCAGCCGTTCGATGCGCTTCATTCCGGCTTTCACCTCGTCGCTGGCGTCCACCAGTTGGGTCGCGTCGTAGACCACGCGCGGCGTGAGGAAGACCACCAGTTCGGTCCGCGACTTGGAGATGCTTTTCGACCCGAATACGGCGCCGAGACCCGGGATCCGGTCGAGGACGGGGACGCCGCCCGAACTGCGCAGGTCGCTTTCGGTGATGATGCCGCCGATGGCGACCGTGTCGCCGTCCTGCACGGTAAGCTGCGTCTGGAAGGACCGGTTCTGGAAGGAGGGCGACTGAATCCCCCCCGCCGCGGGCGCCTGCGGGCTGCTCACGTTCTGACTGATCATCAGGGTGACGATGCCGCTCGAGTTCACCCGCGCCGTGATTGCAAGGGTGACGCCGGTGCTGCGGTTGGAGATGGTGTTGGTGAACAGACTGTTGCCGCTGGATTGCGCGCCGCTGGCCAACGCCTGCGAGGTCAGCACCGGGACTTCGTCGCCCACGTTGAGCGATGCCGGGATGCTGTCCGTGGCCAGGATGCTGGGGGAGGAAATGACCCGGGTATGGGTTCGGTTTTCCGAGGCGGTGAGCGCCGCCAGCAGTTCGTGGCTCTTGAGCACCAGAGCTCCGGTCGAGAGGGTGAGCCCGGTGGCGGCGCTCGTGGCGTTGAGGACCCGGCTTCCCGTACCCTGCGAGTTCTTCTGTTCGAGGTACGTTTCAACGCCGGCGGAGAAGGCGCCGCTCAAATCCACTTCGTAGATTTTGGCTTCGATCAGGACCTGGCGCGGCGGAACGTCCAGTTGACGCAGCAGGTTGAGGATCTGATCGTACTCCGCCTGCGTGGCCTGAATCAGAATGGTGTTGTCGAACGGGTTGGGAATGACGTGCGGAACGCGCTGCCCGCTGCCCTGGCCTCCGCGGCCGCCATTCCCCCCTCCGAGGTAGCTGCCGGTGAGCCCGGTATCGGCCGGACTGCCGCCGATATTGGGGCTGGCCGCGGCCAGCGGGCTGGTGTTCATGGGCTGGGCGTAAGGGGAGTAGCCGTAGCCGCCCGCGAACCCGCCGTATCCCATGCCGCCCATACCTCCATACCCCATCGTGCCCATGCCGCCGTACCCCATGCCGCCCATGCCTCCATACCCCATCGTGCCCATGCCGCCGTACCCCATGCCGCCATAGCCCATGCCGCCCAGGCCTCCGGCGCCGTAGCTCATGCCGCCCATGCTCATGTTTTGCATTTGCGCCATGGAGGCGAGCATCATCAGGCTGTAGGGATCGCCGCTGTAGAGCGCCATAATGGCCATGGCGATGGTCGACGCGCTGCCGTACTTGAGCCGGTACACGTAGCTGTTGACCGCGCCGGCGCTGACCTTGACCGAAACATCGAGCTTATCGATCCACTCCTTGACCTTCTGGAATACCCCGGGATTGGGGGCCACGGCGATCAGCGTGTTTATGCGGTCCACAGGAATGAACTTGACCGACTGGCTCTTTTCGGAGAGCGCGTAGGCTTTGAAGATCGAATCCAGCTCCTTTTGCATGTCGCTGGGGCGGGTATTGGTCACTTCGAAGGTGTGCACGCGCTGGCCGGCGAACTGGTCGGCGTCGAAGAGCGAGATCAACCCCAGGGTGCGCCGCATGCTGCGCGCGTTGTCCTGGATGATCAGCAGGTTCGCGGGCTCGTACACGCTGGCCGCGGCGTATTCGCCGAGGAACGGCTTGAGCAGGGTCAGCATCTCGTTGGCGGTGGCGTACTTGAGGAAGATCAGGTTGAGCAGCATCCGCTCGTCGTCGGGGAGAGTCTTGGAATCCGGATTGACGGTCGGATCCATCGGCAGGTTGGCGACCTTGGCGATGGGCACGATGCGGTACCAGTCGCCTACCTTGATCATGGCTGCGCCGTTGACCCGCAGCAGGGTCTCGAGCAGCGGCAGGTAATCCACCTGCTTGACTTCGCCGTACGTGAAGACGCTGACCGATCCGCGCACGCCGGGGTCGAGAATGTAGTTTAGCTTCAGACGCTTGGCCAGGATCTGGATAATCTCGGTGAGGGTGGCGTTGGGCAGCATGAAACTGCCGGTATCGGACAATTTTGGAGCGTCGCTGGGGGGCAGTACCTGAGGCTGGGTGGCCGTGGGAGTGCCCGCGGCGGCGGGCGCGCCGGCGGGCGCTGCGGTGGGCGCGGCGGTGGGCGCCGGCTGGCCCGGTGCCGCCTGTTGCGGTGGCGGTACAGGCTGCGCGGGCTTCGGCTGCTGCGCGGGCTCCTGCTCCGTGGGCGGGATGAAGGGCCGCGACGGCGCTTGCGCGAAGGCCGCGGCTGCGCAGCAGAGCGCGGCGGCTAAACGAATTTGCAACCCGAGCCGCATTACCGCTCCTGCTTCGCGGTGTGATCCGCGTCCTTGGCGGCGGGCGCTGCCGCGGCGGCTCGGGAGCGGTTCAGCGCCGCGCGCTCCTGTTCGTCCAGATCGGCCGTCTTCTTCTGCCAGTGATAGGTGCCAAACGGCGACGAACGCTCGAAGGTCACGGTGTCGCCGAATTGCGTGATTTTTGTGTTGGCCAGCGGGTCCCCACCCTTCTTCGCCGCCGCCGGAGCGGCGCCCCGATCCTCAGTGCGCGAGACGCCGAACGGAGTCCGCGCGTAGATCCACGTCTTGCCGTCCCGATCGGTATAGAAGAAGCGGCCGGGTTCGCGCTCCACCGCGCCGGAAGGGATCTCGAGACGGCTCGCGGAGCGCGCCGCGGACGGCGCGGGAGCCGGCGATGCCGCCGGTTTGGTTTGCGGAGCGGCGGCCAGCGCCGCGGCGGAAATCAGTACTGCGAAAACGCTTCTCATGATGTGTTCCGATCTCTCTCTCTTATCTGCCGGCGCGATCCCAGTAACACGCCTTGCCGAACGGTGTGGGGGAAAGCACCTTACGCCACCCGTCCACCACGGACCCCTCGGCGTAGCTGTCGTTGGGATCGCAGGCGCGCCGTCCGAACTGGCTGACTTCGCCCACCGGCCCGACCTGGCTCTTGATGGCCGGCGGAGGCGGAGCCGCTTCCGCCGGCGCGGAGGACGAGACGTTGGCGGAATTCGCCGCGGCCTGCGCCTGCGACGTGTCCAGCACCTGGTCGAGCGTTTTGCGCACCTGCTGATCTCTCCACTGAAACGTGATGTCTCTTGTATTGACGTCCACCAGCCTGAATTGGCCGATCACACCCCCGGCTTTTACTTCCTGAGGAGGATCGTCCTTCCCGGCGCTGAGAATGGCCACGACGTCGCCGTCGAGGTTCATCTGCCCGTGATACTTCGGTAACGGAGGCATCGGCGGGGGCGGGGGCGGCGGGGGCGGCGGGTCCACCACGATATCGGGATTGCGTGAAGGGTGCAGCAGCAGCTTCTGCGCGACCTCGTTGTAGCCGGTGGCCAGCACCGGTGGCTGCGCGGGCAGGGGCGGCAGCGGGGCAGCGGCCAGAGGCGGCACCTTGGCGTTGTACATGCGGCGCTCCCGGGCGCGCGCGGCCACGTACTGGCTGCGCCACTGAATTCCCGCCCAGATGGCGAGCCCGGCCAGCACCACGTTCAGCGCGATCATCCTGCGGTTCACAGCCCGGCTCCTTTCTTTTCCTGCGCGATCTTCCTGGTGACCACGCCGGAAAGGCCCAACCGTACCTGGAGCACTTTTTCCTTGGCGGTGGTGCCGGTGATCTGCACCTGGCTGGTGGCCACCAGGTCGGGATCATCGGCCAGTTGCGCCAGCAGGTTGATGAGTTGCTCGATGCGGCAGGAGAAGCGGACGAACACCATGGCTTCGCCGTAGTCGTTGCCCAGGGGACGCACGCGCGCGTCCTCCATGCCGCGGATATCGATTCCGTTGGTTTCGCCGGCGCGGCGCAGTTTCTCGAGCAGCAGGGCCTGCGCCTGCGCGCCGGTATCGGCCTTGAGCATGCCCTTCTCGATCGCCTGCAGATCGCCGGTGGCCTGCTTGAACAGGGTTTCGCGCGCCGGAAGTGTGGCGGCGATCTCGCGCTGCCGCTTGAGCCGTGCTTCGGCGGCGGGCACGGACTGCGCCGCCGAGACCACTGCCGGCGCCGACCCGCCGGAGAGCACCACAAATCGCAGAATCAGAATCGCGGCCACTCCGCCGGCGAGCAGAATCGCGGTCTTTCGGTCCAGTGTGCCGGTGGTCATTTGCCGGGCCTCCGGTTGGTGCGGATCTGGAAGGTCTCGCCGGTAGCGCCCTTGCTCACCAGCAGGATTTCGGAGCGCTCGAAGAGCGGCGAGGTGTCCAGGATCTTCAGCAGCGGCGCGGCGGCGGGCGCCTCCCCGTCCAGCCGGACGGTATCGTGCGTGATGTCGAGCATGCGGATCCAGGCGGGAGGCTCGATGATGCGGGTGAGTTCGTTGAGCGCGTCGAGATCCTTGCGCGTCTGCTTGCGGAAGTCCTCGATCAGCATGGCGCGCGCGCGCAACTGGGTGGTCTGTTTTTCGTAGGATTCGGCGCTGCGGCGCTGCGGGTCGAGCCGGGCGATTTCGGCGTTCATACTGGCCAGGTACTGCCGTTCGCTCCACGAGGAGTAGGCCAGGCTGGCTCCGGCCAACAGCAGCACCAGCACGCCCAGAATGGCGGTGGGGATGAAAACGGCGCGCGAGTTCGAGCGCCGCCACGCAACCGGCAGGACGTTGGCCGCGGGCGCCAGCCAGGGACAGGCTCCGGCCAGCGCCGCGGCGTACGGCCGTGCGTTGCGGGTAAGATCGTTCTCAATCGGGTTGCTGGCCGGCCGGGGAAGCACCGCTTCCACCGCGAGCGGTTCGGTATCCGCCGGCAGGCGCAGTTCGCTGAGCGCCACCGCGGCCGCGCGCGCCGGCGGGAACTGGAACTCGGCGCTGAACACCGGCCGCCCCTGGCTCTCTCCGTAGACCTCCACGCCGCCGGACTCCGACGGGGCAAGCGCCACGAAGCCCCCGGAGAGCCCTTCGGCGTCGCCCAGCCGGATGGCCGCGTGCACCGCGGCGGCGGAGAAGGTAAAAGACGCCACCGCGATGCCGGCTTCGACGAACAGCGTGTTGTAGCGCTCCACCGTTTCGCGCCGCGCAATCCCGACCAGCACGGCGCCCCAGCCCAGCGGCGACCATCCCCACGCTACGTCGGCTTCGCCGTAAGGGTGGAGCGTATCGATCTGGAATCGGATGGCGCCCTCGATGTCCTTGGAGGCCACGCCGGGCAGCGATAGATGGCGGACGATCACGTCGCGCCGCGGCAGCAGCACCGTGGCGCTGATGCGCGCCATGCCGTTGGCGCGCACGAAGCGCGCGTAGTCGGCCCCCCACTCGGCGGCGGGACGCGAAGCGTAATCCTCGATCACCAGGCGTCCGGGCACGTGCACCTTGCCCGGACGAACCCGCGCGGCGACGATTTCGAGGTTCCTGCCGCGGATTTCAATACCCACGCCGGCGCCGAATGCCAGCAGCTTCCTCAGGTCCTTGGAGATGGCGAAGGTCTGCGGCACGGGTCAGTTGCTCCAGGCGTTGTCGTACCAGCGCAGGATGTGGATTGGGGAGTCGTACCCCTGGGGCATGTACTTGACCATGGCTGCGACGGTTCGCTTGAGATCGGAATAGCCCCCCGAGGGGAGTTTCACCATCGCGGTGGCGCGGATGGTCAGGATCGAATGGCCCTCAAGGCGGAGCAGGGGTCCGGCTGGTCCCAGCAGCGGCATCAGGTCGTTGAGCTTTCCCGGATCGAGGGGAGTCCGCGAGCGCAGATCCACCAGCGCCTGAATACCCGAATCCGGCATGCCGAGGGCGTGCAGCACCGCCGGATCGGCGGTGTTGGCGTCCACCTGATCGTGGCTGCCGAACACCCCCAGGCAATCCACGAGGCCGGCGTGACGCACCAGGCGTGGGCCGCCTGCCGCGCCGTCCCCGACGGGAGCGTAGGTGCCGTAAAACAATTCGGGCGTAACTCCTTTAACCGCGAGCATTTCCTCGATCTCCTGAAAAGACGTGGCGGCGCCCGGAAAAGTCGATTCCCCCAGCGAAGAAAATGAGCTTCCGCGCCCCTCGCGCCAGCCGATCACCCCCTGCACGATGCCGGAGATCCGCTCCGGGGAGGCGCCGAGGGCTTCCAGCAGGCGGGCCAACTGCTCCGGAGTGATGCGGTTGACGTCCATCTTGCCGGTTTCGGGGAGGAATTCGACGTGGACCTTCCCGGTGAGGAAGTCGTAGTCGGTGGAGGTGGAGAAGCGGGCGATCTTGGGGTCGTTGGTTGCCACCGTGCTCCACAGCACCTCGATGGCGGCGCGGTCGATGGCGCCGGCGGCCAGGTAGTAGGCGCGCAGTTCGTCCACCGTGGTGGCGGTGCGCTCGGTCTCGCCGCGCACCGTGTTGGCCAGGGCGAAGGCGATGGCGGCCAGCGCGGCGCTGATCCACAGCACGGTGAGCAGGGCGCTCCCGCGGCGCGAGAAGCGCCTAGAAATCGCCATACTGCACCTCCGGGTTGCGGTGGACGCGGATCACGGCGACCACGCTGATGGGCTGCAGGCTCGCCGGGTTGGGCACCAGCGGAGCCATATCGATGCGCACGCCGCGCGGCCAGGTCTTGCCCGGGTACCGCGGCAACCACACACGCTCCGGCACCAGGTCCAGCGGGACGAACTGGTAGCTGAATTTACAGTAGGCCAGGTTGTCGGCCAGGACGAAGGATTTCTCCGTCGCGGTCACCGGCAGGTAGTGGCCGGGGGCGGTGCACAGGCGTCCGGCGGCCATGGGTCCGCCGTAGGGGATCTCGTTGACCAGCAGCCGGACGCCGTGGCCCGCATCGGCGGGCGCGACGAAGATTTCGAGGATCTGCGCCATGCCGCGCGCGGCGCCCTGCAGCGAGTACGTCGAGACCAGCCGCATGGCCTCCGGCTCGCCCTGGAAGAACGGTACCGAAGGAGGCCCTTCGCCGCCGCAGGCGACCGTCACCGGGACCATGTTCTGCAATTCCTCCAGCAGGATGTGCTGGGCGCCGGCCACGCGGCGGTTGTCCATCAGGTGGGTCTGCGTTCTCTGGTAGGCCATGATGCCGATGCGGAACGCGTAAAGCATTCCGACCGAGAGCAGGGCGAAGAGCGTGACCGCGACCAACAGCTCGATCAGTGTGACGCCGGCGCGCGCGTGCCGCTTCATTTGCCCGCTCCGGCCAGGTCGTCGTTGGTCATCTGGCGGCGGCGGTAGCCTTCCACCCGGAGGCTGCGCCGCTGCGCCCCGGCCATCCACCAGACTTCGAGTTCGATCCGGTCCAGCGCGAAATCGTTGTAGACCACAACCGGGGAGATTTCGACCGTGGTGACCTTGGCGACCCATCCGGCCTCGGTCCCGCCGGTGAGGCGCGGATCGAACAGCCCGGCCAGGGCCTGGTCGCGGGGGGCCTTGTAGTCGGTGAGCAGGTCGTTCATGCGCAGACGGGCGAGTTGCGCGGCGCGGTCGTATTCCCGCAGGCGGGCGGCGTTGCGGGTGATGCCGGCCAGCGCGGAGAGCAGCCCGACCACGGCGACCGCGAGGATCGTGGTCGCGACGATCATTTCGAGCAGCGTGAATCCGCGGCGGCGTTTCACGATGGTTTGACGCTTTCCACGCGCGGATAGCCGGTCATGGGATCGAGCCGCACAATGCGGCGGAATCCGCGCCGGGTGACGAACTGAATGCCCACGCCCGGCACCGCGCCGCCGGGCATGAGCAGGATTTGGTGTTCGGCCTCGGCGGACGCGCCGGCGTCCCCGCTGGAGACGGACTCGATGGCGATGCCGTCGGGCAACTGCAGTTCGCGGTTGTAGCCGGGACCCATGGAAATCGCGGTGAGGCGCGCGCGGCGCAGGTCGATGACCACCTCCACCGGCTCCTGCCGGCGTTCGCAGTGGTTGACGGCGGAGTTGAGAAACGCGGCCACCGAATCCGTGGCCGAGATCATGCGCACGCTGTCGAGCCCGGCGGAAACCGCCGGAAAAGAGACGCCCACAATCAGCCCGACGATGGCCACCACCACCACCAGTTCGAGCAGCGTGATGCCGCGGCGTGCGCTATTTCTTCCAACTGACGATATCGGCATCGTAGCCTTCGCCGCCCGGCTGGCCGTCGCGCCCCAGGCTGATGATGTCGGGCTCGTCGTTGCCGTGTTCGCCGGGGTAGCGGTAGACGTAGTCGTGGCCCCAGGGATCCTTGGGGATCTCCTGCGGCATGTAAGGGCCGTTCCACTGCACGATGTCGGCCGGACGGACGCGCAGCGCCTGCAGCCCCTGCTCGGTCGTGGGGAAGTTGCCGGTATCGAGCTTGTAGGCGCCGAGCGCCGTCATGAAGTTGGAGATCTGCGTCTTGGCCGCGGTGATGCGCGCTTCGTCGGCGCGGCGGAACAGGGCCGGCCCCACCAGGGCGACGAACAGCCCGATGATGGTCACCACCACCAGCATTTCGATCAGGGTCACGCCGGCCCGTGTGCGCGTGCGGTTGCGTTTGGAAGAGAGGAACATGATCACACCTGTACTTCGTTGATGCTGGTGATGGCCAGCAGCATGCTCAGAATGAGGGAGCCGATGAGCACGCCCATCACGAGGATGACCACCGGCTCGAAAATCGAAGTGAAGCGCCTGATGGAAGCGCGGGTATCGGTCTCGTAGATATCGGCCATGCGGTTGAACATGGCGTCCAGCCGGCCGGTTTCTTCGCCCACCGTCAGCAGGTGCGCGGCCAGCGGCGGAAAACATCCGGCCTTGCGCAGCGGGACGGCGATGCCTTCGCCGCGCTTCACCCCTTGCGCCACACCCGCCAGCGCGCCGGCGATCATGCGGTTGTTGAGCGTGCCGGCGGCGATGGCCAGCGACTGCACCAGCGGCACCGTGTTGGCCACCAGCGTCCCCATGGCGCGCGCGAAACGCGCGGTCTCGGCTTTGAGCAGAGCGTCGCCCAGCAGCGGCAGCTTGACGCGGGCGGTGTCCCACCACAGCCGCCCCTTGGCGGTCTGGATGTAGATGCGGAACGAGACCGTGGCGGCCACCAGGGCCGAGGTCGCGTAGACCCAGTAGGCTTTGACGATGGCGCTGGCCTGGAGCAGGATCTTGGTGGGCAGCGGGATCTTCATCGTCGGGTCGGCGAAGATGGTGGCGAAGCGCGGCACCACGAACGTCAGCAGGATCACCACGCTGGCCAGTCCCACCATGGCCAGCAGCACGGGGTAGATCATCGAGGAAATGATGTAGTTGCGCAGGTCGTCGCGCGTGCGCTCGAATTCGGCGAGGCGCTCGAAGACCACCGCCAGCGAGCCCGAGGCCTCCCCGGCGCGCACCATGTTCACGTAGAGCTCGGAGAAGTATTGCGGGTGGGTGGCCAGGCTGTCGCCCAGCGAGCGGCCGCCCTTCAGCACGCGCAGCACGTCGCTCACGATCGCGCGGAAGCTCTCGCGCTCGGTGAGTTCGCTGGTGATCGAAAGCGCGCGGTCCAGCGGGATGCCGGACGTGAGCAGCGTGGAGAGTTCCTGGGTGAAGAAGAGGACGTCGCGACGCCGCCCGCCGCCGAAACTGGGGAGCTTGATTTCGAACCCGGCGCTCTTCGGCGCGACTCCGACGTAGATCGGGGTCAGGCCCTGCTTGCGCAGCTCGCGCGCAATCAGCTTTTCGTCCGCGCCGCTGAGGGATCCGGTGCGGATCTTGCCATCGGAGGCGACGGCGCGGAAGAAAAAGGTCGTGGCCATCAGAATTCCTGGGTCACGCGCATGACTTCGGCCACCGTGGTCAGCCCGTCGCGGATCTTGCGCCAGCCGTCTTCGCGCAGGTTGCGCATGCCGTCCTTGCGGGCGGCGCGGGTCAGGACCCCGGCATCCTGGCCGTTCATGATCAGCTTGCGCATCTCGTCGTTGACTTCCATCAGCTCGAAGATGCCCATGCGTGAACTGTAGCCGCGCCCGCCGCACTCCTCGCAGCCCGCGCCGCGCCAGGTCTCGACCGGCTCGCCTTCGGGATTCAGCGCCATTCCGGCGCGCTGTTTGCAGTTGGGGCAGATCACGCGCACCAGCCGCTGCGCGAGCACGCCGACCAGGCTGGAAGTGATCAGGTAGTTCTCGATCCCCATGTCGGTGAGGCGAGTCACCGCGCTGGGCGCGTCGTTGGTGTGCAGCGTGCTGAAGACGAAGTGCCCGGTGAGCGCGGCGCGGATGGCGATGTCGGCGGTTTCCCGGTCGCGGATTTCGCCCACCATGATCACGTCCGGGTCCTGGCGCACGATGTGGCGCAGGCCGCTGGCGAAGGTCAGCCCGATCTGCGGATTGACGTGCAACTGGTTGATGCCGTCCATCTGGTATTCCACCGGGTCTTCGATGGTGATGATCTTCTTATCCGGCAGGTTGATGCGTTTGAGCGCGGAATACAGCGTGGTGGACTTGCCGCTCCCGGTGGGCCCGGTCACCAGGAAGATGCCGTGCGGCAGGCTGGTGAAATACTCCATGCGCGCCAGCATGTGGTCGTCGAAGCCCAGGCGGCGCAGATCGTAGAAATCGCCCGCGGAGCGGTCGAGCAGGCGCATCACCACGCTTTCGCCGTACAGCGTGGGCAGGCTGGAAACGCGTAGATCGACCTCGCGGCCGAGGATCTTGATCTTGATGCGGCCGTCCTGCGGCAGGCGCCGTTCGGCGATGTTGAGCTTGGCCATCAGCTTGAGGCGGCTGATGATGGCGGCCTTCAGTTCGCGCGGCGGGTTTTCCTGGTTGAAGAGCACGCCGTCGATGCGGAAGCGGACGCGGAATTCCTTCTCGAACGGCTCGATGTGGATGTCGCTGGCGCGCTTTTCCACCGCGTCGGCGATCATGGCGTTCACCAGCCGGATGACCGGCGCTTCGCTCGCCATGTCGCGCAGGTGTTCGAGGTCCGCGGTGGCCTCGTCGCCGGCGCCTTCCACGAAGCTCTGGCGCTCGGCTTCGCCGTAGTGCTTGTCGATGGCGTCGAGAACTTCCTGCTCGCTGGCCAGCGCGGGACGGATTTCCAGGCCGCTGAAAGCGCCCAGCGCGGAGATGGTTTCGAAGTCCAGCGGGTCGGCCATCGCCACCGTCAGCACCTGGTCGGTGAGCGCCAGCGGGAAAGCGCGGCACTGCCGCAGGAAGCGGTCGGAGAGGCCTTCGAGTTCGGGCGCCTCCGGCGGGGCCGTGTCGATCGAAATCAGCGG
>JAFDVU010000114.1 GCA_018268835.1 Acidobacteriota bacterium | reverse complement strand
GGCCACTCGATCGCCCGCAGCGCCGCGCGCAGTGTCCCCACTTCCTCGCGCTGATGGAAGCTCTTCGACCCCACCAGCAGATGCGGAATCGCGCGCGCCTCCAGGCAGCGCACGTACTCCTGCGTGAGATCCACCCCCATGTTCGTGAACCGCCGGAACAGGATGCACACATCCCCGGCGTCCACCCCGCGCCACTCGCCCGCGCGGTCGCGCACCTTCCACCCGCTGTCTTTGATGAGCCACTCGATGAACGCCGCCACCGCGTTCGGCGAGCACTCCAGGATCCGCGCCTTCGAAACATTCCGCGACCCGTACGGATACGGCATCGGCAGCGCCACGATCCCCGGCTGTCCCGCCGCCGGCTCCACCCCGCCCTCCAGCGGCAGGTATTGCGGCATCCGCCCTTCGAACGCCGCGTTCACGAACTGCTGAATCGTCTTCGTCGACCGCGTGCTGCTCGTCAACGCTTCCCGCCGCGCCCCCGCCGCGCACATCTCATCGGAGATCCGCCGGTAGAGCCGCGCGTCCGCCCGCCGGAACCGGTAAATCGACTGCTTCGGATCCCCCACCACGAATAGCCGCGCCGCCACCCGGCGCAGAATATCCGCCTGCAGCGGATCCGTGTCCTGAAACTCGTCCACGAACACGTGATCGTAGAGCGCGCTCAAATCCACGCGCTCCAGCAGGTCCCGCGCGAACAACAGCAGGTCCATGAAATCCACCTGTCCCGCGCGCCGCTTTTCTTCCTGGTAAAGCCCCACCACCTCCCACAGTTCATCGCGCAGCCCGCCTGCCAGGTCCGCGTCCGCGTCGCGCCGGAAGCCCGCGATCTCCTCCTTCAATCGCTCCCACGGATCCCACTTGACCCAGCGCAGGTCGTACGCCAGTTGCAGAAGTTCGCCTTCCACGCGATCCGCGTCCCACCGCCGCCGCGTGCGGTCCACGAAATCCTGTAGCGGCTGCGACTCGCGGAACACCCTCTCGCGCGGCTTCAATTTCGCGCGCATCTCCGCCACGCCACCGGCGCCTGCGACCATCGCCAGCAGCCGCGCCTCGCGCTCGAAGTGCCGCTTCTCCCACGGCGCGTCGAAATCGCGCCACTCGGCCAGCGCCCACGCCGCGTTGCGCAACTGCCGCAGCGGATCCCCGCTCCACGTCAGCCGCGCGAACGCCCGCTTCATCGCCGGCGAGGGCGTCATCAGCTTGCGCTCCACCCACCGGCGGAAGACGCGCCCGAACACCCTCAGCGCGTCCGCCTGCGCCAGTTCCTGAAACACCGGATCCACCCGAGCCTCCACCGGACGCCGCCGCAGCAACTGCGCGCAGAACCCGTGGATCGTCCCGATGAACGCGCGGTCCAGTTCGCGCGCCCGCTCGTGCATCTCGCGGCGCTCCATCTCCTGCCGCACCCGCAGCTTCATGTTGCCCGCCGCCGCGTGTGTGAACGTCACCGCGACAATGCGGTCCACCGGCGTCCCCGCCGCCACCACGTCCGTGATGCGCTCCACCAGCTTCGACGTCTTCCCCGTCCCCGCCGACGCCTCCACCACGCAGTCCGCGCCCGAGTGCGCCCGCAGGCTAGCGCCGCTCATCGCCACCCCCGCAACTCGCGCAGCCCGCTCAGCTCTCCCTGCGTCTTCGCCTTCGCCCGCTCTTCCTCGTACGGTCCGCAGACCATCGCGTACTCGCAGCCCTTGCACCCGTCCTTGCGCGGCGCCGCCGGCAGGAATCCGGCCGCGATCGCGCCGTCGATCCGCTCCAGTACCGCCAGCGCCCGCCGCCGCGTCCACTCGTTCATCGCCACGTCGATGACTTCGTAATTGCGCGCGATGGTCGCGTACCACAGCCGCCCCATGCGCACTTCCTCGCCCAGCGCCGCCTCCGCGCCCAGCGCGTACAGCGCCGGCTGCAGCGCCTCGCCCCCGCCCACCATTTCCGGACGCGGATCGCGCGGCTTCCCCGTCTTGTGATCCACCACCCGCATCGCGCCGCTTGCGTGCCGCTCGATCAGGTCGATCCGCCCCTTCAGCCGGAACCCCGCCTCGAGCGCCACATCGAATTCCCGCTCGCACTCGACCGGCGACCAGTCCGGCTCCAGCGCCAGCTTCTGCTGCACCCACCCGCGCAGGTCCGCGCGAATCCCTTCCACCTCCGCGCGCCAGATCTCCGGAATCGCCGGCGCCAGCTCCTCCGCGTACCGCGCCGCCACCCGGTCCACCACCGCGTCCAGCCGCTCCAGCCACTCGCCCGCGCGCAGCAACTCCGCCTGCACTTCGTGGTAGATCGTGCCGCGCGTCGCCGGATCCATGCTCTCCAGTGCCGCCGGACTCTCCCGCTCGCTCAGCCCGTGGATCGCCTTCAGCGCGAACCGGTACGGGCAGCGCGCGTACTGCTCGAGCTGCGTGGGCGACCACGCCCGCTGCTTCAGCCGGTACGGCTTCATCAGGTCGCTGCCGATCTCTTCCACGATCAGCCCGTCCGCCGCGCGCCACCGCTTCCGGTCCCAGCGCATCCAGCGCACCCGCAGCGAATCCACCGCGCGCCCCGGCAGCTTCTTCAGGTACAGCCCGCAGCCCTCGGTCCGCGGCGCCAGTGTCGCCAGGTCGAACTCCGCATCGTCGATCGCGTCCTTCGCCTCCAGCGGCGCCGGCCACCCGATGCGCGTCGCCGTCGCCACCCGCGCCCGCTCTTCGAACTCGCGCACGTCCATCTCGCGGCCGCCCGACGCGCGCCGCACTTCGAACGCGAAAAACGAAGGCACGCGCTCCCGCCCGGTGAGCAGGTCCAGCCGCGAAAACGAAATCGAGAACCGCTCGCTCGCGCACGCCGCCGCCACCCGCAGCAGTTCGTGGTCGTCGCCGCGCGCCTCGCCCGGCAGCAGCGGATCCTCCGCCGGCGGACGTGGAAACAGCCCCTCGTTCACTCCCGGCACGAACACCCGCCGGAAGCTCATCCCGCGCGCTTCCTCGATGCCGCCTACCCACACCCGCCCGTACCGTGCCTCCCGCTCCGCCGCGCGCAGCGCGTTCAGCCGCGGCGCCAGCACCCGCATCGCCTGCCCGATCCCCACCGGACCCACGTCCGCCATCGGCTCCAGTTCCGCCAGCAGTTCCAGCACGCGCTCCGGAGCACGCAGCGCGGCCTCGGCGAGATCGCTCAATCCCGCGATCCACTCGCCCCACGTTCCCGCCCGCGGCAATTCGGCCAGCCGCCCCACCAGAGGCAGCGCGAACCTCTCCAGCGCCTCCACCTGCCCGATGCGCCGCCCCAGCCGCTCGCGCTCGTCCTCGTCCTCCACCGCCTCCAGCCGCGCCACCGCCTCCGCCCGCAGACCCGCCAGCCGCCGCTCCCACCGCTCCTTCCCGCCGATCACCGACGCGTCCACCAGCAGCCGCTCCCAACCCGCCGGCGATACCCACTCCTCGCTCTCCGGCAGTTGCCCCAGCGAGAGATACTCCGCGAAGCGCGACGCCGAAAGCCCTTCCTCCGCGCACGCCAGCAGCGCCAGGAACGCCCGCCCCGCCGCATCCGGACGCGCCACCCCGCGCGAACAATACGCCGGCACCCCCGCGCGCCTCAGCCCTTCCAATACCAGCGGCTGGTACCGCTCCGGCGAACGCAGCAGAATGCCCGCTTCATCGAACGGCACGCCACTGTGCAGGATCCGCCGCGCGATCTCCACGCACTCCAGCGCCTCGCCCGAGGTCGAGAAGATCTCGACCGACCCGTCCTCCTCGCGCGCTTCCACCGCGCCCATCGCGAACAGGTTGCGCTGCAATTGTTCCAGCGACGTGCCACCTGCCTCCGCCGCGCCGCCCCCTTCCAGCCGCAACTCCAGCGCTTCACCCGCCCCGCGCAGCAACTCTCCGATCAGCTCGCGCTCCGCCGCAGTGCGCACCGCCGCGTCCAGCACCGCCACCGCGCGTCCGCGGAACCGCGAACCCTCTTCCGCGAGCGCCTCCCGCGCCAACTCCACGCGCAGCGCGTGATCCGCGAACCCCCGCTCGCCCAGTTCCCGCTCGTATCCCGCGGCCAGCGCCGCCAGGTCCCCCTCCACCACGCGCCGGTTCAAACGCACGGCTTCGATCGTGTCCGTCAGCGCGCGCGGAAACCCCGGGAACCCCGCCGCCTCCCGCAGCCACGTCAACTCCGCCCCATCCGCCACCCGCGCCGCGATCGCCTCCCGCACCACGCGCCCCACCGCCGCCAACCCGCGACGCCGCACCGCCTCCCGCGACGCCCGGTGCACGAAGTCGCGGAACCCGTACCGCTCCACTCCCGCCAGCACATCCGCGCAGACCTCCAGAGCAAGTTCGTCCGCGGCGTCACGGCGCTCCGCGATGATGATGACGCCCCCTCCCGCGTGCCGGCGCACGAACTGCCGCGCGGCCTCCCGCATCTGCCTGTATGAGGTCAAATCGTGTGTCGCCTCCGCCGCACCCACCAAGCTCCCGCCCCGCCCGCCAACAACAGCACCACCACCCCCACCGTCCACCACGGCGTCACCTCCCGCACCCGCTCCTCCCCGTTCCCCATCAACACGAACGCCGCCCACATCTTCGCGTCCGCCCGCGTCCCGCCGCCTCGCAGCCAGGCCAGCTTCACCTCCCGCAACGCATCCGCCGGAGCCATCCCGCGGCCCACGTTGGCGTAAAACTCCCGCAGGAAATCCGCCCGCGCCCCATCGCCGGTGTCCCATAGCGGCGCCACCACCGCCCGCGCCCCCGCCGCCAGAAACGCCTCGCTCAAGCTCCGCCCATCGCCCTCCACCACCGCCAGCGTCACCAGGTCCGCGCCCCCCAGCGGCAACCGCAGGACTTCCCCGCGAAACAGGCTCGTCCACCCCGCGCCGCCCGGCCCGAATACGATCCGCGACCGGTTGCCGTCGGCCTCCGCCACCGCCGGCACCGCGAAATCGAGCACCGCCACCCCCGCCGCCGCGCTCTCCGCCAGCCGCTCCTTCATCTCCTCTCCGCGGCCGTACACCGCCACGCGCCCGGGCAGCCCCTGCGCCATCCCGCGCGCCCCCGCGCCACCGCCGAATACCGCCATCCGCGTCCGCCACGGCGCCAGCGCGCCCCTCGCCTCCCGCTCGCGGAACAGCAGCGCCGCTACGGGCAGATAGCTCACCGCCGCCCGCTCGATCAACCGCCTGCCCGACCCGTCCGCCTCCGCTTCGAACGCCGTCCGCCACATCGCGCCCTCCGGCACGATCCACACCCGCCGCATCTTCTCCCACGGAATCTCGGCACCGCTCCCCACCCCCGCCCCTTCGCGCGTTGCCCACACCGCTACCGGCCCGCCCGCCCAATACTCCACCAGCCCCGCCCCCGCCGCCAACCGCCGCCGTACCGCATCCAGCGTCGGCGGACCCTCCCCGCGCACCAGGTCGCGCAAACCCGCCGCGTGCGCCCGTTCCATCAGCCCGAACCACTCCGCCGGATCGCGCTCCGTCCCCTCCAGCAGCATCTCCATCGCCGCGTCGTACACCGCGCGCGCATCCGGCAGGAAGTCGCTCTCCCCCGCGCCCGCCGTCGCCGCGTCCAGCGCCGCCACCGCCTGCCGCGCCAGCGCCAGCGCGCGATCCCGCTCGCCCCGGCCCCGCTCCACCCGCGCCGCGCCGAAGATCGCCCGCCATTCCGTGTCCCGGCCGCCGCCGCGCGCCGCCGCGAATTCGTGCTCCGCCCCGGCCAAGGCGCCCGCGCGCAACCGCTCCTCCCCGAGGAACAGGTGCGCCCGCGCCGCCTCCGCCCGGTCTCCGCCTGCCTCCGCCAGCCGCACCGCCTCCGCGAACGCCCGCTCGCCTCCGCCCGCCGCACCCGCGCTCTGCAACACCCGAATCTCGTCCTCCCGCGATCCCGCCTCCTCGAACGCCTTCCGCGCCTCCCCGTATGCCTCCAGCGCCTGCCCCGCCCGCCCCATCCGCCGGTAGAGATCGCCCAACCCGCCCAGCGCCCGCCCGCGCGCCGCTCCCGTCAGGTCCGCGCCACGCAACAACTCCTGGTAACTCGCCAGCGCCCGGTCGTACTCGCCCAACTGCACGTATAGCAGCGCCAGGTTCCCCAGCACCCGCGCCCGCTCCCGCCCGTCCGCCGCCGCGCGCAACTCCGCCCGGTAACTCGCCAGCGCGTCCAGGTATCGTCCCTCCAGGAATTCGCGATCGCCGCGCTCCTCCCCGGCGCACAGCCCGCACGCCGTCGCCAGCACCAAAATCAGCCACCGCCGCATTCGTCTCCCAGTGTAGTTGCCGGCGGACCCGCTCCGCCCGCCCCGTCTTGCTATACAATCAGCCCATGACCCGCCGCACACTACTTGCCGCGCCGATCCTGGCCGCCCCCTTCGCCGCCTCCGCCGCGCGCCTCCCCATCCGGAAGGCCGTCGAGTTCTCCATGCTCCCCAACACCCTCCCCGTCCTCGACCGCTTCCAACTCGCCCGCGACTGTGGCTTCGAGCAGATCGAGTGTCCCACCACTCCCGAACCGGCCAAGGCCGAGGAGATCCTCGCCGCCTCCCGCAAAGTCGGGCTACCCATCCACTCCGTCATGAATTCCGAGCACTGGCGCAGCCCGCTCTCCGACCCCAATCCCGCTGTCGTCGAGCGCAGCCTCGAAGGCATGCGCACCAGCCTCCACAACGCCAAACTCTGGGGCGCCGATACCGTCCTGCTCGTCCCCGCCGTCGTCACCCCCGAGGTCAGCTACGCCCAGGCCTGGGAACGCAGCCAGCGCCAGATCCGCACCCTCATCCCCCTCGCCCAGGAGCTGAAGGTGATCATCGGCATCGAGGAGGTGTGGAATAAGTTCCTGCTCAGCCCGCTCGAATTCGCCCGCTACATCGACGAGTTCAACTCCCCCTGGATCCGCGCCTACTTCGACGTCGGCAACGTGGCCATCAACGGCTATCCCCACGATTGGATCCGCACCCTCAACAAACGCATCGTCAAGCTGCACTTCAAGGACTTCTCCTTCCGCAAACGCGTCGCCGAGTTCACACCCCTGCTCGAAGGCGACATCGATTTCAAGGCCGTCCACGCCGCCCTCGTCGACATCGGCTACCGCGGCACCGCCACCGTCGAGCTCTCCGGCGGAGACGGCGCCTACCTCAAGGAAGTCAACAACCGCTTCGAGAAAATCCTGGCCGGGTAGCACGTACCGTCGGCCTCCGGCCGACCTTTGGATCCGGCTTTCGCCCCCGCCCCTTCTCCGCCGTATGCACGTAGCGCAGGCCTCCCGGCCTGCCCCATAGGCGAGCGTCAGCTCGCCCGCGCCACACCACAGTACCGTCGGCCTCCGGCCGACCTTTGCATCCGGCTTTCGCCCCCAACCCAGCCGATTCCCCCTGGCCAGCCGCCCCACTCCGGCGTACAGTGAGACAACGGAGCCCAAATGAACCACGCCAAGTTCGTACTGCCCCTCCTCCTCGCCGCCCTGCCCGCGCGCGCCGCCGACCCCATCCGCCTCACCCCCGGCCGGATGCCCCGCATCGCCACCGTCGACCCCCGCTACCAGTCCTTCAACATCGAAATGGTCGAAGTCACCGGCGGCCGCTTCTGGGCCCCCTACCGCACCACGCCGCCCACCCACGAAACCCCGCCCGGAGCCAAACTTGCCACCCCCGGCATCGATCCCTCGCTCTTCCGCTACCGTCCCCCGCTCGACCTCGCCAACGCCCGCCTGCGCAAACTCGCCGCCGCGCTCGCTCCTTCCTACATGCGCGTCAGCGGAACCTGGGCCAACTCCACCTACTTCCACGATTCCGACGCCCCCGCCCCCAAATCCCCGCCCCCCGGCTTCGGCGGCATCCTCACCCGCGCCGAGTGGCGCGGCGTCATCGATTTCTCCCGCGCCGCCGGCGCACCTATCGTCACCTCCTTCACCATCAGCGACGGCGTCCGTGACCGCAACGGCGTCTGGACCCCCGACCAGGCACGCAAATTCCTCGCCTTCACCCGCTCCGCCGGCGGACACATCGCCGCGGCCGAATTCTTCAACGAGCCCTCCTTCGCCTCCATGGGCGGCGCCCCCAAGGGCTACGATGCCGCCGCCTACGGCCGCGATTTTCGCCTCTTCCGCACGTTCCTCAAGCAAACCTCCCCCGATACCCTTCTCCTCGGACCCGGCTCCATCGGCGAAGCCGGCGCCCTGGCATCGTTTCCCTTGATCAAGAGCGCCGACATGCTCACCGCCGAAGGCCCCGGCCTCGACGCCTTCTCCTATCACTTCTACGGCACCGTCTCCAAACGCTGCGCCTCCATGGATCCCTCCATGCAAACCACCCCCCAGGCCGCGCTCTCCGAGGATTGGCTCTCCCGCACCGACCGCGACCGCGCCTTCTATCAGGCCCTCCGCGACCGCTTCGAGCCGGGCAAGCCCCTCTGGCTCACCGAAACCGGCGAAACCGCCTGCGGCGGCAATCCCTGGGCTGCCACCTTCCTCGATAGCTTCCGCTACCTCGATCAACTCGGCCGCCTCGCCCGCTCCGGCGTCCAGGTCGTCATCCACAACACCCTGGCCGCCAGCGACTACGCCCTGATCGACGAGGACACCCTCACCCCGCGCCCCAACTACTGGTCCGCCTGGCTCTGGCGCAACCTCATGGGCACCACCGTCCTCGACCCCGGAAGCGCCCCCGCGCCGCCCGTCCATCTCTACGCCCACTGCCTGCGCGGCCAACCCGGCGGCGTCGCCGTCCTCGCCATCAATACCGACCCCTCCGCCGCCCACCAACTCGCCACCCCCTCCGCCGCCGATCGCTTCTCCCTCACCGCGCCTGAACTCACCTCCGGCACCGTCCAACTCAACGGCCGCGAGCTCCACCTCGGCTCAGGAGATTCCCTGCCTGAACTCAAGGGCGGCGCCGCTCCCGCAGGCACCGTCACCCTCGCGCCAGCCAGCATCACGTTCCTCGCATTCCGCTCCGCGGAAAACGCGTCCTGCCACTAGCTCAGGTATTCACCTCAAGTAGCCGGAAGATTCCAGCAACGACCTTGACTTCCTTATCGGGGTAACGCCTAATAATATCCGGTTAGTCAAAATCGCCTGCAACTCTCCGACTAACGGGGCCGGGGGTGCATGCCCTTTTGGGGTGATAGAAGGCTATGAGAATCCTGAGGATTTGCCTGGTGCTCGCCCTGTCGGCGGCACTGGCTACGAGTGTATCTTACGCACAAGCGGTCAACGCGACCCTTCTGGGTAACGTGACGGACTCATCGGGAGCGACAGTCCCGGGAGCGAAAGTGACGGTTACGGAGATGAACACGGGGGTGGGCCGCTCGATGGAGTCCAACGAGAGCGGCAACTACGTTTTCCCGAACCTCGAACCCGGCGTCTACAAAGTGACGGTGGAGCGCAACGGATTCCGGACCGCCGTGAAAGAAGGCGTGACCCTGCTGGTCAATACCACAGGACGCGCCGACATGGTGCTGCAACCCGGACAGGTCAACGAGAGCGTGACCATCTCCGCCGAAGCCGCGATGCTGCAAACGGACCGCGCCGACGTCGGACGCAAGATCGAGTCGGCGCAACTCGCCAACCTCCCGGTCGGCTACAGCCGCAACTTTCAGTCGCTGCTGAACCTGGTGCCCGGCACCACCCGGAGTTTCCAGCCGCATTCGGAGTTCTTCAACTCCCAGGGCTCGCTCACTTCGCAGGTGAACGGCGTCAGCCGCCTCGGCAACAACGTGCAGTTCGAAGGCGTGGACAATAACCACCGCACCGGGTTGCTGACCGTGTTGGTCCCGCCCATCGAGGCGCTGCAGACCGTGGACGTCAGCACGAGCAATTACGAAGCGGAACTCGGTCGTGCCGGCGGCGCGGTGACCAACATCTTCCTCAAGTCGGGAACCAACGAGATTCACGGCGGCGCCTACTGGTTCCACAGCGACAGCGCCCTGGCCGCGCGCGAGACCTTCCAGCCAACCAAGCCGGTGACCACGTACAATTACTACGGCTTCAACCTGGGCGGACCGATCCGCAAGAACAGAACCTTCATCTTCGGCGACTTCCTCCAGGTCAAGGACCGGCGAGGCGACGGCTACATCATCACCCTGCCGGGCGCGGACTTCCGCGCCGGCAATTTTTCCAGCCAGATTTCGCGAGCCGTAGTGTATGACCCCGCGTCGGGCAGCAAGGACACCGGCGTGGGACGCACCCCGTTCGCCGGCAACATCATTCCCGACAACCGCATCAGTCCCATCGCCAAGAAGGTCCTGAGCTTCGTGCCCTTGCCCAACCTCGGCAGTGGCCTGACTAACAACTATGCCAGTTCCACCACCCGCAAGAAGGATACGGATTCTTTCGACATCAAGGTGGACCATTCGCAGACCGATAACGACCGCTTCAGCGTGCGCTACAGTTTCCAGCGTCCTGTGGTCACCGATCCCGGGCGCTTCGGCATCTACGGCGGCGGCGGCAAGGGCTTCGCGGCTACCGGCACCAACCGCACCCAGAGCACGGCGGTGAACTACACCCACGTATTCTCGCCGACCCTGGTGAGCGAGTTCCGCGTGGGCTTGGGCCGCTACAGTAACAAAGCACAGAACCTCGACTACGGAACCCAGGCCAGTGCCGCCATCGGCATCGCCGGTGCGAACCTGGACAACTGGAGCAGCGGCATCTCCTCGATGAACGTCAGCGGCTACGCCAATCCCCTGGTCGGATACTCGGCCAGCCTGCCCTGGAATCGCGCCGAAACCAACATCGACATGGTCGCCAATGTCACCAAGATCTTCCAGAACCACACCATCAAGATCGGAGCGGACCTTCGCCGCCTGCGTGACGAATTGTTGCAGACGCAGGACGCCGGCGGTCCGCGCGGCGAATTCCAGTTCGGCAACAACCAATCGTCGGCACCCGGCGGAGCGGTGCTGGCGCAGGTGAACGGCCTAGCCAGCTTCCTGCTGGATTCGCCTTCCCTCGTGCAGCGGGACCTCGCTATTGCCTTCCCGGCCTACCGCGCCTGGATGCTCTTCACCTACATTCAGGACAAGTGGCAGGTCAGCCCGAAGCTGACCATCGACCTCGGCGTGCGGCACGACTATTACCCGCCGGCGACCCCGCGGTTGGCAGGCGGCTTCTCCAACTACGATCCGGCCACCAACAGCCTGCTCGTCGCCGGCTACGGCAACAACGCCATGAATCTCGGCCGCAAGAATTTCTACACCAACTTCGCCCCCCGCATTGGCGTGGCGTACCGGTTCAATCCTAAAACCGTATTCCGCGCCGGCTACGGCATGAGTTGGATCCCGTTCCCGGACAACAAGTACGCTTGGGACAACTTCCCCGTCAAGCAGAGCAACCAATACCCCGCGGCAACCACGTATGGCCTCTCCCAAACCCCCACCGGCCAGTACCTGAGCATGTCAACAGGCTTCCCGGCGCCCGCACCCGCGGTGATCCCGTCGAATGGAATCATCCTTGCCAACACGCCGCAGTTGCTCTCGCAGAATATCGCCAGTCTGATCCCCCTCGATTATCACGAGGGCTACATCGAGAGCTGGAACTTCGCCATTCAGCACGAATTGCCCAGGAACTTCACCCTGGACGTCGCCTACGTCGGCAACCACACTGTCCGCGCGCCCGTAACCTACAACCTCAACGCGGGCTTCCTCTTCAATGCCGGCAACACAGGGCGCCCCTACTATCAGAAGTTCGGCAAGAGCGCCGACATCAACTACCGCTACGCCGGCTACAGCAACAACTACAACGCTCTCCAGGTGAAGCTTGACCGCCGCTTCAGCGGCGGCTTCATGCTGACCACCGGGTACACCTACAGCAAGGCGCTCGGCTACTCCGCCGAGGATGGCGGCATGTGGAATTACCTCCAACCCCGGCGCAGTTACGCGCGCCTGGACTTCGACCGCGCTCACACCTTCGTACAGAGCTACCTCTACCAGTTGCCCTTTGGCAAGAACGGCCGCTGGCTGAAGAGCGGTCCCGGCCGGTGGGTCCTCGGCGATTGGCAGGTCAACGGTGTCCTGACCCTGATGACAGGCCGCCCCATGACCTTTGGTACGACCGTCAGCGCCAATACTCCCGGCAGCAGCATCACGCCCGACATCGTGGGCAATTTCACCGTCAGTCACGCCGTTGCCGGACCCAGTGGCAGCGCCACCTGGTTCGATACCAGCGCCTTCAAACAGCCTCTGGACGCCGACGGCAAAACACCTCACTTCGGCAATACCGGCCGCAACGCATTCAACGGGCCGGGCCTGTTCAACATCGATTTCTCGGTGTTCCGCAAGTTCCAGGTCACGGAACGCGTGAAAGGCGAACTCCGCTTCGAATCGACCAACTTCACCAATACACCGGCGTTCGGGAACCCGAGCACGACCGTTGGCAGTGCCGATTTCGGCCGTGTCACCGGTACCCTGGCCGGCCTGATTGCCAACCAGGGTGTCGGTGGAACCGGCTCCCGCGGCATCCAATTGGGTCTCCGCTTTACGTTCTAGCTCCGCAATCGGCGAGCCGGCTCGCGGTCCCATCCCAGGGACCCGACCGGCTCGCTCCCTCCTGCCCCGCCATCCCCGCCACACCCAGGCCTTGACTTTTGCCCCGGAATCCAGCGTAATGATACCCGGTTAGTCTTTATCGCCAGTCGTCTCTTTACCCTGGGTGTATCACAAACAAAGAAAATGGAGCGTCTCTCATGCGAGGTCTACGTTCGATCTGCGTGGCTGCGGCAATCGTGCTGCTCTGCGCCGGATATGTCTATTCCCAGGCGGTGAACGCCACCCTGCTGGGAACCGTCACCGATGCCAGTGGTGCCGTCGTGCCCAACGCCAAGGTAACCGCAACCGAAGTCAATACCGGCGTCAGCCGCAACACCCAAACCAACGAAAGCGGCAATTACACCTTCCCTGACACCCCACCGGGACTGTACGCAGTCACCGTCGAATCCACCGGCTTTAAGAAGGAAACCCGCAAGGACATCACCGTCATCGTCAACAGCTCCACCCGCGTGGACGTGGCCCTGACCCCCGGCGCCGTCACCGAAACCATCGAAGTCACCGGCGCGCCGCCACTGCTGCAGACCGACCGCGCCGATACCGGCGCCAAGATCGAAAGCATCCTCACCGCCGCCCTCCCCCTCACCACCAACCGCAATTACCAGTCGCTGCTCAACCTCGTGCCCGGCACCACCCGCGCCACCTTCCAGCACTCCCAGTTCTTTAATGCCACCAGTTCGCTGCAAACCGAAGTCAACGGCCAGATGCGCCAGGGCAACAGCTACCAGATCGAAGGCATCGATAACAACGAGCGCACCGGCCTCCTGCAAGTCCTCGTGCCCCCCGTCGAAGCCATCCAGGTCGTCGACGTCTCCACCAGCAACTTCGAAGCCGAACTCGGCCGCGCCGCCGGCGCCAACACCAACGTCATGTTGAAGTCCGGCACGAACGAATTCCACGGCGCGGGATACGAGTTCCTCCGCAACAGCGCCATGAACGCCCGCAACTTCTTCGACCCCAGCGTCGGCCACCTCGCCTATAACTACTTCGGCGGCAACATCGGCGGCCCCATCCGCAAGAACAAAATGTTCTTCTTCGGCGATTTCCTCCGCACCACCGATCACGAGGCCAACACCAACCTCGGCACCATCCCACCCTCCAGTTGGCGCACCGGCAACCTCAGCAGCGCCCCCACCACTGTCTACGACCCCGCCACCGGCAACGCCGACGGCACCGGCCGCACCCCCTTTGCCGGCAACATCATCCCCGCCAACCGCATCAGCCCCATCGCCACCAAGCTCCTCAACCTGTTGCCCGCGCCGAACCAGGCCTCACCCGAAGGCGCCCCCAGCAACAACTACTTCGCCCTCCTGCCCTTCACCAAGGACACCAATTCCTTCGACGTCAAAATCGACGACAACACCAGCGATAACGGACGCCTCAGCGGACGCTTCAGCTACGCGCGCCCTGCCATCTACCAGGCCCCCATCTTCGGCATGGCCGGAGGCTGGGCCCAGGGCGCCTTCGAAGGCACCGGCATCCAGAAAACCTACTCCGCCGGCATCAACTATAACCGCATCTTCTCCCCCACTCTGATCGCCGAATTCCGCGTCGGCGCCACCCACTATCACAACGACGCCCTCAACAGCGATTACGGCACCACCGCCTCCAAGGACATCGGCATCCCCGGCGTCAACATCGACCAGTGGACCAGCGGCTTGGCCAGCATCAACCTCAACGGCGTCTTCAGCAACCCCATGGTCGGCTACTCCGCCAGCATCCCCTGGGCCCGCGCCGAAGCCCTCATCAACGTCGTCAGCACCTGGACCAAGACCCTCGGCAACCACACCATCAAATGGGGTGGCGACTACCGGCGCCTGCGCGACGACCTCCTCCAGACCCAGACCGTGAACCCCCGCGGCCTCTTCAGCTTCGGCACCGCGCAAACCACGCTCAACCCCGGAAGCGGCGGCGCCACCCCCGCCGTCGGCACGGCCAACTACTTCGGAAGCTTCCTCCTCGATCTGCCCTCCAGCGGCGGACGCGACATCGCCGCCTATTACCCCGCCCTGCGCGCCCACCAGTTCTTCGCCTTCGTCCAGGACAAGTGGCAGGTCTCCTCCAAACTCACTCTCGACGCCGGCGTCCGCTGGGAATTCTATCCCTCCGCCACCCCGCGCTTCCCCCAGGGCTTCTCCAACTACAACCCCGATAACAACACCCTGGAACTGGCCGGCACTGGCAGCGTCCCCATGAACCTCGGGATTCAATCCTACTACCGCTACTTCGCTCCCCGCCTCGGCATCGCCTACCGCTTGAATTCCGATACCGTCATCCGTACCGGCTTCGGCGTCAGCTACACACCCTTCCCGGATAACACCTACGCCTACAACTTCCCGGTCAAGCAGAACAACCAGTTCTCCACCGGCACCAGCAACTATCAGCCCGCCGTCACGCCTAGCGGGTTCTTCTCCATGGCCACCGGCTTCCCCGCGCCCCAACTCGCCGTCATTCCCTCCAGCGGCATCATCACCAATCCCTCCCTCACCCAGAGCGATTTCGTGATCCCCAAGGATTGGAAGAACCCCTACGTGGAAAGCTGGAACTTCAGCGTGCAGCGCTCCCTCCCGCTCCACTTCACCCTCGACGCCGCCTACGTCGGCAACCACGGAGTCCGCACCGTCGCCACCTACAACCTCAACGTCCCCGTCACCGCCGACCAGATGGGCAAAGGCGCCGCCGGACGCCCCCTCAACCAGAGGTTCGGACGCACCGCCGATACCACGGTCTACTTCCGCGGCTTCTCGTCCATGTATAACGCCCTCCAGGTCAAGATCAACCGCCGCTTCACCAACGGCCTGGCCATCACCACCTCCTACACCATCGGCAAGGGCATGAGCTACCAGACCGGCGACGACGGCAACATCTGGACCTACATTAACCCCCGTCGCAGCTACGCTCGCACCGATTTCGACCGTCACCAGACCTTCGTGCAGAGCTACGTCTACGATCTGCCCTTCGGCGTCGGCCGCAAGTGGCTCCACCAGGGACTGGTCGCCCACGTCCTCGGCGGCTGGCAGGTCAACGGCATCCTGACCCTGATGACCGGTACGCCCCTCACCTTCGGCGCCAACGGCAACTCGCTCAATACCCCGGGCAGCCCGCAGACCGCCGACCAGGTGGCCCCCGTCACCATCCTGCACGGCATCAACACCCCCAGTAAGGGCGGTTCCGCCTGGTTCTCCCAATCCAGCTTCGTTCAGCCCACCGGCGTCCGCTTCGGTTCCTCCGGCCGCAATATCCTCTCCGGCCCGAACTTCTTCAACGCCGACGCCTCTCTGTTCAAAATCTTCAACTTCACCGAGCGCATCAAGGCCGAAATTCGCGGCGAGGCCTTCAGCGTGACCAACACCGCGCAGTTCAACAACCCCACCACCGATGTCTCCAACGGCAACTATGGATACATCACCGGCGCGGGCGGCGGCCGCGGCATGCAGTTGGGCTTCAAGCTCAGCTTCTGATTAATTAGCCCGAACACCCAACCGGGAGTCAGGAGTCCCCTCCTGACTCCCACCCACCGTTCCGCCCGCCTGCGCTATCATCAATCCGGATGTTCCACTTATTCTGGGTCTGCGTAATCGGCCTCGTCGTCGGCGCACTCGCCAAAGCCGTCATGCCCGGAACCGTCCGCGGCGGATGCCTCATCACCGTCCTGCTCGGCATCGCCGGCTCCGTCGTCGGCAGCTACCTCGGCCAGGTGCTCGGCTTCTACGTCGTCGGACAGCCCGCCGGTTTCCTCATGTCCATCGCCGGAGCCGTCATCATCCTCGCCGTCTTCCGCGCCATCAAGAACTAACCTCACTCCCGGGAGCCGAGCCGGCCCGCCAATCCCAGCCGGATCAACTCCACGTCCTCCAACGTGAAGGTGAGTGGCTTCCTTTCCATCGCGTCGTAGTCCCTACCGGTCCAGTGAGCCTTCATGACTCCTTTCGCGGCGTGCTGGTTGGTGCGCTGCAGCACATGGCCGATCTCGTGCGCAAGCACATGCGCCAGGATCGCCCGCGCCCGGCTTGCTCTCCCGGCCACCGCGAAGATCCGCTCGTACATGACGGTGATCGCAGTCCCTTCGCCGCCGAACGGCAAAGCGTAAGCCGCCGCCTCCCGGCTTGCCTGTTCGGGAATCTTCCCGCTGAACCGGACCCGGATCACCACCGCACTTCCCGGCCCGCTGCCGCCCTTCGGCTCCCCATCCCGCCACAGCACATTCACCCCCGCCCGCGCGAGGATCGACGTCGCCGTTCCCCGCGCCCCGTAATCCACCGGACCCGAAGGTGCCCCATCGCCCGTCACATAAACGATGATATCGGCCGGTTTGGAATCGCGCGCTTGTGTGTTGGCGCTCGCAGCCAGGAGTCCCGCTAGCAGAATTGAGGGTTTCATGGCCCCAATCTGCGCGGGATAGACCGGGACCTCCATGCCCGGCGGCTATGTCGCGGCTGATTTCCCTCTGCGCCGCACCTCTCCTGCTAACTCCCCGAAATCCTGCGGGTTACACGGACCTCTCTCCTTCCTCGTAACAGCCTTCTAATGGAGATTTTCAGGTGCTATTATCTTGTCCGGACAACGGGGTCGAGATGAGCGAACCATCGCGAGTCCGCTTTGGCGTCTTCGAAGTCGATCTCCACACCCGCGAGGTGTGGAAGCAGGGTCTCCTGTTGAGGCTTCAGGACCAACCGTTTTGCGTGCTTCAGGCGCTCCTCGAACATCCCGGCGAACTGGTGACCCGCGAGGAACTTCAGCACAAGATCTGGGCGGGCGACACGTTTGTGGACTTCGAACAGAGCCTGAACCGTGCCGTCAACAAACTGCGCGATGCCCTCGGCGACGATGCCGGAACCCCGCGCTTCATCGAGACCCTGCCCCGCCGGGGCTACCGTTTCATCGCACCGGTGGATGGTCCTGGGAAGCCGGCACCGCCCCTTGTCAGTGACGGCAAGCCGTCCCGCAAGTCTGTCTGGGGAGCCGCCGGAGCGCTCCTCATCGTCGGAGCCGGACTGTGGTGGCTGCGCGGCCGCCAGCCTCCTCCCCCGCCTCGGGTTGTTACCTTGACGACCCTGCCCGGTATTGAATCAACGCCCGCCTTCTCTCCAGACGGCAGGCAGGTCGCCTTCGCCTGGAACGGGGAGCGGCAGGAGAACTTCGACGTTTACGTCAAAGTGGTGGGTGACACATCCGTCCTGCGCCTGACCAGTGATCCGGGCTACGACGGCTTGCCCGCTTGGTCGCTCGATGGCCGGCAGATCGCCTTCCTTAGCGCGCGAAGCGGCGGCGGCATCTACGTGGTCTCACCGATCGGGGGGCCCGAACGGAAGGTGGCCGACTTCGGCGCAAGCTTTGACTTCTGCTGGACCGCGGACGGGAAGGGTCTCCTGGTGGTAAAGCCATACCCTCCGGTGTCCGGGGAACCCGCCGGTGGAGCGCTGTTTCTGGTCCCCGTGGAAGGAGGGGAGGCGCCTCGCTCAATTCTCACACCGCCGCCGGGGACCCGCTACGCCAATGTGGTCCTGTCTCCCGATGGGCGGTCAGTGGCTTTCGGTTCCTGCCAGGGCGGTGGTTCCGGCGCTACATGCAGGGTTCAGGTGGCGGAGTTCCAAAACAATGCCATCGTCGGCCGCCCCAGGCAGATCTCGACTGTCTCCATGCGCATACTCGGACTCGCCTGGACTGCCGACGGTTCCTCTCTTGTGTACGGCCAAGGGGAACGTGGCCTGTGGCGGGTGCCGATACACGGCGGAACGAATCCGGAGCGGGTGGAATTGGCAGGGGGAGCGGCGGTCTATCCTGCAATCGACCGGAAAGGTGGCCGGCTGGCCTACTCCCAGGTGACCACCCAAGCGGATATCTGGCGGCTGGAGCGCGGAGGAAAGCCCACTCCTTTCCTGGCATCCACCCTCCGTGACGCCGCTCCGCAGTATTCTCCGGACGGCAGCCGGATCGCTTTCGAATCAGAACGCGGAGGGAACGGCCTCACAGTGTGGGCCGCAAACGCGGACGGATCCGGCGCGGTCCAACTCGCGAAACCGCGGAGCGGAACTCCCCGTTGGTCCCCAGATGGCCGCTGGGTGGCATTCGATGCTTTTGGGCCAAACGGCCATTGGGACGTGTGGGTCGTGGACGCAAGCGGAGGAGCGCCGCGCCAGTTGACGCATGGCCCCGGGGACAATCCGATTCCGAGTTGGTCGCGCGACGGGAAGTGGATCTACTTCACCTCCAACCGCACGGGCCGGTTCGAGGTCTGGCGCATTCCCGCGGGCGGGGGCGATGCTCAGCAGATCACGCGCAACGGCGGCTACACCACCTTCGAATCAACCGATGGGGTGACTATCTACTACACCCTGACCGAACCGGGCGACGGCGGCCTCTACGCCAAACGGCTCCCGGACGGAGAAGAGAGACAGATCATCAACGAGAGTGTTGTCGCGCGGGGCTTCGCTGTGTTCTCCGATGGCATTTATTACATCCATGGACTCGGCCAGAGCCGCACCGAAATCCGTTTTCACGCGTTCGCCGGGGGCCGGAGTCAGATAATCAGCGAGTTGGAAGGGCCTCTGTCCTTCGGCCTGACCCTCTCTCCCGACCGGAAGACCTTCCTTTTCTCCAAGTATGTCAATGTCGGCCAGGATCTGATGATGATCGAAAACTTCCGCTGAGCCGCCCTACCGCCCGCCCTCCGGCAGCGCCCACGCGAACATTACCCCGCCCGAACTCGTCAGCACGTACTGCCGCCCGTCCAACTCGTACGTGATCGGCGAACTCTGCATCGGTACGCTCGTCCCCGCGTGCCACAGCGTCCTGCCGTCACTCGTCCGCAGCGCCAGCACGTTGCCGCTCGCATCCCCCGTGAACGTCAACCCCGCGTCCGTCGTCAGCACCCCCGCGCCCGACCCGTTGCGTCCCAGCTCGTGGCTCCACCGCACCTTCCCCGTCCGGTAGTCGATCGCCTCCAGCACCGCCTTGCCCCACACCCCGTAATCCGCGCCCGCCCATCCGAACGTCCCGTCCGCCGGCTTCGCGAAGTAGATCCCGTACGCCGGATGCGCGTTCACGATAAACAGCCCCGTCTTCGGATCGAAACTCGGCGACCGGTAGTTCGTCAGCCCGCCCTCGTCCGGTGCGATCAGCCGCCCGTCCGGCGCCGGCTCCTTCTCCGGATTCGGTATCGGCTGTCCCTTCCCGTCCACCCCCTTGCTCCAGTTCACCGGACCGAACGGCGCCGTCAGCAGGCTCTTCCCGTTCGTCCGGTCCAGCACGAAGAAGTACCCGTTGCGCGACGCCTGCATCAGCATCTTGCGCGGCTTCCCTCCGAACTCCCCGTCCGCCAGCACCGGGATCTCCACCGCGTCCCAATCGTGCGTATCGTGCGGCGAAGGCTGGAACGCCCATGCCAGCTTCCCCGTATCCGGATTCAGCGCCACGATGCTGCACGTGTAAAGATCGTCGCCCGGACGCGTCTTCGCCGTCAGCACCGGCGTCGGATTCCCCGTCCCCCAATAGATCAGGTTCAGGTCCGGATCGAACGTCCCCGTCATCCACGTCATCCCCCCGGTGGTCGCATTCGGCGTCCCCGCCGGCGGCGTGCTCTCCCACTTCCACTGCGTCTTCCCTGTCTCCGGATCGATCGATTTCAGAAACCCCGTCAAATTGTCGAAATCCCCCGACACCCCGACGATCACGTGGTTGCGCACCACCAGCGGCGACATCGTTGTCCAATACCCCTTCGCCGAATCCGCCACCGCCACGTCCCACCGCACCTTCCCGTCCCCCGCGTTCAGCGAGATCAGGTGCGCGTCCGGCGACATGAAGAACAGCCAGTCCTTGTACATCGAAACCCCGCGCGACCCGATATGAAATCCCTTGTTCGGCGGATACGTGTAGTGCCAGATCTGGTGCCCCGAGCGCGCGTCCACCGCCCACACATTGTTCGGCACCGTGAAATAGATGACCCCGTCCACCACCAGCGGCGACGCCTTGATCTGCTGCACCTGCCCGGACTGAAACGCCCACGCCAGCCCCAGCCGCCCCACGTTCTCTGCCGTGATCTGCCCCAGCGCGCTGTGCCGCCGCCCCGAGTAATCGCCGTGATATCCCGGCCACGCCGAAGCCGGCGGCTTCAGGAGCATCGCCTGGTCTACCCCCTGCGCCGGAGCCGCGCCCGCCATCGCCAGCCACACGCCGGCCGCAATCGAAAAAGTAAATGGATGTTTCACTGGAGGCACCTTTCCCTAACGCAGCGTCTGCAAATAGGCCATCAGGTTGTGGATGTCCTGGTCCGTGTACTTCGCCAGCAACTCCACGTGCGCCTGCGCCGGATCGTCCACCGTGTAGCGGATATCGCGCGTGCGCCACGATCGGTAGTGCCCCGCGCTATCCTTCATCCCCACCGTGAACTCGTCCTGGTACGCCAGTTCGCCCGTCACCTGGCCCCCCTGCGCCGGCGTCACCGTGACCCGCGCCTTCGCGCCCCGCGGATACAGCATCCGCTCCTCCAGCTTCAGCCCCTCCAGGCGCGTCGCAAGGCCCGCCAGGTCGCCCGACGCCGAATGACAAGTCGCGCACTTGCCCGCGCCGTTGAAGTACTGCCTGCCCGCCTCCGCGTTCCCCGTCTGCAGATCCGAAGGATCCACCCCGCGCCGCCCGCCCTTCTGCGACTCCGCCAGCGTCTTCTGCGCGTGAATGAACGCGACCACCCCCGCCATCTCCTCCTCGGACAGGTTGAAGCGCGGCATCCCGTGCTCCACCCGCCCGTTGCGGATCACCGGCGCGATCCGGTCGCCGCCCCGGTCGCCCGCCACCAGCTTCGACCGCGTCAGGTCCGGCCCGTCCTCGCCGCCTCCCGCGTCCCGCCCGTGACAGAAGCTGCATTGCTGCAGGAAAAGAGTGCCGCCGCGCTGAGCGGCCGCCGCGTCCGGACCCTGCCCGAAAGCAGCCCCCGCCGCCAGCAGCGCCGCGCCAAACACAATCTGTGAAGGGATTACTTCGAATCGTTTTGCCATCGCAGCCTGAGTGCCAGTGCCCAAGAGCATATCACGCCCGCTGAGTACCGCAGGCCTCCGGCCTGCCTTTGGATCGAACCGCAACCTCCCAGGCACTCGGTTCCCACCCCCCGTGACTAGGAAGTACCGTCGGCCTCCCGGCCGACCTTTGGATCGAACCGCAATCCCCCAGGCATTCGGTTCCCACCCCCCTGACTAACCAAGTACCGCAGGCCTCCCGGCCTGCCTTCGGATCGAACCGCAACCTACCAGGCACCCCGCCCTACTACCGCCGCCGGCAGAACTGCATCATCGGCACCCCCCGATACGCCGTCTGCCTCCCCTCTCCGTATCCCTGCCCCTCCGCCAGCCGGATCGACGCCGCATTCTCCGGATGGATCAGGCACGCCGTCTCCGCGAACCGCTCGTCCGCCCACGCCAGCGCCGCGTGCAGCGCCTCCGACGCGTACCCTTGCCCGTGCAGCCGCGGCGCCAGAATCCATCCCGCCTCCGGCACCGTCAGCCGCGGTTGCATCTCCCGCTGGAAATCCGCGAACCCCACCTCGCCCGCGTACGCCCCCGTCTCCTTCTCTTCCATCACCCAGAACCCGTACCCCAGCCACTCCCAGTGCCCCGCGTAGCGCAGCAGCCGCGCCCACACCTCCTCACGCGTGAACGCGCGCCCGCTCGTGTATCGCGTGATCACCGGATCCGCCCACAACGCCGCGGCATCGTCCAGATCCCCCGGACGATGCGGGCGAAGCCGCAGCCGCGTGGTCTCCAGCTCGGGAACAGCCATACCACACGATAGCCGATTCGCCCGCCGCCCGCGCCTACCAGCTCTCGGTCTTCTTCGGCTGCTTCGACCACAGGAACTGCACGATCCGGTTGATGTCCTCCTCGCTCATCATGTTCTTCCACTGCGGCATGTACAACGGCGGCGCCGGCAGTTTCGGATTCGCCACCGGCGGCATCTTCCCCTCCCGGACAATGTGCAGCACTTCCGGCTGCGTGTAGTCGTCGCTCAGGTGCAGCAGCGACGGCACCTGCCCGCTCTGGCTGTTCGGATTCGGTACCCCGCCCTGCAGCTCCGTCCCGTGGCAGCCCACGCACCCGAACCGGATGAAGTCCTGATGCCCGGCTTCAATCGCCGCTTCCTCCGGACTCAGCCCCTTCGGTTTCCCCGCCAGAATCGCCCGCGCGTCGTCCGCCGTCGCCGTCGCCAGGAACCCTACCAGCGCCTTCCGCGAATTCGCGTCCAGATCGTAAATCGGCATGTCCGTCCCCGGCGATACCAGCGACGGATTCACCAGTTGCTCGTCCAGCCAGCTCAGCGAGTGCCGCGACGTCACCCCCGCCAGGTTCACCCCGTTCTTCGCACCCACCCCGTCGATCGAGTGGCACGCGATGCAGTTCTTCTCCACGAACAGTTGCTTGCCGTACGCCGGACTCGGAATCAGCCGCTCGCTCGCGTAGTACGCGCCCATCTGCTCGTTCGTCAGCGACAGCATGTAGTAGCTCAGCGCCCGCGCCTGCTCCCGCGTGAAGTTGAAGTTCGGCATCGCCGAGTTCGGCGACACCGACGCCGGCTTCAGAAAGTGTTGCTCCAGCCACCGCGGATTGCGCCGCTGCGCTCCCTCTTCCGTCAGGTCCGGACCGATGCTCCCGCCCACCCCGTTCAGCTTGTGGCACCCGCGGCAGCCTCGCGTCTCGAACAACTGCCGCCCTTCGGTCAGTTCCGGCACGCCCGGCACTTCGCCTTCCTTGTGGCACCGCCCGCACGACGCCCGAATGTATTCCTTCGGCAGCAGCGGCTCGCTCCAGAATTCCACGTCGCCGTGCGCCCCCTGCTTGTCCGTCGCCAGCCCCTGTCCGCCGTGACAGATCGTGCACCCGAACTTCGCCGGCGAGTGCGGCTGCAGCCCCGAGTGGTACGTGTACGGCTCCTGCGCCGATTTCATCGTCGGATCTTCCACGCCCATGTGGCACGTCGTGCAGCGGTCCACCCGCTGCAATCCCGGCAGCAGAATCTGCTGCACCGTCTCCGGCGTCGAAAGCACAGCCGCCTTCGCCGCCGCGTTCGGCTCACCCACCGCTTCCAGCCGCAGATACTCCGCCTGGTAATTCTTCCACCCCGGATGGCTCGATCGCCACGCCACCGCCAGGATCATCGCCAGCGCCATTACGCTCAGCGCGAAAAACAAGGGAGGTAGTTTTCGGTCCATGGTTATTCCACCCCCGCCACGCGATGCACCCAGGGCGGCATGAAAGCCCACCCCGGTCCGCGGAAGAACGTCCCCAGGATGATCAGCGCCAGGTTCGCCACCGCGAAGATCGTGAACACCCAGATCGCCACTTTCCGCTTCTCGAACTTCCGGCTCGGATTGCGGTCCACATACGGAATCGCCAGTAGCACCAGCACCACCACCGCCGGCACCACCACGCCCCCGATCAGCGCCGAGTAGCTCACCAGTTCCTGCAAGCCCAGGAAGTACCACGGTGCCTTCGCCGGATTCGGTGTGCGCGCCGGATTCGCGATCTCCTCCAGCGGCGCGTTCCAGACCATCGAGATCGCCATCACTCCCACCACCGTCGCCATCAGCGCGATGCCCTCGCGCAGGAACGCGTACGGATACGACAGCACCGTGTCTTCGTCCTCTGCCGCGTCCACCGTCTCAAACAGCGGCTTGCCCGCCACCACCTCCATCAGCCCGTACGTCTTCGAGGACACCGCCGGAACCGCCGCTTCCACTACTTCCACCGCCGCCGGCGCGCCGATCTGCACCAGCCCCGCTTCCGGCTTCTCTTCCACCTGCCAAACCGGACGCGAAAGCCCGCCGTCCTTCCGGATCCGCCAGAAGTGCACCATCGTCAGCGCGATCACCACCGTCGGCAGCACCGCCACGTGCAGCACGTAGAACCGCACCAGCGCCGCTTCGCCCACCGTGTGCCCGCCCAACAGTACCTCCCGCACCGTCCCGCCGATCACCGGCGCGTAGCTGCCGATGTTCGTCCCCACCGTGATCGCCCAGAACGCCAGTTGGTCCCACGGCAGCAGGTACCCCGTGAACGAAAGCCCCAGCGTCAACAGCAGCAGAAACACCCCGATCACCCAGTTGAATTGCCGCGGCTTCTTGTACGAACCCGTGTAGAACACCCGGCACATGTGCAGGAACACGCATGCCACCA
>JAFDVU010000113.1 GCA_018268835.1 Acidobacteriota bacterium | reverse complement strand
ACGTTGCCGACGAAACGGTGCCGTTGATCCAGGTCGCCGCGCCCGTACTCGAGCTTGCGGTTGTAAGGGTCGAGCGGTGTATCCGTGCCGTTGAACGTGCCGTACTGGCCCGGGACCTCACCACCGTCGGTCTCTTTCGCGAGCGTGTAGTTAGCCGTGAACTCCAGACCGGTGCTCATGCGCTTGCGGAAGGTCAGTACGAAGCTGTTGTACCAGGTGTTCACGTCGCTGACACCGGCCAGGACCGGACCTGTCGTGGTGTTGATGCGCGAGGTATAAAACGGAACCGTGAACGTGCTCTGGGTCGCGCCGGACGCGTTGGTTACGTCGTAGCTGCGGGTCGAGGTGGAGGGCGCGATGTTGGCGTCGTAGAACATCGGCAGGTGCATCCCGCGGCTCATCACGTACGAACCGGAGATGCTCATGCTTCTCGGCAACTCGTGCTCCACGCTGACTTCGCCTTCGTGGATCATCGGATTCACCCAGTCCGGCGCCTGGCCGCGCGTGGTCTGCGTCAGCGCGGGCGGCGAGAACGGCACCACCGTGGGCGTCAGCGCGCCGGCAAACGGAGCCACGGGGAGCGCACCCGGAGGAGTGAAGATGAGGTTCGGGAATGTCAGGGTCGGACAGGTGACCGGCGAACAGTTGAACGTCTGCTGGAAAACGCCGTTTTCGACACGCGTCGCATAGTAGGTGCTATTCGTGGTCTTGCCGTAGAAGATGCCATAGCCTCCGCGCACCACCGTTCCCTTGGCCAGTTCCCACGCCACGCCGATGCGCGGGCCGAAGTTATTCTTGTCGATGTTGATGGTGGAGGTGTAGAGCGTGGTCAGCGGAGTCTTGGTGTTCGGCTGCGGCGGCTGCGGAATGAGCTGGATCTCGTAGCGCAGCCCCAGGTTCACGGTCAGGTTTCGCCGCGCCTTCCAGCTGTCCTCGAAGAAGCCCGCGGCGTCGGTGTTATAGAAATCGTCCCGGCCTACCCCGGTCACCGGGTCCGTCACCTGTACGAACGTCGTGAAATGGCGCCCGGTGAGTCCGTCTCCGAGGTTAGTTCCGGTCACGTCCGCCACCCAGTTGGAGAAGTTGTTGGCGCCCGCGTAGGTATACACACCGCCGCCCTGGAAGAGGTTGATCAACAGTTCGTGGATCGGGCTGATGTCGAAGCCGGTCTTGAAGGTGTGATGCCCCTTGGTCAGCGAGAGCACATCGGAGAACTGCAGCCGGTGCTCGTCGGGAAACGCCGGCCGCGGCAGCGCGTTCGGCAGTCCGTAGGTCATGTAGTTGAGGATATTCACGCTCGGCGCCGCACCGTTGGCCGAAATCGTTTCGAGGTCGCGCGACCACTGGAAGCGGAAATTGTTGGTGACGGTCGGAGCCAGAATCGAGTCCCAATTCACCACGAAAATGCGCTCCCGCGTCACCGCCGTTCCGTTCGACGTGTTTGAGGTGTTGGCCTGGGTCGTGCTCGTGAAGTAGGAGTTCGGCGCCTTGAAGTTGAGTCCGTTCATGGACGCGCTCACGTGGTTGGAGGGTGTGATCTGGTAGTCCACCTTGCCAAAGATCACGTCCTGCTGGGTGGAGCGCTGGAACGCGCCCAACTGGGCGCCGATGTAGGTGTTTGCCGCCGCGCAGGACGCCGGAGAGATCGCCGCCAGGCAGTTCTGCGGCCCGTTGAACGCCGTGCTCGTGTAGCTGATCGGGTTCACTTTGCGCAGCCCTTCATAAGTGAAGAAGTAGAACAGTTTGTCCTTGACCACCGGGCCACCCACGCTGCCGCCGAACTGCTGCTGCTGGTGTACCGGCTGTGTGTAAATGCCGCGCGATTTTTGCAGCGGGTCCAGCGCGTTCAGTGTCGGATAGCGCAGGTAGTAGAACAGGTCGGCATGCACTGCGTTGGTGCCCGACTTCGTCACCGCGTTGACCACGCCGCCCGCCGCCTGCCCGAGTTCGGCGCTGTAGTTGCTGCTGGCCACCTGGAACTCCTGCAGCGAATCCATGCTGTACACATAGCTCAGCGTAGTCCGTCCCTTCGTCTCCGAGAAGAACGCCTGGCTGTTGCTGGTGCCGTCCACCGTGCTCTGGTTGTACAACCCGGAGATGCCGCGGTAGGACACCAGTCCGTTGCCCCCATCGGTGGTCACGTTCGGAGTCAGCAGCGCGAACCCCTCCCACCGCCGGCCGGCGATCGGCAGGTTGTCCGTCGCCGTCTGGGACACCACCTGCGACATCTCCGTCTTTTCGGTATCGACCATCGCGGCGTCCGCCGCCACCGTCACGGCCTCCGTGGAACTCTGCACCTGTAGCGCAAAATTCACCGTCACGGTCTGCCCGACCTGCAGGGTCAAACCGGTACGTACGGTCTTGGCGAACCCGGGCTTGGTGACCGTAATCTGGTACGACCCCGGCTGCAGGAACTGTGCTACGTAAATGCCCGCGTCGTTAGTGGCGAGCATACGCTGCGTGCCGGTGGCGGTGTGCTTCACCGCCACGCTCGCCGCCGGCACCACCGCGCCGCTGGCATCGGTGATCGTGCCCGTGATCGTACCGGCGCCGGACGTCTGCCCGAAGGCGCTGAAGACGAATACAAGCGGTGCCAGGGCGGCTGCGAGGATCCACCGGCGCAGGGAGCCGGAGCGCGGAAACTTTTCGATTTGTAACATGTAGTTAACCTCCAAGGCGTGGTGAGTGCGGTCGTTTACCGGAATACTTGAAGGTACAAAATTCCGTCGCGGCCGGGCAATAAAAATTGTCGATGGAGGCTATTCACGGCCCCTGGGGAGCGTTCCGCCGCCCCTCAGGATGTCACTCGTGTTACATCCGGTAGCCGCCGGCCAGAATCAGGGTTTGTCCCGTAACCCAACCGGAATCCTCCGAAGCGAAGAACACCGCCGCCCGCGCGATATCCTCCGGCTGCGCTATGCGTCCCAGCGGGGTCTGCTTTTCGGTGTTGGTGCGGAAGTCGCTTTCCGCCAGTCCCGCGGCGCGGACGCCCTCGGTCTCCACCAGCCCCGGATTCAGCGAATTGACGCGGATCTTGCGCGGACCCAGTTCCTTCGAGAGCGACACCGTGATCGCATCCACCGCCGCCTTGGTGGCGCTGTAGACGCTCCCGTTCTCCGCCGGCATCAGGCCCACGATTGAGCTGATGTTGACGATCGAGCCGCCCTTGCCGTCCATCAGCTTAACGGCCTCCTGCGTGGCCAGCAGCAGGCCCAGCACGTTGGTGCCGAACTGCTTCTCGAAGTGCTCCGGCGTGACCGCTTCGAGCGGTGCGAATTCGTAGACTCCGGCATTGTTGATCAGGATGTCCAACCCGCCGAAGGCCGTCCTGGTCTCGGCGAACAGGCGCGCGACGTCGCCCGGCTTGCTCACGTCGGCTTGCGCGGCGACCGCCTTCCCGCCCTTGCCCCTGATGCGGTCGACCACCGCGAGGGCGCCGCTCCTGCTGCTTGCGTAGTTCACCACCACTTGCGCCCCTTCCGCCGCCAGGTGCTCCGCGATCGAAGCCCCGATGCCCTTGGACGCTCCCGTCACCACCGCCGTCTTGCCGTTGAGTTTTCCCATCCCAGTGCTCCTAAGTTGATTTGATGTTTCGACAACTATCTAACTGATGACGGGCGGCCCGAACGGGATTCGGTGATTGCAGGCCGGGAAGCGTGCGAGAGACTACAGTGAGCGCAACTCGGCCAGGTAGGCTTTCCACGTGTCCCGGCGGAACCCGACGTCGAGGAACTTGCCGCGCCGCTCCGTCGCGATGAGACCCGCCGACTCCAGTTCCTTCAAATGATGCGACAGCGTGGCCGCGCTCACCGGAAACGCCTGGCGCAAGTCGATGCAGGCAACAGGGGCCGCCGCCGCGATATGTTTGAGGATCGCGAAGCGCCGCGGATCGGACAGCGCCCGCGTGATCGCGCGCATCTCACGCGGTCCGATCTCCGTGCTCTTTTTCGATGCTCCCGCCATGGCCCGGTCTATTGTGCCGGCGGGCCGTTGCGGATGGCCTCGGCGATCTCGCTCGCCCGCACTCGCGCGGTGTGCATGTAGGTTTCGTTCTTGATGATGCGGTCCAGCGTGGGCAGGAACTGCTCCGCGCCCACCAGGCGCTTGCGCGCCAGCGCGTCCTCCAGTTGCGTCACGGCCTTGAATACGCCCAACTTGTCGTATTTGGCCGAGCGGTCCAGGTTGATGCGCAACTGCTCGGAATCCGTCATGCGCTCGAACCAGTCCCACAATTCGCGCGCGTTGGGATCTTCGGAGTAGTTGAACTGCACCTCGTGCTTTTCCGCCCCGTTTTCCCAGCGGAAAGTCTTCTTGCCCATGAAAGCCACCTTCAGCGGGCTTTCCAGCGGGTTCTTGAAGTGGTCGAGTTTGTCGGCGAGAGCGAAGACTTCGTCCGCCTCGGCCTGGGTGAGTTTAAAGGTGAGCGGGCTGTCGTCGTCCGGCGCCTCGCGATACTCCGCGGCGCCGGAGCGTTCCACCGTGACCTGCACGTAGGCCGGTGTACTGCCAGGGAACGCCTTGGAGTAGAACAACCGCGGCCCCTCGGCCGCCGGGAGCGAGCCGGCCAGCGTCAGCGCCAGAATCAGCAGACGGTTCATCGCGACCCCTGCATCCCCAGCCTGCGGCTGGTCGATTCATGCGTGGCATGGCAGATGGCCACCGCCAGAGCGTCCGACGCATCCAGCGATTCCACCACCTCGGCCAGGCCCAGCAGCGAGCGGACCATCATCTGCACCTGCGTTTTCTCGGCCCGTCCGTAGCCTACCACGCTCATTTTCACTTCCAGCGGAGAATACTCCGCCAGGCCCAGCCCCGCCTCACCCACCACCAGCAGGGCCACTCCTCTGACATGCGCCAGCTTCAACGCCGATTTCGCATTGACCGCATGGAACACCTCTTCCACGGCGGCCAACTCGGGCTTGTGCTCCCGAATCAACTCGCGCAATCCGCCGGCGATCTCCATCAACCGCCGTTCGAACGGCCACCGGGGATTGGTCTTGATCACTCCCGCGACGACCATCCGGTGGCGCAGCCCGTCGCTGTCCACCACTCCGTAACCGGTTCGCTCGCTCCCGCAATCGATGCCGAGCACGCGCACCAGGTTACGAAATCGCCTCCAACTCCTTCTCGTCGATATCGAAGTTGGAGTACACGTTCTGCACGTCGTCGTGCTCTTCGAGCGCTTCGCTCAAGCGCAGCATGCCGCTGGCGTTCTTGCCTTCCAGCTTCACCAGGTTCTTGGGCACGAACGCGATCGAAGCGTCTTCGCTGGGGATTCCGGCTGCTTCCAGCGCCTTCAACACGCTCTCGTGCGCTTCCGGGGGAGAGAGCACTTCCCAGCGCTCGCCTTCGTTACGCAGATCGTCGGCGCCGGCATCGAGCACGATGCCCATCAACTGGTCCTCGGTGGCTTTCTCGCCCGGAACGAAGATCTGGCTCTTCCGTTCGAACATCCACGCTACGCTGCCCTGTTCGCCCATGTTTCCGCCGTTTTTGGAAAACGCGTGGCGAATCTCGCTGACCGTGCGATTGCGATTGTCGGTGGCAACGTTGACCAGCACCGCCGCACCGCCCGGACCGTAGCCCTCGAACATGACCTCTTCGATCTGTCCGCCTTCCAACTCGCCGGTGCCGCGCATAACCGCTTTCTTGATGTTATCGGCGGGCATGGATACGGCTTTGGCGGCGAGGATCGCGGTGCGCAGCCGCGGGTTGCCGTCGGGATCGCCGCCGCTCCGCGCGGCGATCGTAATTTCTTTGATCAGGCGCGTGAACGTCTTCCCGCGCTTGGCGTCCAGTGCCGCCTTTTTGTGCTTAATGGTGGCCCATTTGGAGTGGCCTGACATGTGAACCTCTCAAAGGCAGGCCCGGCGACACACGCCGGGTAGCTATGTTGTTATGAATTCAACCCCTTGAGGATACCAGAATCGCCCATTCCGCTCAAGGCGGATACGCGATACTGAAAACGGTGATCTTCCAGCCAGTGGCGGACAATCTGCGGGAATCCTTCCGGGTGGTGGCTTCCAGCCGCCCCGGTGGAGAGGTCCGCGAACTCCCCGGTGTCAGCATCGCCAGCGCCAACGTCGCGTTCCAGATGTTCAACGCCGCATTCCTTTCCGAACCCGTCGCCACCGAAGCCGAACTCGCCCGCCGCGTCCACCTGGCCAGCCTCCATTTTGGGGACCGCGGCCGCGAGTGGTCCTACTGGATCTGCGAGGACTTCCTCGAACCCCGCGTCCGCCGCCGCTCGCGCAGCTTCGTGGAACGCCAGGGGCTGCGCTTTTCCACCGAACTGCCGGGCATGACCGCGGACCGGATCCAACCTCCGCGCGCGCCCCTTCCCGTTCTGGATATCCAGCGTGTGGCCACCCGCGCCACGCGCGAGGCCTTCTGCCAAATCGGCTCGGTCTGCTTCCACGTCCCGATTCTGTGGTTCCGCGAGGTCTTCGAGAACCCGGACGTGTGGAAGCGTTTCGTTTCCTTCGTCGCCTACGTCGGCGGAGAACCGGTGGCCACCGCTTCCGTCGTCGAAGGCGGCGGCGTCCTCGGCGTCTACAACGTCGCGACCCTTCCCGAGTATCAGCGGCGCGGCTACGGCGAGTGCGTCATGCGCCACGCCATCGCGCAGTTTGCAGCTTCCCCCGTCATCCTGCAATCCACCCCGGCGGGTCTGCGTCTGTACCAGCGCATGGGCTTCCGCCGGGTCGCAACGGTGGCTGTCTACGCGTCCTGAAGAGCATCCGTAACGATTCATCCACTCCGGGCCGGATCGGGCGATCCCCTGGCATCGCACTTGCAGCACCCTCCGCGCGACCAGAACAAATACGGGGTAACTATGAAAAAATTGACCACTGCCGCCCTTCTAATGGGGCTCGTCCAGGTAGTTTCCGCACAGTCCTTGCGCATCGTTAACGCCGCCAGCCTGTCTTCGGTTAGTGTTTCGCCGGGCAGCATCATCAGCATCTTCGGCACTCAATTGAATGCCGGTGTCGCGTTCGCATCGAACGTACAAACTCCGTCCACCACGCTCGGCGGGGTGAGTGTGGCGATCGGTGGGGCGGCCGCGTCACTTTTCTACGTATCGCCGACCCAGATCAACGCGGTTGTGAATCCGGCCACACCCGCCGGATCGCAGACCGTCACCGTGACCTCCGCCACCAGCGGCACCCACACCGGAACCGTGACCATCGACGCCAACGCCGCGCCCGGACTCTTCTCCCTGTTCGGAACCGGCACGCGCGACGGCGCCATCCTCAACGCCATCACGTTCCTGCTCGGCGACTTCAGCACCCGCACCGCGAACTCGCCCACATATCTTGCCCTCTTCGCCACCGGACTCAATACCGCGGTCGCGCCCACCGTCACAATCGGCGGCGTCGACGCGCAGGTGGTCTTCTGGGGCGCGGCGCCGTGCTGCGCCGGGTTGCAGCAGATCAACATCATGCTGCCCGATTCACTGGCCGGAGCCGGACGCGTTCCCATCGTAGTGACCTCCAACGGCCAAGCCAGCAATACCGTGCAGGTGGTGCTGCTCCCACCATCCGGCAGTGGCCCGTTTTCCAGCGATCAGCCGAACCAGACCCGCAGCCGCGAGCTTTCCAGCCTCGCTTACGTCTCCGGCACCAGCCTTGTTCTCAGCGCCGATGAAAATGACGACGTCGTGCGCGTCGTCGATGTCTCGAGCAAGCAAGTCACCCGCGTGATCACGCTGCCCAACGGCGCCAATCCCGACGGCATCGCGGTGGACGCCACCGGGAAGATCGCCGCCGTCGCCGAATCCGGGCGCGGCAAGGTCGCGATCCTCGATCTCACCGCGTGGACGGTGAAGGGTGAAGTCGCAACCGCCGGAGGTCCGGTCGCCGTCGCCATCGCCGGCACACAGGCCGTGGTCGTGAACCAGGACGCGGGCAGCGTCTCCATCGTCGACCTCACTGCGGGCACGCTGCAAAAGACGCTGCCGGTCGGGCACGGGCCTTTCGGCGTGGCGGCGGACGCTTCCACCCACATGGCGTACGTGACCAATGAAGACGACGGCACCATCAGCGTGATCGATCTCGCCGGACTCACCGTCGCCCGCACGATCACGCTCGGCGCCAACATGCGGCCCGAGGCTATCGCCCTCGTCGGCGGCACCCCGGTCGCTTACGTGGCGCTTCCCGCCGCCGGTCCGAACGGCCAGGTGCTGGTCGTCAACGTGACCACCGGAGCGACCCTCTCTACCGTTGCGGTCAACCCGGCCAACAACAGCGGTACGAGCGCGATCGTCTACTTCAACTCGAAGCTGTACTTCGCCAACCAGGCCGGCGGCAGCGTCTCCGTCCTTCCGTTCGACCCGGCCACCGGCCTGCCTTCGGGATCGCCCACCACCATCAAAGTCGATCTCGGCGCGCGCGCCATGACCATCGATGCCAAGGACAACCTGCTCATCGTAAGCAACGAAGGCAGCGGGACCCTGGTCCTGATCGACCTCGCCACCGGCTCTATCGCGGGCCGCATCAATGCCGTCCAGACCAGCGCCGACGATAGTCAGGACGACCACAGCGACCGCGGCAAAGCGTCCAACGCGCCCACCCTGGCTTCGCTGTCGCCGGTTTCGGGCAAGGTGGGGGCCACGGTCAACCTGACCATCACCGGCACCGGGTTGACCGGCGCCAGCCAGGTGATGTTCATCGATCAGTCATCGATGCACGGCGAAGGCCACGGAAAGGGAGAAGAGGATCACAGCGCGGGTAACGACATCGCCGTGAGCAATATTCAGGTGAACTCCGCCGGCACGCAGCTTACCGCCACAGTCGCGATCGCGGCGAACGCGCAACCGGGGCCGCGCCTGGTGAAGGTGGTGACGCCCAACGGCGAAACGTCCGGCCAGATGGCTGTGGCCAATACGTTTACCGTAATGCCCTAGCAGCCGGAAGGCTCAGGCCAGGTTCAACACCTGCTTGACCGTCCCGCCCTGGTTCTTGATCTTCTCCTGCAGCATCATGATGGCGTAGATCAACTGCTCGGGGCGGGGCGGGCAGCCCGGCACGTATACATCGACCGGTACGACCTGATTCACCGGGATCAACGCGTAGTTGTTGAACACGCCGGTCGAGGTGGCGCACGCGCCCATCGAGATGACCCACTTCGGTTCCGGCATCTGCTGGTAGAGGTGGCGGATCACCGGCGCCATCTTGTTGGAGACGCGCCCGGCGATGAACATCAGGTCGCTCTGCCGCGGCGAGCCGCGGAAGACTTCCGCGCCGAAGCGTGAAATATCGAACCGCGAGGCGCTCATCGACATCATCTCGATGGCGCAGCAGGCCAGGCCGAACGTCATCGGCCAGATTGAGTTCTTGCGGGCCCAGTTGACGGCGGCATCCAGCGTCGTCATCACAATGCCTTCATTGGCGGCCGCGGCGGCGTTGGCGGCAGTGTAATCGTCCAGCCGCGCAAACAAGTCCGCGGGTCCGCTGGCCATTGGCTTGTTCATACTTTTATTCTCGCACGGCGCGGGCCGGATTCAGTCGATTGGCATTTCGCGTTCCGCCCGCATTTGCCGCCTGCGCTACAATGACGCTTCGACATGCAGGTTCTTCAGGCCGGGCCCCACAAACTGATCTATCTCGAACTGGAGGCGGAGACCGTCGTCACGCTGGCCAAGCAGGCGGGTTTCGAGTGCCGGCTGAAGGAATCCGACCGGCTGATGCACCTGGACCTCACCGCCCCTGGGCGGCAGGGCCCGTTGCTGTTGTTCGACGCCGCCGATCCGGCCAACCTCGGCTGGTTCTCCCGCTGCCAGTTCTATGTGGACGGCCGCACCGGCGGGGTGATGCAGACGCCGATCAGCCTCGGCAACCGCCGCGACCGCTCCGGACACTCCGCGCACAATGCAGTGCGCCTGACCATCGCCAAGGAACTGCCGGCCAGCTTCCGCCTGCCCGGCAAGCAACCCCTCACCGAGCAGGTGTTCTATCACCTGTTTCTGAATTTCCTGCGCGCGCTGGTCGAGACCGGAGTCGCGGTGTGCGGCGCCGGATCGGTACAGCCTCTCGCCGGCCGCAGCGAAAGCGTGGGCACGAGGAACTAGCCTTTCTCGGCAGCCGCCTTGGCCTCCGCGACCACGCTCTCCACCGCGCGGTGATACTGCTCCAGCAGTTCCGGTGTCGGCGCCTCGAAGCGCATCACCAGCACCGGCTGTGTGTTGGACGCGCGCACCAGCCCCCAACCTTCGGGGAAGATCACGCGCACGCCGTCCACATCCACGGTGGGGTACTTGGCGCGCAGCACTTCGGTGGCGCGGCGCACCACTTCAAACTTGAGTTCGTCCGGGCAGTCGAAGCGGATCTCGGGCGTGGTCACGGTCTTCGGCAGGTCGGCCAGTTGCGCGGAGAGCGGCCGGCCGCTGGCGGCCACGATCTCGATCAGCCGGCAGGCGGCGTAGAGCGCGTCGTCGAAGCCGTAGTAGCGGTCGGCGAAGAACATGTGGCCGCTCATCTCTCCGGCCAGTTCGGCGTGCGTCTCCTTCATCTTGGCCTTGATGAGCGAGTGGCCGGTCTTCCACATGATCGGGTTGCCGCCGCGCCGCTTGAGGTCGTCGTACATGAGCTGCGAGCACTTGACCTCGCCGATGAACGTGGCGCCCGGCTTGCGCGAGAGGATCTCCCGGCCGTAGACGATCATGAGCTGATCGCCCCACACCACCGTGCCGTTCTCGTCCACCGCGCCGATGCGGTCCGTGTCGCCGTCGAAGGCGATGCCCAGCGACGCGCCGGTCTCCTTCACCTTGGCGACGAGCGCGGCCAGGTTCGCCGGCACCGTGGGGTCGGGATGGTGGTTGGGAAAGTTGCCGTCCATCTCGAAGTACATTTCGGTGGCGTCCACATCGAGGCCGGCCAGGATGCGGCGCATCACCGGTCCGCCGGTACCGTTGCCCGCGTCCACCACCACCTTGATGCGGCGCGCGAAATGGAACTGCCGCGCCACCTCGGCTACGTACGGCGTGACCACATCGGCCTCGCGCGCGCTGCCCGCGCCTTCGGCGAAATCGCCGCGCTCGATGATGCGCCGCACCTCCTGGATCGCGTCGCCGTGAATCGTCGAGGCGCCGCACACCGTCTTGAAGCCGTTGAACTCCGGCGGATTGTGGCTGCCCGTGATCATCACGCCGCCGTCGGACTTCAGGTGGAAGCAGGAGTAGTACAGCACCGGGGTCGGCACCACGCCGATGTCGGTGACTTCGCAGCCGCTGGCCACCAGGCCGCGCAGTAGCGCGTCGTGCAGGCGGGGCGAACTCAGCCGCGTGTCGCGGCCCAGGCTGACGCGCGGGCCCGCCTTGCGCCGCAGGTAGGTGCCGAGCGCGCGGCCCAGTTGCTCGATGCCGGCGCTGTGCAGTTCGACATCGGCCACGCCGCGGATGTCGTATTCCCGGAAAATTGTCGGTTTCAGCATTGTTCTAAGATGAAGTCGGTGGCTGGTCAGATGAAAACCGCCGAACGCCAGTTTACGACAATTAGCGGAGTACCCGTCGAACCCGTCTATACGACGGAGCATGTTCCCGGTCTCGAAACCGGCCTGCCGGGCGAATTCCCGTACACCCGCGGCATCCACCGCGACATGTACCGCGGCAAGCTCTGGACCATGCGCCAGTTCTCCGGCTTCGCCACCCCGGAGGAGACCAACCGCCGCTACCACTACCTGCTCGAACAGGGCCAGACCGGGCTCTCCGTGGCCTTCGACCTGCCCACCCTGATGGGCTACGATGCCGACCACGCGATGAGCGAAGGCGAGGTCGGCAAGTGCGGCGCCAGCATCTCCTCGCTCGAGGACATGGAGATTCTCTTCCGCGGCATCCCGCTCGCGGACGTGACCGTCTCCATGACCATCAATTCGCCGGCGGCGGTGCTCTGGGCCATGTACCTGGCGGTGGCCGAGCAGCAGGGCGCGGATTGGAGCCTGCTCTCCGGCACGCTGCAGAACGACATCCTCAAGGAGTACATCGCGCAGAAGGAGTACATCTTTCCGCCCCAGCCTTCGATGCGGCTGGTCACCGACACCGTCGAGTTCGGCGCACGCCACACTCCGAAGTTCAACCCGATTTCCATCTCCGGCTACCATATTCGTGAAGCCGGCTCGACCGCGGTGCAGGAACTGGCCTTCACGCTCCGCGACGGCATGGAGTACGTGGATTGGGCGCTCGCCCGCGGCCTGGCCATCGACGAGTTCGCCCCGCGGCTCAGCTTCTTCTTCAACGCGCACAGCGACTTCTTCGAGGAGATCGCCAAGTACCGCGCGGCCCGCAAAATCTGGGCGCTGGCCATGCGCGACCGCTACGGCGCGCGCGCCGAGCGCAGCATGAAACTGCGCTTCCACGCGCAGACCGCCGGCTGCTCGCTCACCTGGCAGCAGCCGTACAACAACGTGGTGCGGACGGCGCTGCAGGCGCTGGCCGCGGTGCTCGGCGGGTGCCAGTCGCTGCACACCAATTCGCTCGACGAAGCCTACGCTCTGCCCGGCGAACACGCGGTCACCATCGCGCTGCGCACCCAGCAGGTGCTGGCGTATGAAAGCGGCGTCACCGGCGCGGCCGATCCCTTCGGCGGCAGCTACCTGGTCGAGAAGTTTACCTTGGATATGGAAGCCGCGGCCGGCGACTACATCCGCCGCATCGACGCCATGGGCGGCATGATCCCGGCCATCGAAGCCGGTTTCCCGCAGACCGAGATCGCCGGCGCCAGCTACCGCTACCAGCGCGAGGTGGAGCAGGGCGAGAGGGTCATCGTCGGAGTCAACCGTTTTCAGAGCGAGGATCAGCCGATCGAACTGCTGCAAATCGACGACTCCAGCGCACGCCGGCAGACCGAAAAACTGGCGGCTCTGCGAAAAAAGCGTGACGGCGAGCGGGTGCGCCGGACCCTGGACGCGCTCAAGCGCGCCGCCTCCGGAACGGAGAATACCATGCCGTATCTGCTCGACGCCGTGCGCGCCTACGCCACCCTCGGGGAAATCTGCGACGCCCTGCGCGACGTCTTCGGGTCCTATACCGAGACCACCCGCCTCTGAAGAGCCGTTATACAATCCAGAATTGGACATGTCCCACCCCATCCGTGTGCTGGTGGCAAAACCCGGGCTGGACGGCCACGACCGCGGCGCCAAGGTCATCGCCCGCGCGCTGCGCGACGCCGGCATGGAAGTGGTCTATACCGGCCTCCGGCAGACGCCGGAAATGATCGTCAATGCCGCGCTTCAGGAAGATGTGCGGGTGATCGGCCTTTCCATCCTCTCCGGCGCGCACAACGCCATCGTGCCGCGCGTGTTGGAACTGCTCCGCGAAAAGGATATGACCGACGTCAAGGTGGTGGTCGGGGGGATTATTCCCGATGAAGACGCGGCGGAGTTGAAACGGCAGGGGGTCGCGGAGGTCTTTCAGCCGGGCGCTTCGCTGGACGCGATCGTGCAATTTATCCGGGGGGCGGCGCCTGTGTAGCGTGGTTTGCCGGCGGCGTGCCCGGGTTTCACACCTGTAGCACTGGGCACTCGTTGTTGACCCCTCTCAAGATCAGCTAGAATAATGCTTTACCCGTTTGCCAACAAAACTGCTAGTGTGTGCTCCCGAAGTCATCTGATTAGCGCAGAGTGGAAAGGTATGCATTCATGAAACTCGTCAGGCGCGTTCGCCTGGTAATTCTCCCGGCCTGTCTCTGCGCACTATGGGTTTCTCCGGCAACCGCCCAGCAGCAGCCGCCGGCGGGTCAACCGCCCCAGCCGCCGCAGCAGCAGAGGCCTGCGCAACAGCAACCGGCGCAGCCCGCTCGCCCGGCGAATCCGTTCGAGACCATTCCCACACAGACCCAACCTCCCGCCACGCCGGTTGCTCCGCCCGCAGCTCCGCCCGCCACCCCGCAGCAGGCGCCTGCAGGTCAGCAGCCGCGTCCGCAGTTGGAAGCCCCCGGTGAAAAGCCGGCCGAGGCGGTGGCGCCCGGACAGGTGATCGAGGCTTTCGAATTCCGCGGCGCCCGGCGCGTTCCCCAGGACACCCTCAAAGCCCTGATCCTCTCCAAGCCCGGCGATGTCTACAACGAAGAAACCCTGCGCCGCGACTTCATGATTCTCTGGAACACGGGCCGCTTCGACGATATCCGGCTGGAAACCGAGCCCGGGCGATTGGGCCTCATCGTGCGTTTCGTGGTGGTGGAGCGCCGCGTGATCCGCTCCATCGATTACCCCGGCGCCAAGAGCGTGACCGTGAGCGAAATCCTCGACCGCTTCAAGGAGCGCAAGGTTGGGCTCAGCGTCGAATCGCAGTACGACCCGGCCAAGGTGCAGCGCGCCGCGGTCGTGCTCAAGGAGTTCCTGGCCGAACGCGGCCGGCAGTACGCCAGTGTCGATCCGCAGATTGAGCAGATCCCGCCCTCATCCCTGAAGGTCTCCTTCGTGGTTAACGAAGGGCCGAAGGTCAAGGTCGGCAACATCGACATCGTCGGCAACAAAGCGAAGACCTCCAAGTGGGTCGTGAGCCAGATGAAGAATTCCAAGCCCATCGGCCTGCCCCATTCGATCCTGTTCGAAAACCTCTTCGCCAAGACCTTCGACCGCGCCAAGCTCGATGAAGATAAGGAGCGCATCCGCCAGGCCTACCAGGATGCAGGCTACTTCCAGGCCAAGACCCTGGAAGATACCGTGGATATCGAGCACCGCGGCGGCAAGGGCTGGCGCCTCCCGCTGATCCGGATGCAGTTGCCCGGTATTTCCGCGGACATCAAGGTGCCGGTCGAAGAGGGCCGTCTCTACCACCTGCGCAACATGAACTTCCAGGGCGTCAAGCTCTTCCGCACCCCGGAAGTGCTCATGAAGCCCCTGTTCGGCATGACCACCGGCGACGTCTTCTCAACCGAGAAGCTGCGCAAGGGCATCGAGAACATGCGCAATCTGTACGGCGAATTCGGCTACATCGATTTCGTCCCCGAGCCCAACTTCGATATCGTTCCGGATACCGACCAGATCGACCTGACCCTAACCGCCGACGAAGGCAAGCAGTTCTTCATCCGCCGCATCGACTTCTCGGGCAACACCACCACGCGCGACAAGGTCATCCGCCGCGAAATCCTGCTCGACGAAGGCGACATGTTCAATACCAAGCTGTGGGACTACAGCATCCTGCGCCTGAATCAGCTCGGCTACTTCGAAATGCTCAAGAAGGAGGACGCGGCGGATATCAAGCGCAACCCCGGCTCCAACACCGTGGACATCACTCTCAAGGTGAAGGAGCGCGGCAAGAACTCGGTGGGCCTCAACGGCGGCGTCAGCGGCATCGCCGGCAGCTTCGTCGGCTTCAATTACTCCACCAACAACTTCCTCGGACTTGGCGAGACCCTCTCCGTCGAAAGCCAGCTCGGCACGCGCATGCGAGACATCAGCTTCGGCTTCACCGAGCCCTACTTCCTGGATCGCCCGCTGCAACTCGGCTTCATGGTCTACCTGCGCCGCTTCAACTTCGACCAGGGACGGGAAGCGTCGATTCTGGCGGGCACCGACCTGATCCCGCTGTACAACCAGTTGGGCACCCAGAACCTGCTGAATTACACGCAGAATTCCAAGGGCATCTCGGTATCGGCCAGCTACCCGGTCAAGCACAGCTTCGCCCGCCTCGGCATCACCTACGGCTACGACAAGAGCGACGTGGTTACCCAGACGCAGGCGGCGACGGCCTACTTCCAGTACATCAATTTCAGCGGCGTGGCCGGGCCGAATTCGCTGAACGGGATCACCACCAGCCACATCGTGCCGTCGTATTCCTATAACACGGTGAACCATCCGATCACGCCCACCGCCGGCCGCAGCGTCTTCGTCTCGGCCGATTTCGCGGGCAGCGTGCTCGGCGGCAACGTGAACACCATCCGCCCGGCGATCGACATCAAGTACTTCAAGCAGGCGCCCTGGCACAAGAGCCACGTACTGGCCTTCCACTGGATGGGTTCGCTGATCACCGGCTACGGCGGCAAGATGATCCCCCCGTTCTCCCGCACCTACATCGGCGGCGAACAGGACGTGCGCGGCTTTGAAATCTGGGAAATCACCCCGATCGCCTTCGTGGCTTCCTCGTCCAGCGTCAACGTCCTCAACGACGACGGCAGCGCGCGCACCCAGAAGGTGGTCACCAACGGCGTGATCAGCTCGCAGCCGGTCACCATGAACGTGCCCATGTACCAGCTCACCACGCCCGGCGGCGACCTGCAGAGCGTGGGCAACTTCGAGTACCGCATCCCGATCGTCGGGCCGGTCGTGCTGGCGCTGTTCGGCGATGCCGGCATCAACAAAATCCTCCGCGCCAGCCAGCTCACCATGGAGCCGTCGCGCGTGAGCGACCTCAATGCCCAGTTCCCGCAGGCCGGCTTCGACGGACGCGTGCAAATCGCGCCCGGCACCCAGAAGCTGCGCGCCTCCACCGGCATCGAGTTGCAGGTCATGCTCCCGGTGGTGAACGCGCCCTTCCGCCTGTATTTCGCCTACAACCCCAGCGTGGTTCGTGAGTACCTGCAGCCTCCGATCGTCGCCGACCGGAGCAGCTTCCCGAACTACAATACGTTTATCAACTCCGTCTCGACGTTCGGACAGGCATATCCTTACTTCGAAAGACGCACGATGTTCCGGTTCACGATCGGCAGGACTTTCTAGAGCCCGCCGGTATGGTAGGATTTTCACACTTAGGAGTTTTTAGCTTGAAGAGAATTTTCGTGTTTCCCGCAGTGGTTCTGGGCATGGCGCTTTCCGTGCACGCCCAGACCGCGCCGACCAAGGTCGCCGTCATCCAGGTTCAGACCGCCATTCTGAGCACCAAGGATGGACAGAAGGCCGCCGGCGAACTTCAGTCCAAGTTCGCGCCCAAAAAGGCCGAGTTGGATAAGAAGCAGGCCGACATTCAGGCCATGCAGGACCAGCTCAAGAAGGGCCAGGCGACGATGAGCGAAGATGCGCGCACCAAGCTCATGCGCGACATCGACACCGCCAACACCCGCCTGCAGCGCGAAACCCAGGACGCGCAGAGCGACCTCGACGAAGAGCAGAGCAAAGTCATGCAGCAACTCGGCGGCAAGATGATGGCGGTTGTGGAGAAGTACGCGCAGCAGAACGGCATCGCCATGGTGATCGACGTCAGCAACCCGCAGACGCCCGTGCTGTGGGCCGCCCAGGCCATCGATATCACCCAGGAGATCGTGAAGCTGTACGATCAGGCCAACCCGGCCGCTGCCGGCGCGGCTCCCGCCGCCGCCGCTCCCCGGCCCGCGGCGCCTGCTGCCGCGCCTCCGGCGCCGAAAAAGAAGTAAGCAAAGCCACGTTTCTGGAGGCTGCTCCCTCGCCCCCCGGCACTTCGCCGGTCCGCGGCGGTACAATTCGATGTAGGGGGTAGTCCTCCATGAAACGGGTTGGTGGTTTTTTTATTGCGCTGCTCCTCACGTCGGGAGCCTTCGCGCAAACCATTACGCGTAGTTTCGGCAGCGTGGTCTTTCCCGGCGGCACCTCGGCGACCACACCCGGTATCACGCGCAACTTCGGCAGCGTAGTCTTTCCGGGCGGTTCCCCCACCACCCCGCCGGTCCGCACCGGCCCTGCGCTTTCCGTCCCGCCCGCCTTCAATTTCAATCCCGGCAACAGTTTCAACCGCGGCAACTCGTTCAACGGCGGGAACACTTTCCGCCGCGGGAATAACGGTCGCGGCTATCGCGGCGGTTTGGCTCCGATCTATGCCTATCCGCTCTACATGCCCGGCTACTTCGACACGAGCACGCCGTCGTCTTCCGACATCGCGCCCATGTCGCCGCCCGAGCCGCAGCAGCCCAACGTGACCGTGGTCTATCCGCAGCAGCAGCCGCAGGACGTGCGCCCGATCGTCATCCAGATCGCCCCGGACGGGACCGCCAAGCGAATGGAGACCGAAAGCGCCCCGCAGGTCTATCAGCCGGCCGATGCGCCCGCCGCCGCGCCCGAGCCCGACCAGCCGCACTACCTGATCGCCTTCAAGGACCACACCATCTATTCGGCGGTCGCCTACTGGTTCGACGGCGATACCCTGCACTATTTCACCAGGGGCGATACCCATAACCAGGTATCGGTCTCGCTGATCGACCGCCCACTCACCGAGCGGCTGAACCGCGAACTCGGCATCGAGTTCAAGATGCCCCCGGCGAAGTAGAACCGGTCACGTATTTCAGGAATACACTGATTGATGTGAGCACTCGGGGTCTCCTCCGCCGGTTCCGTGCTTACGCCGCGTCTCGTCACCTGTCTATGACCCAGTTGGTTGCCATCGCGATCCAGCGCATGCTGGCTGAGGGAGACAACTGGGAGACCTCCAAGCGCCGAATGATCGAGCGGATGCGCCATGCGACCGACCGGGGTACGCACGGAGTCATCACATGGACCCGCGACGAGATTCATGAGCGTCGAATCTGACTCGAACCTGGTTGCTCAATTTTGTGGACCGAGGACCTGAAGCATGGCCAGCGATTCTCCGGTCTGACAGCGCGCAATCCCTTCGCCTGACCCCTCACTCCCATTCGATCGTGCCGGGCGGCTTGTGGGTGAGGTCGTAGAATACGGCCGCGATCCCTTCCACGCGCAGCAACTCCGCGCACATCCCCTCCAGCAGGTCGTGCGGCATCGTCACCGACTGCGCCGTCATCCCGTCCACCGAATCGATCGGCCGCAGCACCACCGAATCCGGCGCCTTCTCCGTACCCAGCGGGATCAGCACCACCGGGAACTGCCACACCCGGTGATCGTAGCCGCTCTCGTGACTCAGGCGGCGCACGATGGCGTCGGCTTTCCGCAACCGCTCCAGACGCGCCGGCGTCAATGAACAGGCGCGCACCTGCATGGCTTCAGTGCCCGCGCCCGCCACGCGCGCGATAACGCGGTTGACCTCGCGTAGGCGGTTGATCAGTCCGGTCGCACGCGCGTGATCCAGCGTGTCGATGGCAATCACCGGCGCGTAGCTGCGCTCGTCACCCTGCACCCCGACCGAATGCACCGGCACCACGATGCCGTCCGCGGTCGCGCGCAGCGGCGCGTCGAACTCGCTGCACAAGCAGCGGATGGCCAGGCCCGGGCCGGGGAACGGATGCCGGTCCAGCAGTTCGCTCGCCAGCCCGAGTTCGCGGCCGACCTCGCGCACCTCGTCCTTGTAGAACGATTTAAGCGGCTCCACGATGCGCCCGCTCTCGATCAGCTTTTGAATCCCCGCCACGCGGTTGTGGTGCGTCTTGATCAGCGCCGCCTTGGCCGTGCCGCCGGATTCGATCGTGTCCGGATAGATCGTCCCCTGGCCGAGGATCCAGTTTTCCTCGGCGATGTGGCGCGCCTCGATGATGCGCTCCTGCACGCGCACGAACTCTTCGCCGATGATGTGGCGTTTACGCTCGGGGTCGGTCACGCCGGCCAGCGCGCCCAGAAACTGCTCCTCGGCGTGCTCGATCGAAAGATTGCCCATGCGGCGCACGAACTCGGTCTCGCCCTCGCGCATCAAACCCGTATCCACGTAGACGCCGCGCACGCGGTCCGCACCCAGCGCGCGCGTGCACAGGGTGAACGCCACGGTGGAATCCACGCCGCCGCTGACGAAGAAGAAAACCCTCCGGCCACCCACGCACTCGCGGATCTCCTGCTCCACCACGGGCACGCGGTTGCGCGGGTCCCAATCCTTCGCGCACCCGCAGACGGCGAACACGAAATTCTCCAGGTACTGCCGCCCGCGCGGCGTGTGGACCACCTCCACGTGGAACTGCACCGCGTAGAAATGGCGCCGCGCGTCAGCCATGGCGGCGATGGCGCATGTCGGCGTCGAACCGGCGGCGCGGAATCCTGCGGGCACGCTCTCCACCACGTCGCGATGGCTCATCCACACCTGCTGCGTGCCGTCGACCCCGGCGAAAATCGCTTCGCCGGCGGCGTCGAGTTCGAGCGTCGCCATCCCGTACTCGCCGTGATCGCCCTTGCGAACGCTGCCGCCCAGCAGGTGCGCCATCAGTTGCTGCCCGTAGCAGATGCCCAGCACGGGGACGCCGAGATCGAAGATCGCAGGGTCTACGGTCGGACTGCCCGGGTCATAGACACTGCTCGGGCCGCCCGAGATGACAATGCCTCGCACTCCCCCCAGCGCCGCGGCGGGAGTCTCGCTGGCGCGCACTTCGGCGTACACGCCGAGGTCGCGCACTTTACGGGCGATCAGGTGGCAGTACTGTCCGCCCGCGTCCAGTACGGCAATTTGCGCTTTTGGGTTCAAATTCTGATAGTAGCAGGCGCCGGGGCTATTGCCGTTCGCGCGCGGCCATGCGCTGTGCCACCACTTTGCGCGAGGCCACGCTCAGAGCCTCCGCTTGGGGCATCAGTTCCACGGCGCGAGCCACCTCCGGATCGATGCGCTCGAACATGGCGTCGGCATCGTCCACGTTGAACGCCGTCGTGTACATCTCGTGCGCCAGGTTTCGCCGGATCCAGGGCAGGTGCTGGTCGAAGTCGTCGTCGGTGAACTTCGTCCCGTGATCCCTCAGGTACTTGCGCAACTGCGTCAGCACCGCATCGTCCGGCATCCACCCCTTGGGCAGTTGCGTGGGGTGCGAGCCGAAGTACCAACTGGTGAAATTGAACAGGCCGGTGCGCAGCAGTTCCGCCTGCAACCGGTCGATCTTGCCTGGGTCGTACTTCACGTCCGGCGTGATGCCGCCGCCGCCGTAGACCGTGCGTCCGCCGTCCGTCTGCTTCACGTCCACCGGATTCCGCGCGCTCTCGTCGCGGTGGAAGTAGTAGTCGAAGAAACTCTTGTTGGTGTAGTCGCGCTGGATGAGGCGGCCGCTCGGCGTGTAAAAGTGAGCCCAGGTGAGCGCCAGCGCCGTACCTTCGTCCAGCGGGTAGACGGTCTGCACCAGGCCCTTGCCGAACGTGGTCTCGCCCAGAATCAGCGCCCGGTCGTGATCCTGTAGCGCGCCGGATACGATCTCCGCGGCCGACGCCGAGTAGCGGTTCACCAGCACCACCATCGGGTAATCGCGCCCATGATTGCCGTGCTGCGCCACGTAGGCCTTCTCCGGCGCCGAACGGCCGCGGTGGGAAACGATCAGTGCGCCTTTGGGCAGGAAATGGTCCGCCACCGCGACACCTTCGTTGAGCAGCCCGCCGGGGTTGTCGCGCAGGTCCAGAATCAGCCCCTTGAACTGGTCCTCGCCCAGCCGCCGCAGGTTGTCCAGCAGTTCCTTGCTTGTGGTCTCATTGAAGCTCAGGATCTTCACATAGGCGATGCCCGGCTTCACGAAGAATGCGTCCTGCACGCTCTTGCGGCTGATCTCGTCGCGCACCACGGTGAAGGTGAGGTGCTCCGGAGCGCCCTCGCGCGCGACCACGATCTTCACCTGGGTTCCCCGCGGCCCCTTAAGCAGGTCGGCGATTTCGGTGGTGTTCATGCCGTCCGTGGGACGGTCGTTCACCGCCACGATCACATCGCCCGGGCGAATCCCGGCCTTGTACGCCGGAGCGCCGGGGAACGGCGCCTTGACCGCGGTCTTGCCGTCGGGTTGCGGCCCCACCTGCATGCCCACCCCGTAGTAGTGGCCTTTCTGATCCTCCTTCATGAGCTGATACTCACGCGCATCGAAGAAGTTGGAGTGCGGGTCCAGCGTGCGCAGCATGCCCGGAATCGCGCCCTTGTAGATAGTCGTATCCGGGCTCACCTTGGTGGCGAAGTCCTGCTCCACCAGGGAGAGCACCTTGCTGAAATCCTGTACGTCCTGATCGAGGTCCAGCGACTGGTCGTCCGACGCCGCCGCTACCGAGGCCACCCGCGGCCCGTAAATTCCGCCCGCAATCGAGCACGCCAACACGATCAAAGGCAATGCGAAAAGGGAGCGCCGCGAAAGGGCCATCAGAAGATCCGTCCTCTAAGCGAAGTATATCTTACCCGCTTCTATAGACGCGCCACGCGGCCGTTTGGGTGCCGCGATCGAGGGATCACGTCGTTTCGCGCCGGACTGCGTCCAGCACTCCGTTGACGAATTGTACGGATTCCTCGCCGGAAAACTTGCGCGCCAGTTCCAGCGCCTCGTCGATGGTCACCGGCGCCGGCGTTCCCGCGCGGGTCATTTCGTACACCGCCAGCCGTAGGATGTTGCGGTCCACCCCGGGCATTCGTTCCAGGCGCCAGTGTTCGGCGTGGCGCGTAATCCTCTCGTCGATCTCCGGCAGGTGTTCCACCGTGCCGCGCACCAGTTCGGCGACGAAGGGGTCGCGCGCCGGCTGCTCCTCGGCGAAAAGGGCGTTGTAGTACTCGTCGATGGCCTCTTCCACCGGGCGCCGCCGGGCGTCCCAGGAGAAGAGAATCTGCAGCGCGCGCTGCCGTGATCTGCGGCGGGATGCCATTGCCTACGTAGCCTGCCGCAGGTTGCGCAGGAGATTGGCCATTTCGATGGCCGCCATGGCGGCGTCGGAACCCTTGTTGCCGCCCTTGGCGCCCGCGCGGTCGATCGCCTGCTCCAGGGTGTTGGTGGTGAGGACGCCGAACGCCACCGGCACGCCGGTATCGCCCGACGCCTGCGCGATGCCCTTGGCCGCCTCCGCCGCCACGTAGTCGAAATGCGGCGTCTCCCCGCGGATCACGCACGCCAGGCAGATCACCGCGTCGTAGCGGTGCTGCCGCGCCGCCTCCGCCGCCACCAGCGGCACTTCCCACGATCCCGGCACCCGGATCAGATCGATCAGGTCCGGGTTCGCTCCCGAACGCGTGAGCGCGTCCATCGCGCCCTGATACAGGCGCTCTGTGATGAAACTGTTGAACCGGCTGACGATGATGGCAAACCGCAGCCCTGTCGCCGACAAATTCCCTTCGATGACTTTCATGTCCTATCTTCCCCGGAACGCCGGCTTGCGCTTCTCGAGAAACGCGCGCGTCCCTTCCACTCGATCTTCCGTCGCCGCGCTGACCCCGAAGGCCGACGCTTCGAACCGCAATCCCTCTTCGATGCCGCCGTTCATCCCGGCATCAACCGCTTCCATGGCCAGCGCCAACGCCAGCGGCGCGTTGGCCAGTACCTTCTCCAGCCATGCCCGGCAGAACCCGATCAGTTCCGTCCGCGGCACCACGGCGTTGACCAGCCCGATGCGCTGCGCTTCCATCGCTCCGATGGCTTCGCCCATCAGCAGCATTTCCATGGCGCGGCCGCGTCCCACCAGCCGCGGCAGACGCTGCGTCCCGCCGTAACCGGGAATGATCCCCAGCTTTACCTCGGGCTGTCCCAGCCGGGCGTCCTCGCTGGCGAACCGCACCGTACACGCCATGGCCAGTTCCATCCCGCCGCCCAGCGCGAATCCGTTCACCGCCGCGACCGTGACCTTACCGCACGTCTCCAGCCGGCGCAGCACCGCCTGCCCGCGCAGCGCCATTCGCCGCGCCTCGTACGCCGTCATCGCCGCCAGTTCCGCGATGTCCGCCCCGGCGACGAACGCCTTCTCACCGGCGCCGGTCAGAATCGCCGCCCGGATGGATTCCTCCGCCGCCACGCGCGCGAAGGCATCGTCGAGTTCGCCGATCACTTCGCCCGACAGCGCGTTCAATTTCGCGGGCCGGTCGATCGTGATCAGCGCGATTCCGCCGCCGTCCACCTCGAAGCGGATGTGGCTGTAAGACATTCAAAATCAGTGTAGCATCGGGCATATACGGACACCCCGCCGTCCCTGTGGGATAATTGGAAATCAGGGCTTCCCCCACACCGCATGGACCGTAACTTCATCCGCAATTTCTCTATCATTGCGCACATCGACCATGGCAAGTCGACGCTCGCCGACCGGCTCCTCGAAGTCACCGGCGCCCTCTCCCAGCGCGAAATGATGGAGCAGGTCCTCGACTCCATGGACCTGGAACGCGAACGCGGCATCACCATCAAGGCCCACGCGGTCCGCCTCAATTACCGCGCCGAGGACGGCAACCTCTACCAACTGAACCTGATCGACACCCCCGGCCACGTCGATTTCTCCTACGAGGTCTCGCGCAGCCTGCAGGCCTGCGAAGGCGCGCTGCTCGTGGTGGACGCCAGCCAGGGCGTGGAAGCACAGACCCTGGCCAATACCTACCTCGCGCTCCACCACAACCTCGAAATCGTGCCGGTGATCAACAAGATCGACCTGCCGTCCGCCGAGCCCGACCGCATTCGCGAGCAGATCGAGACCATCATCGGGCTCGACGCCTCCGGCGCCGTTCTGGCCAGCGCCAAACAGGGCACCGGCGTCCACGAAATCCTGGAGGCGGTGGTCCATCTCGTCCCGCCTCCCAAGGGCGACCCCGACGCGCCGCTGCGCGCCCTCATCTTCGACTCCTGGTTCGACAGCTACCGCGGCGTGATCATTCTGATGCGCGTCATGGAAGGGCGCATCCGCATGCGCCAGAAGATTCGCCTGTGGTCCAACGGCCTGCAGGAGTACGAGGTCGAGGGGCTTGGCTACCAGGCGCCCAAGGCCACGCCGTGCGAGGAACTCAGCGCCGGCGAGGTGGGGTACGTCTTCGCCAACATCAAGACCGTGAGCGACGCCAAGATCGGCGATACCATCCTCGACGCCGCCAATCCCGCGTCCGAACCGCTGCCCGGCTTCGAAGAGATCAAGCCCATGGTCTTCGCCGGACTTTACCCGGTGGAATCCCACGAACACGGTCTGCTGCGCGACGCACTGGAGAAGCTCCGGCTCAACGACAGCGCCTTCAACTTCGAACCGGAAAACTCGGTGGC
>JAFDVU010000112.1 GCA_018268835.1 Acidobacteriota bacterium | reverse complement strand
CCGAAGTTCCCGTCCGATGGCCTGATTGTCTCGCTCGCCGCGGCTGTCCCCACCGTGGTCATGGAAGAGGCTCTGGCACGACCGCTGCCGCTACTCCGGATGATCCCCAACACGCCGTCGCTGATCGGCCAGGGGATGAATCCCTACTGCCTTGGGAAGTACGTTCGCGACGAACATGTTCCCTTTATCGAAGGGCTTCTGGCCACCTTCGGGGAGACGCTGCGGGTCGATGAGTCGCTTATGGAGGTGGCCACGGCGGTCACCGCCGTGGGTCCCACGTACGTGTTTCCAATCATCAAAGCGATGGCGGATACGGCCGCGCGCCTCGGTTTGCCGGACGAACAGGCCCGGTTCGCCGCGGCCCGCACGGTCGCCGGCGCAGCCGAATTGGTCGCCGCCACGGGCAAAGACCCTGACTTCCTCAAGATGATGATCAGCACGCGGACGCTCGACGAGGCCGGGGCACAGGCGTTGTTCTCGGCGGCAGTGGAATCGGCATACCAAAAGGTGTCGAGCGCGCAGAAAAAACTTGCGGCCTCGGGTTAGAGGAGCGAAAACCTCCGGCTCCGCGCCGGCAACGCGCCAGGCAGCCGCAGCGTGGTCCCCGCGCCGAATGTGTCGTTCGCGGCCCGGCCGATGCCGTTCGCCAGATACCTGCTGTCCGGCTCCTGCAAAAGAAGCATGATACAGGTGTGGGTGCGTGTCCTCCATGGACGCGTGCCAGAATGGAGCTGACAAGGGGAGCGCTGGTGGTGGCAGGGTTCGACAATTCGCACGCAGGCGGCATGGCGGGAGGCGTCCGCTATCCCGGGGCAGGGCGGATGTTCCTGGTCTGGACCGCAATCGGACTCCTGACCGCGGCGCGGTATCAGTTTCCGTTCGGCCCGGACGGGTTCGGCCGCGAGTCGCTTGCCACGCTGTTGGCGTGTACGTCCTGGTATTTCCCGTGGGCCGTGCTGACCCCGCTGGTGTTCCGCCTGGAACGTAGATTCCCACTTGGCTCACCGGGTTGGCCCCGGCGTGTGGGGCTGTTAGCGGCGATCAGTGTTCCCTTCTGTCTGGCGGCTTCTCCTGTGATGATGGGCCTCTTCTTCGTCGTCCGATACGCCTTCGGCACCCCTTCATCTTTCGGGAACACGCGCTTCTGGTTCGCGGCATCCACCGCCGCGGAAGCGATGTTCTGGTGCAGCGTGGCGGCCGGCTACTTCTTCCGAACCCTGTTCCAGCTTCGTGAGCAGGAACACCGCGCGGCGCGGCTGGCGCTGGAGAAGTCGGAGCTGGAAGCCAGTCTGAACCAGGCGCAGCTCGAGGCGCTGCGGGCGCGGCTCAACCCGCATTTTCTCTTCAACAGCCTGCAGAACATTTCCGTGCTGACCAAGCAGGATCCGCAGACCGCGAGCCGCATGCTCAGCGTGCTGGGAGATCTGCTGCGAGCCGTGCTGCGGCGCGATTCCCAGCCCGAGTGCCCGCTGTGCGAGGAGATCGATTTGACGCGATCCTACGTGGCGCTGGAACAGATGCGGTTCGGCGATCGCCTGCGCGTCGCGTTTGAGGTCGCCGACCAGGTGCAGCAAGCCATGGTACCGTGCTTCCTGATGCAGCCCCTGATTGAAAATGCGATCGTCCACGGACTGCGAGGCGTGCGCAAGACCGGTAGCATCGTCGTGCGGGCGGTGCCGGAAGGCGATCAACTCGTGATGACGGTTGCCGACAACGGCATCGGCCCGCCCGCCGATTCGAGCGGGATGAAGATCGGGGTCGGGTTGGGATCCACCTGCGAACGCCTTGCCAGAATGTACTCCGACAGGCACAGTTTCTCGATTCGGAAGCCGCAGGATGGCGGCGCCGAGGTGCGCATCGCCATCCCGCTACGCCTGGCAGGCACCTCCACGGATCATGATTGGCTCAATGAAGCAAGTCCGGTTGCTCATCGTTGACGACGAACCCCTGATCCGCAGCGGCATCCGCGACGGGCTCTCCGGAAGAGAGGACATCGAGGTTGCGGGCGAGTGCGGGAGTGTAGCCGAAGCCATCGACTCTCTTCGCAACGACCACGTGGACCTGGTGCTGCTCGACGTAGAACTGCCCGACGGCACCGGTTTCGACCTGATTCGCAGATTCGGTCCGCAGCGCATGCCCGTCGTGGTGTTCGTGACCGCGTACGACAAGTACGCGATCCAGGCATTCGAAGTGAATGCGGTGGACTATTTGCTGAAGCCGTTCGACCAGAGCCGCCTGCTCACCAGCATCGATCGCGCCCAGGCCCGGCTGGAAGGCTCGGCTCAGGCGCTGGCGCAGCGCCTCGAAGCGCTCATCCAGACCAGGGACACCCAATGGCAACAGACGCTCGTGGTGCGCAACGGCGATCGATTCGACTTCGTCTCCGTGGCGACGGTGGATTGGATCGAGGCGGCGAACAACTACGCCGTACTGCACTGCCCGGCCGGGGACCATCTGGTGAGCGAGAGCCTGACGCATCTGGAGGAGCGCCTCGACCCGAACAGGTTTCTACGCGTGCATCGCTCCACCATCGTGAATTCCAGCCGCATCGCGGCCGTGCATTCGATGATCGGCGGGGTGTACGAACTGGAACTGCGCGGCGGCGCCCGCATCAAGACCGGCCGCCAGTACCGCGACCGGATTCGCAGGCTGCTGGGCGCATGTTGATCCACGAATCCACTCTCGAGTTGAGCGGCGTCTCGAAACAGTACCCCACACCGCGAGGCCAGTTGACGGTCCTCGCCGACATATCGCTCGCGCTGAAGCCCGGCGAGGCGGCGGCGATCATGGGCCCATCGGGCTCGGGCAAGAGCACCCTGCTCTACATCGCCGGAGCGCTGGAAGCGCCCAGCCGCGGCGAGGTCAGGCTGGACGGGATCGATCCCTACCGGATCAACGAGCGGGAAGCGGCGGAGTTTCGCGGCGAAAAAGTCGGCTTTGTCTTTCAGGACCACTGCCTTCTGCCGCAGTGCACCGTGCTCGAAAATGTGCTGGTCCCGGCGCTGGTCGCGAAGAATCCCGCGGCGTATCGCAAGCGCGCGCAGGAATTGCTCGGACAGGTCGGCCTGGCGGACCGGCTGGATCACCTTCCGGCGGAGCTTTCGGGCGGCGAGAAGCAGAGGGTGGCGCTGGCGCGCGCGCTGATCCGCAGTCCGCGATTGCTGCTGTGCGACGAACCTACCGGCAATCTCGACGAGGCGTCGGCCGCGACCGTGGCGGACCTCCTCCTTGAGTTGCACGCCCGCAAGGAAACCATGCTCATGGTTGTGACCCACAACCCCGCGCTGGCTGCCCGCTTCCCGCGCTGCTACGAACTCCGCCATGCGAACCTCCAACCTGTTGGCCCGTAATTTGAGGTGGTATTGGCGGACCAACCTGGCGGTCCTGCTGGGCGTGGCAGCGGCGGCGGGCGTATTGGGCGGTGCCCTGCTGGTGGGCGAGTCGGTGCGCGCCAGCCTGCGCGATATCGTGCTGGCGCGACTAAGAAATGTCGATACTCTGATCGGCCGCAACGGTTTTGTGCGCGAGGAACTCGCCAGCGCGTTCCCCGGTTCCGCTCCGGCGATCGTGCTGGATGCGACGGCAGCGCGCGATACCGGCGGCCACGTCGCCGGCGTGGAGGCTTACGGCATCGACCGGCGCTTCTGGCGGCTTCAGGGACTCTCCGGCGAGCCGCCTTCGGGCAGCGACGCCATCCTCACCCCGGCCCTGGCCCGCGACCTGGGCGTACGGCCCGGCGATACCCTCCTTCTCAGGCTGCCGAAGCCTTCGGCGATTCCCCTGGAAACCATCCACGGCCGCAAGGAAGACGCCGGCAGGACGGTTCGGCTGCGAGTGGCGGCGGTCACGGCCCCGGAATTCTCCTTGAAGGCCAGGCAGGGCGAACTGAAGGCCGTGTATGTGCCGCTGGCCCGCCTGCAGCGCGACCTGGACCAGGCCGGAAAGGTGAACACCATCCTGCTGGCTTCCGCCGCCGAACCCGGCGCTGACCCTGCGAGGAGACTGAAGGCGCACTGCACGCTCGCCGACTACGGGCTCGCCCTGCGATCCGTCGAAAACGGCCGCGTTTTGTCCCTGGAAAGCGATAGCGCCCTGATCTCCGGCGCACTCGAGCAAGCGGCCGGTAAGTCGGCGCAGGCGCTCGGGCTCAGTACGCAGCCGGTGCTCACGTACCTGGCCAACACGATCGGCCTGGAGTGCGGACCGCCCGGCCGCGACTGTCCCTCGGTTCCCTACTCTCTCGTCACCGCGCTGGACAGCGAACTGGCTCCCGCCCGCGAGGACGGCATCGTGCTCAACGCCTGGACCGCGCGCGAACTCGGCGCCCGGACCGGCGACGGCATCCGGCTGGACTACTTCGTCTGGAAGCCCGATGGCCGCCTGACCACGGAGAGCGCGCGTTTTCACGTCGAGCGCATCGTTCCCCTCCAGGGCGCGGCTGCCGACCGCAGTTACACGCCCGACTACCCCGGCATCACGGAGTCGAAGAGCTTCCGCGATTGGGACCCGCCGTTTCCCCTGGATCTGGGGCGCGTGCGGCCGGCCGACGAACTCTACTGGGATCGGTATCGAGCCACGCCCAAAGCCTTCGTTCGCCTGGAACGCGGCCGCCGCCTGTGGGGTACACGTTTCGGCAGCCTGACTTCGGTCCGCCTCTCTTCCGCCGCGACCGGATACGACGCACGGCTGCTGGCGGCGCTCGACCCGGCGGCGATGGGACTTTCCGTCGTGCCGCTGCGCGCCGCGGCGATCCAGGCGGCCCAGGGGACCACCGACTTCGACGAATACTTCCTCTATTTCAGCTTCTTCCTCATCGTCTCCGCCCTGCTGTTGACCGGCCTGTTCTTCCGTTTGGGAATCGAGCAGCGGACACGCGAAATCGGCGTCCTCCGCTCGCTCGGATTCCCGCTGGCCAGGATCCGACGATTGTTTCTGCTCGAAGGCGCGGCCCTGGCCATTGCGGGAGCTATGGTCGGCATCGGGGTGGCGTTGGCGTATTGCGGGTTGATGCTGCTCGGACTGCGGACGTGGTGGATCGGGGCCGTGGCGACGCGGCAACTCTCGCTGCACGCATCGGCCGGCGGGCTGGTTGCGGGCGCGGCCGGTGGCGTGCTCACCGGACTGGCCACGGTGGCCTGGACCGTCAGGACGCTGCGCAAGATGACGCCCCGCGGCCTGGTTGCGGGCCAAAGGCAACCTGGCCGCGGAACCTGGCGCTCGGTCGCGGGCGCGGCCGCGGCACTGGCCGGGATCGCGGTGGGAGTTGCCGCCTTCGCCCGTAAGCTGGACCAGACGGGCGGATTCTTCGGCGCGGGAACCCTGCTGCTCATCGCGAGTCTGTTTTTCGTTTCCGCCTGGCTGCACCGGGGCCGCTTCGCCTCCGTCGCCGGCAGGACGGCACTCGGCCTGCGCAGCATGGCCTACCGCCCCGGGCGCAGCGTCCTGTGTGTCGCACTGATCGCCTCGGCCACGTTCATGATCGTCTCCCTGGACGCCTTCCGCCGCGAAGGCGACCCGGCGGGCACGGGCGGCTTTCCGCTGATGGCCGCCTCAGCCCTTCCCCTGATCTACGATCCCAACACCGCCTCCGGCAGGGACGCGCTGAACCTGGGGAGCGACACCGCGGGCGTCGAGTTCGTGCCGTTTCGCCTGAAACCCGGGGACGACGCCAGTTGCCTGAACCTCTATCGCCCGTTGAATCCCAGGATCATCGCGCCGCCGGGCGAGTTTCTCCGCCAGGCTCATTTCGCCTTCCAGGATGCGGTCTCCGACGCGGCCAACCCCTGGCTCCTGCTGGAGCAGAAGCAGGCAGATGGAGCCATCCCCGCCATCGCCGACGCCAACTCCATGACCTACTCCCTGCACCTGAAACTGGGCGACGACTTGCTTCTCGACGGAGTGCGCTACCGGATGGTGGCGGCGCTGCGAGACAGCACCCTGCAAGGCGAGCTGGTGATTTCCGAAGCCAACTTTCTGCGCCTCTTTCCGGACGTCGAAGGGTACCGCTTCTTTCTGATGAATGCCCAGCCCGGGCAACTCGATCGGACTGCCCGGGAGCTCGAGGATTCGCTCTCCGACTACGGATTCACGGTCGAGCGCTCGGCCGCGCGTCTGGCCGCGTTCCACCGCGTCGAGAACACCTACCTCTCCACGTTCCGGGCCCTGGGAGGGCTGGGCCTGATCCTGGGCACCGTGGGGCTGGCCGCGGTGCTACTGCGCAATGTGCTGGAGCGGAGACGGGAACTGGCCCTGCTGCGGGCGGTCGGCTGGCGTCCGCAACATCTCGCGGCCATCGTCCTGGTCGAGAACGTCTCGCTCCTCTTGGTGGGCGTGGCGGCCGGAACGGCGTGCGCGCTGCTCGCGATCTTCCCGGCCCTTTCGGCTCGCGGCGGTCACGTCCCGCTGGCGTCCCTGGCCACATTGCTGGGTATCGTACTCGTGACCGGCATCGCGGCATCCCTGCTGGCGACGGCGGCGGCGTTGCGCTCGCCGCTACTCGAAGCGTTGAAGGCCGAATACTAGCCAGGCGGGGGTCACTGTCCGAAGCAGAACAGGTGCCCGGCCTCGTCCCCGATCACGATGCGTCCGCCGGCAATCGCCGGCGAGGCGCCGAGCGCGGCGCCGGCCTGATACTCCCACAGTTTCTTTCCGGTGGCGAGGTCCAGAACGTAGAAGCGGCCGTCGTTGGAGCCGACGTAGACCCTGCCGCCGGCGATCGCCGGAGACGAATCCACCCGCGCCCGCGTGCGGAACGTCCAGATGGCCTTGCCTGTCCGCGTTCCGATCGCATGCACCAGTTTGTCCCGGCCGCCCACAACAATGCGGTCGCCGCTCATTGCGGCGGACGAGTAGTAGGGAAATGCGCCCGGACTATAGGTCCACAGAACGGATTTGCCGGCCAGGTCGACGCCGAAAACCTGGTTGTCGAACGTACCGTAGTAGGCGTGCCTGCCATCCAGCGCCATGGACGCGGCGGTGTAACCCCCGGAGGGAAAACTCACGATTTCCTGTCCATCGGCGAGGCGGATGCCGTGCACCGTTTCGTCGCAGCCGGAGAAGTACGCCACGCCATCGGCAACCGCCGGAGTCGAGTGCACGTAATTGCCGGTGGCGACCTTCCACAGCAGCTTCCCGCTGCGGCGGTCGAGGCAATACAGGTTCGCATCGTAGGAGCCGATCAGCACCCGGCTTCCCGACACCACCGGCGAGGACTTGATCTCCGCTTCCGTTGGGAACGTCCACAGGCGCTTGCCGTCCGCCGCGTTCACGGCGTGCAGAACCCCGCCGAGGTCGCCGATGTAGACGATGCCGTCGAAAACGGCGGGCGACGATTCGCCGATCGAGTCGGTCGCGCGATACTTCCATTTCAGTTTCCCGGTCGCGAGGTCGATCGCCAGCAGGTCCCCGGAACGGCAGCCTACATATACGGTGCCGCCGGCGATGGCGGCGGAGGAATCGATCGACTCGCCCGCCTCGTACGTCCAGATCAGCCGCAGGCTCGCCGGCACCTGTCCGCCCGCCACACCGGACATTTGCGGATTGCCGCGGAACTGCGGCCACTCGTCCGCCGCGCTCAGTAACCCCGCTGCCAGGGCCAGGATGGAAACCAGCCGCACGGTTCTCACTTCTTCGCCAGCGCGAACAGGGTATCACGGCTGGCGAGGAACAGCACTCCGTTGGCGGGCACGAAGGTCGAGTAGACGCTGCTGCCCATGTTGGTCTGAAACAGCAACTTCTTCTCCTCGGACGCTTCCAGCACCACGACGTCGCCGTCGGCGTTGCCCAGGTACACCTTGCCGTCGATGATCATGGGAGAGGCCCAGATGGCCGCCATCATGTCGTGGGTCCAGTACGGCTTTCCGGTGCTCACATCCAGGCAGTACAGGAAGCCGTTCACGTCGCTCGCGAACAGTAAGCCGTCCGCGATGGCGACACTGGAGATGGAACGTTTGATGTCCCCGTAGCGCCAGACCAGACCGCTTGCCGTGATGTCGCCCCGCCTGGTGGCGTCGATGGCATAGAGATTGCCCGGTCCCTGCCCGCGCTCCGGATCCTGTCCGTTGGCGATGTAGACCTTGCTTTCCCAAATCACCGGTGTGGCTACCGGAAAACCGGCGGTCCCGGGCCATACCGCCCCTTTCGGGTTTGTGTTGAATTCCCAAAGCTTGTTGCCTTTGAGCGCGTCGTAGCCGCGCACCCAGCCGTCGCCTTCGCCGATGACGACCTGCACCACTCCGCCGATGCCGGCCACCGCGGGAGACGACCACTGGCCGTCGTAGAGGCGCCCGATCGTGGCACTCGCTTTCCAGGCCAGTTTGCCGGTCTCCCGGTCCAGCGCGATGATATTCGGCGCTTTCGGATTCGGCACCTTCTCGCCGGTTTCGTCGGTTCCGTTGGAAGTGTTGACGTAGATCAGGCCGCCGTAAGCGGCAGGCGAGGAACTGACCTTGTTGCGCGGGACGACGCCGAGTTCCTTGATCATGTCGTACGACCAGATGACCTTGGAGGCGCCCTTGCCGTCCCCGTGGGTATCGAGTGCGACCACCTCGCCGCGGTTGGACACGTAGTAGAGCCTGTCGCCCTCAACCAACGGCGTCGAGCACAGGCCGGTTTCCGGCCAGTCCTGGTTGCTGTCCTCGAGTTTTTCGTGCGTATGCTGCCACAGCAACTCTCCGTCGGATTCGCGGAAGCACATCAGGACGCCGCGGTCGCCGGGTTCCTTGGGATTGCGCGTCAACTCGTTGTTGGTGCCGATGTACACCTGCCCGCCGGCGACAACCGGGTTGCCGTAGGTCTGCGACCCCAGCTTCGCCGTCCACTTCACGTTCAGCTTTTTTTCGAGATCCCACGAAGCGGGCACGTCGCGCATGGCCGAGACCATGTTCCGGTCCGGCGTGCCGCCCCACATGGGCCAGTCGCCGCCGGCCGGATCCGATGCCAGTAAGAGCAGGCACGAGCAGGCGCTGACAAGCCCGCCGGCCAGGATGATGCCCCGGTTCACACTCTTCCTTCAGCGCTTGATGTCGTAGGCGTAGAGATTGTCCTCGTCGCGAAGATAGAGCCTGCCGTTCGCAATCGCCGGCACCGTCCAGACATTCCCGTTCGGCGCCTGGACCTGGAGACCTCCGGAGGGCATCTGAAAGCGCGAGATTTCCTTGTATCCCGCGGGCGACGGATCGATCAGTCCAAACTTGCCGTTTTCCCCCTGGCAGTAGAGAAGGTTTTCGGCGAGCACGCAATTGCCTTTCTCTACGCTGCGGTCTTTCCACGCCACCTTGCCGGTCTTGAACTCCATGGCGGTGAGAATGCCGGGCTGGTTCCCGCTGAATCCGTAGAGGTACTCGCCGATCTTGATCGAGGTGGTGTAGTGGTTCTGCATGTCGCGGTTGAAGTACACCTCCGTCGCCGTGACCTTGCCGCCTTCGGAGGCGAGTTTGAGCAGCGCGCAGCCGGTGTTGTAGTCGCTCGAGTAGAACACGTATCCGTCCGCATAGACCGGGGTGGCGATGTTGGCTACCCGGTTGGCCACCTTCTCGTAACGCCACAATAGCGAGCCGTCCCTGGCGTCCACGCCGATCGCGGCAGTGGCGGTGAGCACCGTGTAAATGTGCGCGCCTCCGAAATCGACGGGCAGCACGGAGGAATAGCCGGCCCGGTCGTGCTGCGACTGCCAGAGGACCGCTCCCGTGGCCTTGTTGAGGGCCACGATGCCGGCTCCCCTGCCGCCGGGGTTGATGATCAGGCGGTCGCCGTCGATCAGTGGATGCTCGCTGAAACCCCAGCGCGGCATGGCGGAGCCGAACCTTTCGACGTAGTTGAATCCCCACACGCGCTTGCCGGTCTCCGCTTCCAGGCAGACCAGGGTTCCGTCGCTGGCCAGCGCGTACAACCGGGCGCCATCGACCTGCGGCATGGTACGCGGCCCGCCGCCCTGTGCTACCTGAAACGCCTTGCCGGTCGGCGTTTTCCAGACCTGCTTCCCGTTGTCAATATCCAGCGCCAGGACGAACTGCTGCTCGCCCTCCTGCCCCTGGGTGTAGATCCGGTTGCCCGCCACCGCCATGGAGGAGTAGCCTTCGCCGAGGCCTTTCACCTTCCACACGGACTTCGGTCCGCCTTCCGGCCACGATTTCAGCAGGCCGGTTTCCGCGAACTTCCCTTCCCGGTTCGGCCCCAGCCACCGGGTCAGATCGGCCGCAAGTGCGGGATAGCACAAAAAGAGTAGCGCGGGGCAAACTCGGCTCATCGTAAGCATTGGAATGAATTCTCCCTATGTCGGGTAGTCGGAACTGTCAGACCGGCGCGTAGAAGAGAATAACGCCGTAGACTCTTCAATTTACATGATGCCCGCTCTCGCCGGTCCGGGGCAGCGCTTTCTTGGCGAACGCCATCGGCCGGGCGGCAAACGGTATCCCGGACTCGGGAAGCCGCACGGTGCCGCGAGGTCGCGACGGAAATCAGGGTCTGGCGAGCACGATCTCGACCGGCACCCACATTTCCGCGATGCGCCGCTGCGCGACCCGGAAGCCCGCCGATTCCACGGCCCGGCCCAGGAAGATCGGCCGGCAGTCGACGACCGCCGGCAGATGGCGGTGCATCCACTCATATGTGCGTAGCTTCACGCTGCCGGGACCATCTTTCGAGACCGCCGCGAACGCCGCCCGTCCGCCGGGCTTCAAAACCCGCCGGCACTCGCCGAGCACCCCGGGAATTTCCGGCGTGTCGAACAGTTCCAGGGTAAACGCCATGAACACCGCGTCGAAGGTCCCCGAGCGGATCGGCAGGCACAGTCCGTCTCCGCACACGAAATCCACCGGGTACGCCGAGGCCAGAGCCCGCGCGCGCTCGATCATGCGCTCGGAGAGGTCGACCGCCACGACTCGCCCGCCGCTGCCCGCCCTGCTTCCAAAGGCCGCCAGGCCGTGGCCGGTGCCGCTGCCCACCTCGAGGATCCACTCGCCCTCCGCGGGTTGCAGCATCTCGACTGCCGCCGCGCGCACCGGGGCCTCACTGCGCGCCGAAAGCGCATCGTAGAAGCCGCTGATCCGGTCGTAGAAAGCGCGCGTCTCCCGGCGTGAGGTGTACACACGCGAAATGTTCTCGCTGGGAGGCATCCGCCGGAGTCAGGAAGTGAGCCTGCAACGAAAATAGTAGGATCCCTACCGGTCGCGCGCAAGACGGGACTTTCTCTCCGTTCGCCGGCCGTGGATTCCGCCGCCGCCGTTTCCCGTGCCCGACGTGCGGTTCGCCGCTCGACGGACGCCGTTTACCAAAAAGCAGATGTGTCCGTGCCGGGATGGGCGCATGATGTAACTTAGAACTAGATAACCGGGTCTTTTAGTGTTGCTTGGCCCAGCGGGCGCCTGCAATCGCGCCCAAGTGCTTGATCCGCAAGGAAAGGAATCTCTGAAATGGTGTCCCGGCGAGAGTTGCTCATCGGTGCCGGTGCTGTGGCGGCAGGCGCCCTTCGGCCCGCAGGCCTGTCGGGGGCGGCGGTAGCCGCGGACTGGCCCCAATTCCGCGGACCTCTGCGCGACAACGTCTCCCGGGAGACGGGACTGGCCCGCAAATGGGCCGCCGGCGGACCCAAGGTGCTCTGGTCCGTGCCGGTGGCTCAGGGATACGCCGGGGCAGCGATCGTAGCCGGGCGGGTCTACCACCACGATTACGACGAGGCGAAGAACGAATGGTGCGTGAACTGCCGAAACTTCGCCGACGGCAAACTGATCTGGCAATTCCGCGAGGCGCGTGAGATCCGGCCCAACCACGCGATCACCCGCACGGTGCCCGCGGTGGACGCGCGATTCGTGTTCTCGCTGGACCCCAAAGCGGTGCTGCACTGCCTGGACGCGAAGACCGGCAAGCAGGTGTGGCGGTCGAGTCTGGTCACCGATTTCAAGGCCACGATTCCCCCGTGGTACAACGGCCAGTGCCCGCTGATGGAGTCCGACCGGTTGATCATCGCTACCGGTGGGGCGGCGATTCTGGTGGCGCTCGACAAAGCCACCGGTAAGCCGATCTGGCAGACCCCCAACCCGGGCCGCTTGCTGATGTCCCACGCCTCGGTCATGCCGGCAACCCTCGGCGGCGTGAAGCAGTATCTCTACGGCACATTGAAGGGCCCACTCGGCGTCAGCGCGGCGGACGGCAAGTTGCTGTGGGAGTATCCGCGAAAGTTCAACGTCGCGGTGGCGCCTTCGCCCATCGCCGTGGACAACGAGAGGGTCTTCATGACCGGGTCCTACGACGCGGGCAGCGTCATGATCCGGGTCCGCAACGCCGGCGGCGCGTTCAGACCGGAGCTAATCTTCGACTTCGCCAAGAACGAGTGGAATTCCGAGGTCCACACCCCGATCGTGTACAAGGGCATGATGTTTGCCGTAGGCAAGAAAAAGCGCGGGCTGTTCACCTGCCTCAGCCCCGAAGGCAAGGAGGTGTGGACCAGCGAAGGCAAAGCGACCTTCGGGCTGGGCGGTTTCTTCATGGCCGACGGCATGTTCTTCGTCATGGACGGCGATTCGGGCAAACTCCACCTGATCGAAGCCTCCACCACCGGCTACAGGGAACTTGCCGCGGCGCAGGTGCTGGCCGGGCAGGAGGTGTGGGGGCCGATGGCCCTCTCCGGCGGCAGGCTGGTGCTGCGCGATCTTACCAAGATGATCTGTATCGACGTGCGAGGGTGAGCATGAGCGAAGTCCGATACCGGCAAGCGGGATCCATCGCGGGAAAGGGCGGAGCGCCGCACCAGTTTTCGCACTCCATCACCGGCCTGGCGCTCGATCGCAACGGCTTGGTGTATGCCTCGGGGGACAGCGAAATCAAAGTCTTCGACGCCGCCGGGAAACTCGAGAAGCGCTGGACGACCATGCGTCCCGTGCTGGCGGTGGCAGTCTCCCGGCAGGGACTGGTCTACGCCGGCGAAGAAGGCCAGATCGAACTCTTCGACCCGGCGACCAGGAACGCCCGCGTGTGGCGCGATGAAAAGATGCTCGGCCGCGTCACGGCCATCGGGTTCGCGGGAGACTCCGTGCTGGCGGGCGACGCCGCGGCGCGTGCAATCCGCCGCCTCGACCACACGGGACGCTGCCTTGGCACGATCGGGACCGACAACAACGTGGGCGGCCTGCTCATCCCCAACGGAGTAGTGAGCTTCGCCGTGGACCAGGAAGGTGTGATCCACGCCGCCAACCCCGGTAAGCACCGCGTGGAGCGATACTCCCTGGAAGGCAGACTGCTCGGCCACTTTGGAAGGTTCAACTTCCACGATCCGGCCGGCTTCACCGGCTGCTGCAATCCCACCAACGTGGCGGTTTCCGACCGCATCTATGTCACGGAGAAAGCCGGGCCGCGGCTCAAGGTCTACAGCCGCGGCGGGGAATTCGAGGGCGTCATCGCGGCCGATTGCTTCGATCCCAACTGCAGGAATATTTCGGTCCAGGCCGGACCGCTCGGGCGCGTCTGGGCGGCGGACGCGGTGAAGTTGCAGATCTTCGTGTTCGAACGGGAGGCCGCATGAGCCGGAACGTGACGCGGCGCGTTGCAGTGACCGCTCTCGCCAGCGGCGCAGTATTCCTGATCCGGAAAGCTCACGGGCAAGTGGTCTGGCAGGTGAACGCCTCCCGGTGCGTCAACAGCCGCCTCGGCGAAGTGGGGGTCGAGGCCTGCAACCTGTGTACGTCTTCGTGCGTGGTCGCTCTCTCCGCAGTCCGCGCGGTCAACGAGTATTCCAAGTGCGGCCGCTGCAACATTTGCCCCGCGTACTTCAACATTGCCAGTGCAGTGGATGAAAAGGGACTGCCCAGCGAGAAACTCTGCCCGCGCGACGCCATCGCCCGCAAACCCATCGGCAAGCAGGATCCCGAAGATCCGGCCAACAACTTCTACGAATACGTCATCGACGAGGAAAAGTGCGATGGCTGCGGCCGCTGCGTCATGAAGTGCAAGGAGCCGCTGGGACTCGGCTCCATCACCCTGCAAGTGCGCTACAACCGGTGCCTTAACTGCAACCGGTGCGCGATTTCGACCGACTGCCCGAAGGACGCGCTGGAGCAGGTCCCCCTGCCTGAGGCATTGAAGCCGGGGGAGGCCCGTCCGACGGTATAACATGCTCGCGCGCTCCCCGATCGCCGTACTCGTGTTGCTGCTGTTGCTGCCGTGGCAGGCCCTCGCACAAGCCATTGAGTACTCCCGGCCCGTGGAAACAGCGCCGCAGGCGGATACTATTGGCGGCGGCTACAAAACTCCCGAGGTGCAGAGGCCCCTGCCGCGGGATTACTGGCTCCAGGTGTTCGATGTGGTGCTGCTCGCCGCCGCCATGGGCGTCTCCGCGTGGCTGGTGCTGAAGCGCCGCAGCCGGCGCTGGCTGATGGGGCTGGCCATCTTCTCGCTCGCCTACTTCGGATTCTACCGCGAGGGCTGCGTTTGTCCCGTCGGCTCCATCCAGAACGTCACGGTCGCCCTGACCGATCCGCGCTACTCGATTCCGATCGTAGTCGTCGCGACCTTCTTCCTGCCGCTGTTCGTGGCCATGTTCTTCGGCCGCGCGTTCTGCGGCGGCGTGTGCGCGCTCGGCGCCATGCAGGAGATGGTCGTGCTCAAGCCGGTAAAGGTGCCGCGCCGGATCGACCGCGCGCTGGGTCTGCTTAAGTACGTGTACCTGCTGCTCGCCATCCTGTTCGCACTGAAGCCGGCCATCGCGCGCGATTTCGTGATCTGCCGCTTCGATCCCTTCGTCGGCTTCTTCCGCGGGACCGGCGCGCCGCACATGCTCATGATCGGCGCCGTGTTCCTCGTGGGGGGCATGTTCATCGGGCGGCCCTACTGCCGGTATCTTTGCCCCTACGGTGCGCTGCTCAACTGGTGCACGAGGCTCGCCCGGCGCGGAGTCAGCATTACGCCACATCGCGAACTCGATTGCGGGTTGTGCAACGATGCCTGCCCGTACGGAGCGATCGAAAAGATGCGCGCCGTGCGCAAGGATTGCCTCTACTGCGCGCGCTGCTACGCGTCCTGTCCCAACGAAGGCGAACGCGCCCGCGCCCGGGAATCTCTGGTGACCGTCGGTGGAGGCGCGAAATGATCCGCAACCTGGTGCGCGTTTCCGCAGGTGTCATCGCCGCTCTTTCCCTTCTGCTGCTGATCGATTGGGCCGTCGCCGCCGTCCGCCAGCCCAAGGACGACAAACTCGTGAAGGCCATGCAGGAGACGGTGAAGAAAGACGCATCGCTGGCACCGAAACTCGCGGCCGAACAGAAGCGCATCACCGGTTACCGGCTGTCCCGCAAACGGCGCGACACCTGGGCCGCCAACGGCCTGATCGCCGCCGCTATCGTGTTCCTGGTCTTCGCCCGGCGTAACCTGCCGCGGCACGTGCCCGCCGCTCCCCAGCGGGCGTCGCGCCGCGGCGCCGCCGGGCAGCCGCACGCCTGCCGCCGGCAGTCCGAGGCCTCCGCCCAGGAGGTGGACGTCGGCTTCGTGGACGAAGCGGTCGCCCGTCTGGGCCGCCACCGCGAAGCGGCCGTCCCGCTCGTGCAAGCGATCCAGACCCACTACCGCTATCTCCCGGACGAAGCCCTGCGGCGTCTCTGCGAGATTACGGACATCACGCCCGCGCAGATCGCCGGCACCTCGTCGTTCTATGGGCAATTCCGCCGCTCGCCGGTCGGCGAGCACATCGTCAAGGTCTGTCACGGAACGGCCTGCCACGTGGCCGGCGCCCGCCAGATCACCGAAGAACTGCGCCGTTACCTGGCCATCCCCGAGGATCAGGACACCGATGCCGCGCGCCAGTTCACCCTGGAGGAAGTCGCTTGCCTGGGCTGCTGCAGCCTCGCGCCGGTTCTCATGGTGGATCAGCACACTGCCGGACGCCTCACACCCAATACCGCGCCTGAGGCCTTGCGGCCGTTCGATAAGGAGCCCGCGTGACGCACCGCGCCAAGGTCGAGATCCGCGTGGGCCTCGGCTCGTGTGGGATCGCCAGCGGCGGCGAGGCCGTGCGTGCGGCCATCGAAGCCGCCGCGCGCGAAGCCGGAGTGGAGGGCGCGGTCAAAACAGTCGGTTGCGCCGGGCTTTGCCACCGCGAGCCGATGGTCGAAGTCCTCAACGGCCACGGCATCGTGTGCTACGGGAACCTGACCCCCGAAACCGCCCGGGCCATTGCCCTGCGCCACCTCAATCCCCGGACTCTCGTGACCCGCGTCCGCTGGCTCGCCGCCAAAAAGGCCGACACGGCCGGGAACGTCTTCGACGGCGCGCCGTACCTCGGCAGGCAGAAGCGCATCGTGCTCGAAAACTCGGGTGAAATCGATCCCCTGAACCTGGACGACTATCTCGCCCGCGACGGCTACCGCGCGTTGCGCACGTGCCGGGAGAAGATGACGCCCCATGAAGTGATCGCCGCCATTTCCGATTCCGGCCTGCGCGGGCGCGGCGGCGCGGGTTTTCCCGCCGGCCGTAAATGGGCGCTCGCCCGCAGCCAGCCGGGCGAAACCAAGTACGTCATCTGTAACGGGGACGAAGGCGACCCGGGCGCGTTCATGGATCGCGCGGTGCTGGAAAGCGACCCGCACCGCGTGCTGGAGGGCCTGGCCATCGCCGCCTACGCCGTGGGCGCGTCGCAAGGTTTCCTGTACATCCGCGCCGAGTATCCGCTGGCCGTACGGCACGTCCGCGCCGCCATCTCGGCCGCGACGGATCGCGGGCTGCTCGGCGATCTGAAGTTGGAGGTCCGGGAAGGCGCGGGCGCGTTCGTCTGCGGCGAGGAGACTGCGCTGATCCAGTCGCTCGAAGGCGGCCGGGGCATGCCCAGACTGCGCCCACCGTATCCGGTGGAACGCGGGTTTCGCGACTGTCCCACGGTCATCAATAACGTCGAGACGCTAGCCTGCGTGCCATGGATTTTGCGGCACGGACCAGCCGCCTTCGCCGCGCTCGGCACGGCCACCAGCAAGGGCACCAAGGTGTTCGCCCTCGCCGGCAAGGTCAATCGCGGCGGGCTGATCGAAGTGCCCATGGGGATGACGATTCGCGAGGCCGTGGAGCAGATCGGCGGCGGCATCCCGAACGGGCGGGCGTTCAAGGCGGTGCAACTCGGCGGACCTTCGGGCGGCTGCATCCCCGCCAGCCTGGCCGATACTCCAATCGATTACGATGCGCTCGCCCAAACCGGCGCCATCATGGGCTCGGGCGGCCTGGTGGTGCTCGACGACCGCGATTGCATGGTGGACATCGCCCGCTTCTTCCTCCGCTTCACCCAGGCCGAATCGTGCGGCAAGTGCACGTTCTGCCGCATCGGAACCAAAAGGATGCTGGAGATCCTGGACCGGCTCTGCGAAGGCGAAGGCCGCGCCGGCGATCTCGAGAAACTGGAAGAGCTCGCCGATTTCGTGAGCCGTGGCAGCCTCTGCGGACTGGGCCAGACCGCGCCGAATCCCGTGCTTACCACCCTGCGCTACTTCCGCGAGGAATACGAAGCGCATCTGCGTGAGAGACGGTGTCCCGCGGGCCGCTGCGCCGCGCTGATCCGCTACCGTATCAACAATAGCTGCATCGGGTGCACGCTGTGCGCGCAGGCCTGCCCGGTGGGCGCCATCCAATATCGCCCGTACGAAAAGCACGAAGTAGACGACGCGCTCTGCACGCGGTGCGACATGTGCCGGCAGGCTTGCCAGGACGACGCGGTGGAGGTTGCCTGAATGATCCGCCTCACCATCGACGGACGCAGCGTCGCGGTGGATCCCGGCACCACCATATTGGGCGCCGCCGAGTGGCTGGGGATCCGGATCCCCACCATGTGTCACGTCAAGGGCATCGAGCCGGCGGCTTCCTGCTTTGTCTGCGCGGTGCAGATCGAGGGACGGCGCACGCTATCGCCGGCCTGCGCCATGCCCGCCGCCGAAGGCATGGTGGTCCACACCCAAACCGAGGACGTGCGCAAAGCCCGCAGGATGGCGCTGGAGCTGCTGCTATCCGACCACGCCGGCGAGTGCCGGGCGCCCTGTTCCGCGCGCTGCCCCGCCGGCCTCGACATCCCGGGGTTCACCTTGGGCATCGCCGCCGGCGATCCGCGCCACGCCATGGAAGTCATCGCGGACCGCCTGGCGCTGGCCGGCTCCCTGGGACGCGTCTGCCCGCGCCTGTGCGAGCAGGAGTGCCGGCGGTGCGAACTCGACCAGGGCCTCAGCATCGGCGCGCTGCACCGCTATGCGGCGGATCTCGACCTAGCCGCACCCGAACCCTTCCTCCCGCGCTGCGAGCGCCCAAGCGGACAGCGCGTGGCCGTCATCGGCGCCGGTCCCGCCGGTCTCTCCGCGGCCTATTACCTGCATCAGAAGGGCCACGCATGCACGCTGTTCGATGCCCACCCCGAGCCCGGCGGCATGCTGCGCTACGGCATCCCCGAGTACCGCCTGCCCAGGCAGGCGCTCGATGCGGAGATCGCCGCCATCCGGCGCCTCGGCGCGGAGTTCCGTATGAGCACACGCTGGGGCGCGGATTTTACGTTGGCCGAACTGCGTAAGCAATACCAGGCTGTGTTCGTGGCCATCGGCGCCCAGGGGGCGCAAGGGCTGCGTTGTGCCGGCGAAGAACTCGCGCTCCCCGGCATCGGATTTCTGGAACAGGTGGCCGCCGGCGGTGCCCCGGCCATTGGACAGGACGTACTCGTCGTGGGTGGCGGGAATACCGCGATGGACTGCGCCCGCACCGCGCTCCGGCTGGGCGCCCGCGTGCGGGTCCTGTATCGCCGTACGCGGCAGGAGATGCCCTGCCTGATGGAAGAGGTAGAGGCCGCCGAAACCGAAGGCGTCCACATCGAGTACCTGGTTGCCCCCGTGCGACTCGAGCGCGCCGAGACCGGCCTGCGCCTCACGTGCCGCCGCATGACCCTGGGCGAACCGGACGCTTCCGGCCGGCGCGCGCCGGTGCCCGTTGAAGGCTCCGACTTCACCGTCGAATGCTCCACAGTCATCGCCGCCATCGGCCAATCGGTGGAACGCGCGCTCGCCGAACGCGAAGGCCTGCGTGTGACCGCGTGGGGCATCGCCGCCGACCCGCACACCATGGCCGCCAGCCTCCCCGGCATCTTCGCCGGTGGCGACGCCGTCCTTGGCGCGGACCTGGCGGTGCGCGCGGTCGCCGCCGGGAGAATGGCCGCGGCTTCCATTCATCAATATCTTTCCGGCGAGGCGGTCTCCGGCGAACCGCTTCACACCGCCGTCACCATGCGGCCGGTGGACGACTCCGAGCGCGCCGCCATGTTCCGCAGTATCGAGAAAGCTCCGCGCGTTCGACTCCTCGAAATTCCGATGGAGCGCCGCCTCACGACCTTCGACGAAGTGGAAGGGCGGCTGGCTGATACCGACGCCGTCCGCGAGGCGCGGCGCTGCATGTCCTGCGGCTGCCGCAAGGCCGATTGCTGCACCATCCGCACTCTGGCCACGGAGTACGGAGCGGATCCGGCCCGCTACACCGGCGCGCGCCGCCGTTTCGCCGAAGACGATTCGCACCCGGAGATCGTTTACGAGCCGGGCAAGTGCATCAGTTGCGATGCGTGCGTACGCATCGCCGCCGCGGCCGCTGAGGAGTGGGGCCTGACGATGATCGGCCGCGGATTCGATGTGAGGGTGGCGCCGCCATTCGGCAAGCCGCTCTCTGAGGCGCTGACGAAAACGGCACGCCGTTGCGCCGAAGCATGTCCCACCGGCGCGCTGGCGCTACGCACCATGAGAGCCTGCCAATGCCAGTCAAATCAGGTAATCGTATGAAGTCACGACTGTTTCTGATCCCCCTGCTTTTCTTGGGCGCTGCGCGCGCGCAATCGGGTGGCGTAGTCGCCGGCGTGGTCACGGACCCGGATGGTAAGCCGCTGGGCGGAGCGGCGGTCCTCCTCGTGCAGACCGAGACAGAGCGGTCGAGAAGTGCCGTCGCGGATTCGGCGGGCGGGTTCACGATGTCGAACCTCCCCCCTGGCGAGTACCGCATCGAGGCCAGCGACGAACACCACCAGAAGCAGATCCAGCGGTTCTCCCTGCCGTTGGGCCACGAGATCTGGATTAAGATGTCGCTGTTGCCGGGGTCGCGCACGGAAGCCATCGAGGTCTCCGCGACCCGGGAGCCGCTGCGCGCGCAATCCTCCGCGCTCGGCGGGCTCATCGACAACCGTGCCATCACGGAGCTTCCGCTCGACGGGCGCGATTTCTTCGAACTCGGGCTGCTGTTGCCCGGTGTGGCCCCTCCCGCCCAGGGTTCGGCCGGCTCGGTGCGCGGCGCCTTTGCTGTGAACATCAACGGCGGGCGCGAAGATTCCAATAACTTCCTCCTGGATGGCATGTCCAACGTCGATCCCAAACTGAATGGGCCGGCGGTGACCCCTCCAGTGGATGCGGTGCGCGAATTCGAAGTGGCATCGGGTGCATTTGACGCCTCGCTCGGACGCAACGCCGGCGGCCAGTTCAACGTGGCGCTGAAGTCCGGCGGCAACCAGTTCCACGGCACCGCCTATGAGTTCTTCCGCAATGGCGCGACCGACGCGCGCAACTTCTTCGCTCCCGCCGGGGAACCCGACCCGCGGTACCAGCGCAATCAGTTCGGGGTATCGGCGGGAGGGCCGATCGTCCGCAACCGTACGTTCTTCTTCGCCGATTACGAGGGCCGGCGGCTGAGAGAGGGCATCACGCAGGTCACCAACGTGCCGACCGCCATGGAACGCGCCGGTGACTTTTCGAAAAGCAGCGTGCTCGCGTTCGATCCCCTGACTCAACGTCCCTTCCCGAACAACGTGATCCCGAGCTATTACATGAGTCCGGTAGGGCTGTCGATCGCCGCACTCTACCCGCTGCCCAACCGGACGACGCCCGGCCAGAACTACGTTTCCTCTCCTCCGACACGAGACCGGGAGGACCATTTCGACACCCGCGTGGACCACAATCTGTCGCCCGGAGACGATCTGGCCGTTCGCTACAGTTTCGGCGACGGCGCGCTGTATGAGCCGTTCACCGGCCCGGCATTCGCCAGGATCGCCGGTTATGGCGTCAATGTCCCCAGGCGCTCGCAGAACGCCATGGCGAGCGAGACCCACGTGTTTTCGCCCAACCTGCTGAACGACCTGCGGCTCGGGTTCACGCGTGTCTCATCGGGCGTTTCCCAACAGGACATCGGGAGAGACGTCAACGGCGCCGTGGGGATGCCGCGTGTTGCCACGAATCCCCGGGATACGGGCCTCAGCCTCATCAACATTACCGGTTATTCACCCATCGGCGACGAGTACAATAACCCGCAACACAGCGCCACCACCTTCTTTCAAGTCGTGGACACGCTCTCGGCCACGCGCGGAAGACATCTGCTTCGCGCCGGCATCGACTTCCGCTGGCTGCGCCAGAATGCCTATCGCGACGTGCTCGCCATGGGGTATCTGAACTTCCTCGGGATGATGACCGGGAACGCACTGGAAGAACTGCTGCTCGGGTTTCCTTCGGTCACCGGAGTGGCGAACGTCGATAACGCCGAGCACCTGCGAACCCAGGGATACTACGGCTTCATCCAGGACACCTGGCGCGTGCGGCCGAACCTGACGATCTCGGCCGGGCTCCGCTACGAGTACAATTCGCCGCCGGTCGATGCGTTCAACCGGGCCAATCTCTACGATCCGGCCACCGGGTCGCTCGTCCCAGCAGGAACCAACGGCATGCCCCGCGGCGGCTACTCGCCGGACCGGAACAACTGGGCGCCTCGGGTGGGCATGGCCTGGAGTCCCCGCAACGGCCGGACTCTCCTGCGTGCCGGCTACGGAATCTACTATGACCTGGGGTCGCTGGCCACCGGCGAGGGGCTGTACTTCAACGCCCCTTACTACGTTTCCCGCCTCTATTACACTTCGCAGCAGTATCCTCTGAGTGTGGCCAACCCGTTTCCGGCCGACTATCCGCTGGCCGCCGCGCCCAGCGCCCTGGCCTTTCAGCGGAATCTTCGCTCCCCGTATGTACAGCAGTGGAACTTCAGTATCCAGCGGGAGATCGGGCGCGGCCGGACGTTTGAGTTGACCTACGCAGGTTCCAAGGGGACCAAACTCCTGGCGGCCCGGGATGTCAACCAGCCCTTCCCCAGCACGCAGCCTTACAATCCGCGCCCCAACCCGGCGTTCAACGATGTCAACCTGCAGGAATCGCGCGGTAACTCGAACTACAACGGTTTCCAGACCCGTTTGCAGCAGACGTGGCAACGCGGCCTCTCTATTCTGGCGTCCTACACGTGGTCCAAGTCGATCGATGACGCTTCCGGATTCTTCTCGAGCGCCGGAGACGCCAATTATCCGCAGGACAGCCGCAACGCCGCTTTGGAGCGCGGTCTCTCCAATTTCGATGTGCGCCATCGTTTGAGCTTGAGCTATATCTACGACCTGCCCATCGGAAAAGGGCGCCTGCGCGGCGGCTGGAGAACATCGGGAATCTCGACGTTCCAATCGGGTCAGCCGCTTTCGGTCTATCTGCTCAGCGGCATGGACAACAGCAATACCGGCATGTCCAGTCTTGGATTCGGCACCAACGACAGGCCGAACGTTGCGGGGAGCCCTTCCCTCTCCAATTCCGGACCGGACGGCTGGTTCAATACCGCCGCGTTCGCCCTCCCGGCTTTCGGTAGTTTTGGCAACGCCGGCCGCAACATCGTCACCGGCCCCGGCCTCACGACCGTCAATGTAGCGCTGTTCAAGGACACGGGGTTGGCCGAAGGTAAGACGCTGCAATTTCGAGCCGAGGTCTTCAACGCGCTCAACCGCACGAACTTCAATCTTCCCGATAATTTCCTGGGCTCCCCCACATTCGGAAAGATCCAATCCGCCGGCGATCCGCGGCGGATCCAATTCGGCGTCAAGTTCCTGTTCTGAACCATCCAGAGCTATCGCGAATGCCGGCAGCCAGGCTGATTCTTATCGGCGGATTTCTCGGATCGGGGAAGACCACCCTGCTGCAACAGCTCGCCAGGCGATTGTCCCTACGGGGAAGGACCGTCGGCACCATCGTCAACGATCAGGCGCCCGGCCTGGTGGACACCGCTCTCCTTCACGGCTGCGGTTGCTGCGTCAAGGAGGTCGCCGGAAGCTGCTTCTGTTGCGACTTCCGCGCATTTGAAGAGGCCGTGCAGTCTCTGATCGGGCTGGGGGCGGAGATCGTCCTTGCCGAACCCGTCGGCAGTTGCACGGATCTCGCGGCCACGATCCTGCAGCCGCTCAAAGACCTCCGCCCGGATATCGAGGTCGCTCCCTTTACGGTGCTGGTAAGTCCCGAACACGTGCGCGAGGCCCTGGGAGAAAGCGAATCCGAGATGCACCCGGGCACGCTCTACATCCTTCGCATGCAAATCGCCGAAGCCGACCGTCTCCTGCTGAACAAGATCGACCTGTTGAGCGCGCCGGAGCGGGCGGACCTGACCGGTCTGTTGCGCGGGTCGTTTCCGGGAAGAGAGGTCGGCGAGATCTCGGCGCGCTCCGGCGATGGAATCGACGTGTGGATGGCCGATCTTGATGCCGGCGGCGACGCGGGCGCGCACATCGTGGAGGTGAATTATGACCGCTATGCCGAGGGCGAAGCCGCTCTTGGCTGGCTGAACGCCATCGTTCGGCTGGAGGCCACCGGGCCCGAGGCCGATTTTTTTCCGCCCGCCATGGAAATGATGGAGAGGTTGCACCGCGCCTTCCGCGAGCACGGCGCGCCCGTCGGCCATGTGAAAGCCCTGATCGAATCGGGCGGGGAGCAGAGGGCCGCGAATCTGACGGATCTCGATGGCGGGATCGTCACGATGGACCAAACCCCGCTTCGCGGCGCCAGGGCCACCTTGATCCTCAACGCGCGCGTGCAAATGCCGGCCGGGATATTAGAGACCGTCGCCCGCTCCGCCATACACGGGATCTGCGGACGGGCAGTGCGGACGCCGGCCACCGAATTCCGCTGCCTGACGCCCGCCAGGCCAGAGCCGACCTACCGCTATCGGGCGCCTGGTTCCTCGGGCTGCGCCGGTGGACCGCAATGAAGATCCTTTCTCTCACAGCCGGCGCAGCGCGCATGTATTGCGGCAGTTGCCTGCGCGACAACACGCTCGCCGCCGAACTCAAAAAGCAGGGGCACGACGTTGTGCTCCAGCCGCTCTATACGCCGACGCGCACGGACGAAGCAAATGTCAGCCGGGCGCAGGTCTTTCTCAACGGGATTATTGTCTATCTGGCTCAGGAGTCCGCATTCTTCCGCCGGGATCACCCTCTGCTCGAGCGATTCTGGGGCGCACCCTGGCTGCTGAAGATGGCCTCTCGGATATCGATCCCGGTGGACCCGCAAGGCCTGGGAGCCATGACGGTTTCCATGCTCCGCGGAGAGGACGGATTTCAAGCGAGGGAAATCCGGAAGCTGACGGACTGGCTGCGCGCCGAAGACCGGCCCGATGTCGTGTTGTTGCCCAACTCACTGTTGATCGGACTGGCGCGACCCATACGCGAGGCTCTGGGCCGGCCGGTCTGTTGCACACTGCAGGGCGAGGAACTGTTCCTGAACCAACTCCCCGAACCGCATCGGACGCTGGCGGCGGACCTGATTCGCGCGAAATCGGTGGACGTGGACTGCTTCGTAGCAGTCAGCGAATATAGCGCGCGCTATTGGATCCGGGAACTGGGCGTGCCCGAGGACAGGATGCACGTGGTCCCTCTCGGCATCAATGTCGAGGGACTCGGTGAGGTGCCCCGTCCCCGTTCGAACCGGTTCACGATCGGATTCCTGGCGCGGGTCGCCCCTGAAAAGGGACTCGAGACTTTGG
>JAFDVU010000111.1 GCA_018268835.1 Acidobacteriota bacterium | reverse complement strand
TGTGGTCCTACACGCCCGGCTACCACGACGTGGACGGCCAGGACCCGATGTTCGTTGACGCGACGCGAAAGATGGAGAACTGGGACCAGAAGTATCTGGGCAAGCCGGTTGCACAGCAGTGGTCCGCCGACGGCACCTACAACTATGGGGACCTGGCCAGCAACTCCGATCCGCAGGTCTACCAGGGAGAGGTTTTCAATTTCCGCTGCATCAATCCATCCGGGTGCAGCACGCTTGAGGCTCCGGGAGCGGGCTACGCCTATGCGTACACCGCCGGAACGTCAGCTTCGGTGACCCTGGACGTGTCGGCACTTGATCTTGCGGCGGCAACCCCGGTACGGGCGACCTGCAACGCCGGAAACGTGCCGGTATCAGGCATCGCCACCACGGGGAGCCCCTACCTGACGGGCGTGACGATCAGCTACCCCTCCGCGGCCGGCGTCGGCTGCTACGTGGCCTCCCCGTGGCGGGCCGATTGGGAGTGGGCTTCGCTGTACTGGCTGCGGACGCTGGCCAGCGAGGGCACGAGTTTCACCGACGATGCAATCAGTTGCACGGGGTGTTCGGCCATTGAGGCGCTGAACAACTGGGTCCGGGCGGGATTTAGCCCGACCAACCTTGCGTATCACGGCGCAGCGCACGACGGCGGTGACATCGGAGCGGTCCAGATGAAACTGGTAACGGTCACGATCGCCAGCACACCTCCGGGGCTCGGCCTGGTGGTAGACGGCGCCGGCGTGGTGACCCCGGCGGTGCTCTCCTGGGTAGCGGGCTCGCAGCACACCGTAACGGCGGCGCCCATCATCGGCGCCGGCAACGCCACCGAGTACGTGTTTCAAAACTGGTCGCAGGGCGGGGCCGCGTCCCAGACCATCACGGCGCCATACGACGCCACTACTTACACCGCGAACTACCAGGTGCTGTACCTGGTGACGAGCCAGGTCTCACCGGCGGGAGCCGGAACAGTCGCGGGCGCAGGGTACATCGGCGCCGGTTCCGTGGCCCGCCTGACCGCCACCGCCGGCGCGGGATACAGTTTCGTCGAGTGGTCCGGTTACCCCGGCGGGCCGTCCGCCGCTAACCCGTTAAACCTCACCGTAAACGCTCCCGTCGGCGTGGTGGCAGACTTGTCTCCCCTGTTACCGCAACTCACCGCGTCGATCGCCTCGCACAGCAACACTGGCGGGGTGGAGACGATCACGGTGAACCTCCAGAACACGGGCTTGGGGACGGGGACGAACGTCACGATCACGTCGATTGCGGCCACGGTGGCCAGCGGGTCGGGAACGCTGGGCGCGGTAACGCCGATCCCGCAAAGCGTGGGTACGATTCCCGCGGGAACAACGGTCAACGCGGGCCCGTTCACGTTCGCGTGTCCGGCCACGGTCGGGCGCATCAAACTCGTGGTGAGTTTCACCGCCGCCGGAGGCTACTCCGGATCCACAACCAGCACAATTTTCAAGTGAACCCAAAATGAAACGAACTATCCTGGTGGCTACCTTCCTCGGCATGACTCTCATGGTGCCGCTCCGAGCCGGTCAAATTCAGGACACACTGGCGGTTGAACTGGCGCCGGTATCTGGGGCGATCTCCGGCGCAGCCGGGGCGACGGTCGGCTGGGGGTTCACCGCGACGTGGACGCCCTTGTACGATCCCACGTATTGGGCGACGATCACGAACGTGAGCCTCGTAAGCCAGACCAACCCGGCGGGAGTTTACGACACGTTCACCGATTACGTGAGTCCGCAGGGCGGACCGGTGGATTATTCCTTCGCTCCGTCGGCCCCGGGCTCGACCTGGACCGAGGGGTTCGACGGCGCGTCGCAAGGCGTGGGAGCATACACGATCCGGGCCAACGCGGTCGCCGGCGCGCAGGACACCGGAATGATTCAGTTCACGTACGACGTGTACGACAGCGACCCGGTCCTGGGCGGCGTCTGGGTAGGCGGGGGCTACACGGTTCAGGTCCCGTACTCGGTGCTGGTCGAAAGCTCCTCGGCGTCACGCGAGGCCCCCGAACCGGCCGCGTGGATGTTGAGCGCCGTGGGTTTCGCGCTGTTCGGCGCCGTGCGCCGGAGGGCCGCATCGCGTTAAGCTTCCAGGTGGCATGAAGACCCTGGCAGCGAGCGTTCTCTTCCTTTCTTGCGCGACGGCGCGGGCGCAGCCCGGCACGCCTCTTCCCGGCAAGGGACTCGCGCAACATCCGTTCCTGTATTGCGGCGAGTGGCAGAACCGCAGCACATCGAACCAGACCATGTACATCGTGCAGGGCGGCAGGGTGGTGTGGTCGTACACCAATCCGCTGAAGGGCGAGTTGGGCGATTGCAGCATGCTCTCCAACGGGAACATCCTGTTCTCGCGGCAGTTCGGCGCCAGCGAAATCACGCAGGCGAAGAAGATCGTGTGGAACTACGACGCGCCGGCGGGCACCGAGATCCACACCGCATGGCCGGTGGATGCCGGAAGGGTCCTGATCATGCAGAACGGCAGTCCGGCGAAGGCGCTGATCCTGCGCAAAGCGACGAACCAGGTGGAAAAGGAACTGGCGCTGCCGGTGCGCGTGCCCACCGCGCCGCACGGGCAGTTCCGCCATATCCGAATGACGCCGGAGGGCCACTTTCTGGTAGCGCACATGGACCTGGGGAAGGTGGTGGAGTACGACGGCGACGGCAAGCCGGTGTGGAGTGTGGAGGCGCCGTCGGCCTGGGGCGCGGTGCGCCTGAAGAACGGGAACACGCTGATCAGCGGCAATCAGCAGGGGTACGTGCGCGAGGTCAATCGCAAGGGCGAGACCGTTTGGGAAATCGGCAAGAATGACCTGCCAGGCATCCCGCTCTACACCGTGCAGGAAGTTTCGCGGCTGGCCAACGGCAACACCCTGATCAATAACTGGCCGGGTGGACTTCCGCTCGCGGAATGGCCGAAGGTGGTGCAACTGATCGAGGTGACGCCGGGGAAGAAGGTGGTGTGGGCACTGCGCGACTGGAAGGCGCTGGGCCCGGCATCCTCCACGCAACTGCTGGACGATCCGGGCGCGGCGGAGCGGCACGACCTCCAGCGATAGATGGCGGCGCGGGCGCGCGTCATGCCGTACGCCTGGTCGCCGCCATAGCCGGCGCGGCTAGCGTCGAGGACCCGGGCGGCTTGCAGGAATAGAGCGGCAGCGCGGCCACGACCTGCTCGATCCGTTCGCGGCCGTATGGCTCCACGACCAGTTCGAAGACGCCGGCTTCGAGCAGATCGATCCATCCGCCGTCGGTTTCGGTTTGAAAAAGAACCACCGGCACGGGATCGGCGCGTCCACGGGTCATTTGCACCAACTCGTGAGGGCCTCCGTCCGGCAATTGCCGCGCGGCGAAGATGGCGCGGATGGGAACTCCGAGGCGGAGGGCGCGACTGGCTTCCGCGCAACTCGACGCCGTGAACACGTCGACGCCGCACTCGCGCAAGAGACCGTGCACCCGCACCGTCTCGGCCGGACCCATCACCACCAGGACGCCGGAACGCGGCGCGCCGGCGCCGGACTCCGGCGGCGCGTTGCGGGATGCTTCACCGACGATGGCCTCGGCGATGTCGCGGATTTTCGTCCAGTGCAGGCTGCTGCCGAGTTCGCTGTCCGAACCGGCGGCGAGGTTGGAGCCGCCCCAGATTCGGGCGTCCGGGAGATCTTCGGCCGCCTGAAAGGCCTGAATCAGCTTCGAAACCTGGAACCTGTCCTCGTCATAGGGAGAGCCGCGGATCACGCTGTAGGTGTACCGGCCGGTGGCGCGCCGGCAGATCAGGCTGATGAGGTTGGTGTACCGGTATGCCGCCAATACCAGGCGGGACTGCGGATCGCCCTTCTCGTCGACGATGACGAAGCCGTGAGGCGACGCGTAGAGGATTTCGGGCTCGGCCGTAATCGGGGCGATGCCGGCCTTGCCGTTCAGCAGATCTTCCAGGCGGTCGCATACGCGGCGGATGGTCCGGCAGACGAGGGCTTCGTCGCCATCGGTCTTGCCCTGCATTCGTTGCCGGCGGTAGGGGTCGAAGACCCAGGTGAAGTGGTTCCGCACCAGTTCGGCGAGGTCGATGGGGTACAGGCCTCCGCAGACGTCGATCTTATTGTTGAATTGAACGATCCATCGCAGCAGCGGATCGCAGTGGAACTGTTCGAGCAAACCGTGATACTCGAGGATGAACGAAGCGAGGCAGACGTCCTGGTCCGCGTTCCAGACGTAGACGGGCAGGGGACAGCGGTGGGGGAGCCAGCGTTCCATCAGGCGCCCCTGGCGGACGGCGATGTAGGCCTGCATGGCCGCGCTCATGGTGGCTTCACGGACGACCCCGGCGTGATGGTCGAAGTGGATGCGGTTCATCCGCCGCCCCGGCAGGTCGTCGATCACTTCCAGGCCGATCGAGTACTCCGGCGTATCGGCCAGGAAGTGCTCCCAGTTTTCGAAGCGCCTTCTGGGCACGCGCAATTCGATATACCGAAAACCTTTTTTCATAGCGACCCCCAGGTGCAGCGGCCATCTTCGGGAAACGGCACGCGCGGCAAAGCGTGTCAGGCGCGCGCCGTTTTCGCGGCCTTTTGAGCGGCGGCCTTGCGGATCAGCGGCGAGGCCTTTTTTGCATCCTCCGGCGCCTCGAAGCCGGCGACCGCGGAGAACTTGCGGCCGATCACCTGCCCGATGAAGAACGCGAGGTTGATTCCACCGGCGCCAAGGGCCTGCGCGATCGCGTAGCCCAACCCCGGCCTGTTATCGCCCTCCACGAGAAGCGCCGGGATGGGCGCGGCGGCGAGGCCCGCGGTTCCCGCGGCGGCGGTGAGTTTTCTGCCCGCGACGGGGTAGACCTCGATCACCGCTTTTCCCTTCGCGGCGGCGTGCCGGTAGCCCATGACCAGCTGAAAATCGGCGCCCGCCTTCGCGGAAGCCTCCATCGTGGCGGCCAGCACTCCGGGTTGATTTTCCACTTCAGCACGCCACAAGACGATCGATTTCACGGTAATTGGCATTTCCTACCTCCAGTGAAGCCGGCCTTCAATCCGAAGACGAGTGGGAAGCGGAGTTGGGATTTCCGGTCCGCCGTGCGCCGCCCTCCCCGGTTTGCGCGATGCGATGCAACTGCTCGTCGATGTCCTGGAGTTCGAGATCCAGGAGTTCGTTCCAGACGATTCTTTCCTCGGCGACCTTTCCGAGCCTGGAATCGCCGGCGGAAGCCCGTTCGCGATCCAGGCGGTCCAGGAACTCCTTCTCTTCCAACAGCCGCTGCCGGAACTCCGCGCCGCGCTTCTCAAAGCCGGGGCTCACCGCGGCGGCAGGACGGGCCGCCTCGGGCGGGCGGCGGACGGCAGCTTCACGTGAAACTGAGTCCGCGAGCAGCGCGATGACCAGCGCGTCCACCAGTCCCACGGTGAGAATCGCGAGAACGTGGGGCACCCAACGTAGTCCCAGCGCCAGGGCGCCGCAGGCGGAAGGAATGGCGAAGGCCAGCCCGAGCAGGGGGCCGCGCTTCCACCAGCGCGCCCGGCGGGGGGTTGTGCCGGCGGCAAGCCCGAGCAACACGCTGCTCAGCGCGATCCAGGCCAGCGCGTACCAGGGAATGGAGAGAGCGAAAGCATACTTCGCGAGTTGCCAGTTCTGGAAGCCGAAGGCCACTCCCAACGCGATTGCCAGAAGGATGCTTCCCATCGCCGACCGGTCTGTTCGTGACGCGACAAGCGGCATGGCCCGACCTCCCGCTCCCGGCGGCGCGCTACCCCGAAACCGCGCCCAGAGCGGCCCGTAGCAAATATAGGTCAAGCGTATCCGAATTGCAATCCGGTACGCTCGATCCACTTCAATCCACGTCGAGTCTCTCGAGGCCCGCCTCGCGGGCCCAGCGCAGGGCCTGACGATACTCGGCGGCCGTGATGCGGCGAGAGAGTTCGGGGATCCGCCGCGCCTGATATTCCGGGCGATACTGCGCCATGATGTTGACGTAGGTCGAACGGCTCAGCTTGTCCGCGACAAAGCGGACGAACCTGTCGGTCCCGGCAATGTTGCCGGGCAGCACGAGGTGGCGGACGATGAGCCCGCGCAGCGCGATGCCGTTTTGGTCCACCGCCAGATCGCCGACCTGGCGATGCATCTCCGCAATGGCCTCCGCGGCAACTTCCGGATAGTCGCGCGCTCCGCTGGAGTACTTCTCCGCCATGGCGCCGTCGGCGTACTTGAAGTCGGGCAGATAGATATCGACGATGCCGTCCAGCAGGCGGATGATTTCGACGGGTTCGTAGCCACCGCAGTTATAGACCAGCGGCAGGCGCAGTCCGCGGGGGACGGCATAGCGCAAGGCGCCGATGATGTTGGGCAGGATGTGGGTGGGGGTGACGAGGTTGATGTTGTGGCACCCGGCGTCCTGCAGGCCGATCATGAGGCGGGCGATCGCCTCGTCGCCGGCGAAGGAACCGTCCCCGCGATGGTTGATCTCCCAGTTCTGGCAGAAGGCGCAGAGCAGGTTGCAGTTGCTGAAGAAGATGGTGCCGGACCCACGGCGCCCGACCAGCGGCCGCTCCTCGCCGAAGTGCGGATGGGCGCTGAAGACCCTGGCGCGGGACGTGGAGGAGCAGAAACCTTTTTGGCCCAGGGTGCGATCCACCCCGCATCGCCGGGGGCAGAGGCGGCAACTCCGGTAGATGGAATACAACTCCCTCGCGCGGGTTGCCAGGGCGCCGCTTCGTTCCAGACGGCGGTAGGCGGGCTCAAAACTCTCGCGCGCGGGCGCTTCCCGCGGCGCGGCCGACGCCAGTGCCGCTCCCAGAAATTCGCGACGCGTGGAGTCTTCCATGGCGGACTCCGTTCCCACCTCCGATTCTACGCGCCTTTGCCGGAGGCGGCGTGCTATTTCCAATACGGATGCGGTTCGGGAATGGCGGCGCCGTCTTTGCGCGGGTCGCTGGCTCCGTAGTTCACGCCGGTGGCGGAGTTGTGGATCACGGCCTGGCCTCCGCCCATCTGGTTGGAGAAGTCGCCGGTGACGGTGATCTTGTGGCCCATCGCGGCCAGTTTTTCGCGCACCTCGCGGGGGATGCGGGCCTCGATGAGCACGTCGCAGCCGCCGAACTTGAGTTTGGTGAAGCGTGGGGCTTCGAGCGCCATCTGGATGTTCATTCCGTGGTCCACCACGTTGCTGACGAATTGCGTGTGGGCGGGGGTCTGGTTCATCCCGCCCATGATGCCGAAGCCGATGTGGACGTCCCCTTTCTCCATGAACGCCGGAATGATGGTCTGGTAGGGACGCTTGCGCGGAGCGAGCACGTTGGGGTGTCCGGATTCGAGCTCAAACAGCGCGCCGCGATTCTGCAGCGCGAAGCCGTAATCGTCCACCACGACGCCGGAGCCGAAGTGTTGATAGACGCTCTGGATCACGCTGGCGATGTTGCCTTCGCGATCGACGGCGGCGAAGTAGATGGTGTTGCCGGCGAAGCGTTGCGGCTCGCCGGGGGTCTCTTCGCAGCGCGCCCGGCCGGGCGCGATCAGGCCGGCGCGTTGGCGGGCGTAGGCGGGGGAGATGAGTCCGGCGACGGGCACGGGGCCGACGCGCGGGTCGCCGATGAAGCGGTGCAGGTCGGCGAAGGCGAGCTTCATGGCTTCGATCTGGGTGTGCAGTTCCTGTACGCCGCGGGCGGGCCACGAGGAGAGCGGGTAGCCGGAGAGGAGATTCAGCATTTCGAGCGCGCCGATGCCCTGCGAATTGGGCGGAAGCTCGTAGACCTTCCAGCCGTGATAATCGGTTGAGACCGGGGTGACCCATTCGGAGGAGAATTCGGCGAGGTCGGCGGCGGTCATCTTCCCGCCGAGGCGGCGGCTGGTCTTGAGGATGGATTGCGCGACGGCTCCTTTGTAGAATGCGCTTTCGCCCTGCGCGGCGATCAGTTCGTAGGCGGCGCCGAGTTCGGGATTGCGGGCGATTTCGCCGACCTTGGGGGTCTCGCCGTTCTTGAGATACACGCGGCGGCCGCCCTCGTCGCTCTTCAGCTTTTCCAATTCGCCGTGCCAGGTTTCGCTGATGATCTCGGTGACCGGGAACCCGTTTTTCGCGTAGTAAATCGCCGGAGCGAAGAGGTCTCTCCAGGGAAGTTTGCCGAAGCGGGCGTGCAGCTTGCTCCAGCCATCGACACATCCGGGCACGGTGACGGAGTGGATACCGGCCTGGGGCATGGTCTGGTAGCCCTGCTGTTTGAGCCACTCCGGGGTGAGGCCGGCGGGAGCCCAGCCGCTGGCGTTGATGCCGGTGAGCTTGCCGGTTTTGGCATCCCAGTAGATGGCGAAGAGGTCGCCGCCGATGCCGCCGCGCTCGGGTTCGACGACGCCGAGGGTGGCGTTGGCGGCGATGGCCGCGTCAATGGCGCTGCCGCCTCGCGCCAGCACCATAGCGGCGGCCTGCGAGGCGAGAGTCTGGCTGGTGGCCGCGATGCCGCGGTCGGAGATCACCATGGAGCGGGCCTGGGAGCGGTCCTGCGCCAGAACCGCGGCGGGAAGAAGAAGCAGCATGAACGTCCTCACCATGTCCTAGAATTGTTTCACATGAGCCGCCGTTGCGTTTTGCCGTTGTTGATCTGCGCCGTGATGGCCGGATGCGCGCGGGAGCAGCCGGCCGTGGATCCGGAGCTGGCGCGGGAGATCGCGGGGATCAAGGCGATCGACAATCACGCGCATCCGGTGCTGGCCGCGGCCGGCGACCGCGAGTTCGACGCGCTGCCGGTGGACAGCATGGAGGAATCGAGCGAACCGGTGGCGCTGCGTCCGGACGCGGCGGGGACGAAAGCGGCGGCCGCGGCGCTGTACGCGGGCACGAGCAAAGCGGACACGATCCGGCAGAAGGGCGACGGGTATCCGGCGTGGGTGCTGGACGAGGCCGGAATCGACATCATGCTGGCCAACCGGGTGGCGATGGGAGAGTCGGTTCAGCCGCCGCGGTTCCGCTGGGTGCCGTACGCGGACGCGCTGATCTTTCCGCTGGACAACTCGCGCCTGGCGATGCGCAATTCCGACCGGCGGGCATTCTTCGCGCTGGAGGACAGACTGCGCGCGCGCTACCTGGGCGGCGCGCCGCTGCCGGCGACGCTGGCCGGGTACACGGCACAGGTGGTGCTGCCGGTACTCGAGCGGCAACGGCAGGGCGGCGCGGTGGCGGAGAAGTTCGAGGCTTCGTACCTGCGCGATCTCTCCTTCGCGGCGGTGGATGAAGCGGCGGCGGAGCGCGTCTACCGGCAGTATGCGCGCAAAGGCGTGCCGGCGGACGGCGAGTACAAGCTATTGCAGGATTTCCTGTTCCGCTACATCGCGCTCGAGTGCGGGCGGCTGGGGATGGCGGTGCACCTGCACACGATGGCGGGCGCGGGCGGCTACTTCGACGTCGCGGGGGCGAATCCGCTGAATCTGGAGCCGCTATTCGACGACCCCACGCTGCGGCGGACGAAGTTCGTTATGGTGCACGGCGGGTGGCCGTTCGTGGAGGAGATCGGCGCGCTGCTGACCAAGCCCAACGCGTACCTCGATATTTCGGCACAGACGCTGGTGCTGCCTCCGGCGCGCATCGCGGGGTGGCTGCGGGAGTGGCTGGCGTACGTGCCGGAGAAGGTGATGTTCGCGACGGACGCGTATCCGTACTCGGCGCAACTCGGGTGGGAGGAATCGGCGTGGGTGGCGGCGCGCAACGGGCGCGAGGCGCTGGGGCGGGCGCTGACGGCGATGCTGCGCGACGGAGAGATCACGCACCAGCGGGCGGTGGAACTGGCGCGGATGGTGCTGCGGGAGAACGCGAAGAAGCTGTACGGGCTGTAGGCGGCGATCAACGGCCTTCCACGCGCCACACGAACCCGGCGATGCGCTCGACAAGCTCAGACCGCAATCCGGCCGGCAGGTCATGTCCCATTCCTTCGATCAGGTGGAGTTCGGCGCCGGGGATGGCTTCCGCCGTGGCCCGCCCGCCGCTGACGTGGCACATGCGGTCAGCCACACCGTGGATCACCAGGGTGGGCACGCTGAGCCGCCGCAGCCGTTCGGTCCGGTCGCCGGAGGCAACCGAGGCGATGGCCTGACGAGCGGCGCCGGCGGGGTCGTGAGCGCGGTCGTAGGCACGGCCCGCCCGGGCGGCGACCTCGCCGGGGTCCGCCGGATATCCAGGAGAGCCGACCAGCCGGGAGGCGCGGAGCATCTGCCGAATCACTTCGTCGCGGGTGACGGCGCGCGGGCCGCCGAACAGGTCGCGGAGCACGTCCGGCGAGGCTTGCCCGACCTTGATATTGCCCGTGGTGGACATCATCGAGGTGAGGGAGGAAACGCGGGCGGGATGCTCGATTGCCATGGTTTGCGCGATCGCACCACCCATGGATGCGCCGACGACGTGCGCTTTCTCGAGCCCGAGTACGTCCAGCAGTCCCACGGCGTCGCGGGCCATGGCGGACAACGTGTAGGACACCGACGAGAGGTCGCCGGCGAGCGCCGCGGGCAGGTTGGGAGGCGGAGCATCGGTGAGGTGGGTGGAAAGCCCGACGTCGCGATTGTCGAAGCGGATGACCTGCAGGCCGCAACCGGCGAGCGCGCGGCAGAACGCGTCGGGCCACGCAATCGATTGGGCGGCGATCCCCATGATCAGCAGGACGGCGGGCGCGGCAGGGTCGCCGAGACGCTGATAGGCGATGTCGATCGCGTCCGGCCCGACGTTGCGGGCCATGCGGTCCGCGAACGGGGCATCGAGGTCATCGAGAAGTTGCGACATACCGACTCCTCCCTTGAGTGAATGGTCCTGTGGCATGAATCGTCCGTTGTCGATGCTACTCGAATTCGGTGGGGGGAATCAAACCTGCGGGCCGTGCGGCGGGGAAGCCGCACGGCCCTTGGGACAAGGCGAGGGTTGGTTAGAAGATGCGCTGGTGCACGCGATCGACGGAGAACTGCTGGGTCGCGCTGTGGCAGGCGCCGCAGCTTTCGCCGAGCACGGTGGTGTTGGCCAGGGCGTGGGAGGCGGTAGCTACGTCGTCATGGCATCCCTGGCAGGCGGCCGAGATGGGCGGAGTGGTCTTGGTGAAGCCGCCGGGGCTGGCTACCAGCGCCTTGGCGCCCACGTTCTCCACCAGATAGGTGCCGGGGAGGTGGCAGGCGGTGCAATCGCGCAGGTCGCCGGGGAAGAGGACATCCTGGTAGTTGGTAGTGCCCAGGGTGTAGGGGTTGGCGAGGCCCTCGCCGCGGTGAATGCTGTGGACCATCACGGCGAAGTTGACGCTCTGCCCGGACGTGCCGTCGGCCAGCGCCGGGTTGTGGCACTCCGCGCACTCCTGCACATCATTGCGGGTGCCGCCGTGGATGAACTTGAGGTCGCCGTGGCAGGCGGCGCACTTTGCGGTGGCGACGACCTGGCGGCGCGGAACCATCTTGCTCTTGTCGACCGAGAAGTAAACCCGCACGGGGTTAGCCGCGTCGGTGGCGGTGGTGGCGATTACGGTGCCGGGCAACAGCGTGACGCTGTTGCGGGCTTCGATCGAGATCGTATAGGAGCCCGCGGCGGCGGCCGGGATCTTGTTGGTCATGGTGTAGACGTAGACGCCGTTGGTGAGCGGGGTCTTGCTGGGATCCTCGGAAGCGCGGATGGCGCCGGGGCCGGTGTTGTAATCGACGTTGGGCCCGGCAAGGACGACGCGAATCGAAGTGATCTTGCTGATGTCCACCACCACGCCGGACTTATCGGTCATGGTGAAGGTGACGGTGGGCGCACTGCCGGGAGTGGCGTTTTCCACCTTGCGGATCTGGGCCACGAGGCCAGGCAACGAAGCGGACTGGTTGGGAATCACGTGCGCTCCGGGAATGGAGGCGTCGAAATCCGTGCTGGCGTACTGGGTATGGCAGTTCTTGCACTGATTGTCGCTGAGTTGGACCAGGTTGACGTGGTTCAGGCCGGTGGCGAAGTTGACGTCGTCATGACAGGAACCGCAGGCCTCCCGGGTCGGATTGGTTTTCCAGTTGTCGGCCTGGGCCGCGCCCTTGTCATGGCAGACCGTGCAATTGCGGACATCCTGCGGGAAGACCACGTTGGAGAAGTCCGACCAAGCGCCGCGATGCCAGATCCGGTAAGGAGTGCCGGCCTTCACGCTGGGCAGGCTGGACCCCCTGTGGATCTTGTGGATCAACACCTTCATGTCCTGGGTGAGCTGGGTGTCGGGGTTAATGGTCTGCGGCGTGTGGCACATGATGCAGAGTTCCACCTTGAGGCGGGAACCGCCGTGCGCGAACAGGGGATCGTGGCACTGGTTGCAGGCATTCGTGGTGACGACGGAGCGGGTCACGCTCACGGGGTTGCCGTTGGGGACGAAGGTGTAGACGTCGTTGGAGACCTCGCTCCACTCGTCGAATTCGCCGTACTCGGACAGGTCGCGACGGGCGGATACGCCGATCGAATGAGTGACGGTGGCGTCGAAGTTAGCCGGCGCCTTGGTCTTGAAAGTATAGGTGTAGTCGCCGATGGCGTTGGTGGTGAAGGTGCCGCCGGAATCGTTGGCGGCCTGGGTCTGCGCCGGATTGCTATTCAGAGTCGCCTTGAGAACGGTGGTGGTGTAGGAAACGTACTGGCTCTGGCCAGCGGGGATATAGGCCGCGATGAAACTCATCGACACCGGACCATGGGTGGCAACGCCCAGACGGTCGAGCGGGATACCGTCGGAGTCCACAATCGTGGCCCGGACAGTGATGGTGCCGTCTTTGGCAATGGCGGCACTTTGAATTTTTACGACGACGCCGGTTCTCCCGAGAGCATTGGTGCTGCCGTTCAGCGGGGCAGGGGCGGAAAAGTCCACGGTCCGTTTGGCGCGGTGGCTATCGGCGGAGGCAGTGCTGATGAAAGCGATGGAGGCCAGTGCCAGCAGGGCACCAACCAGGTATTTGCGCATTTTACGTCACCTCAATTGCGGAACAACAGATAAGAATATCCGAAATCACGCCCGCGAGGGCGTGGGAAATATCGACAAGATTGTCGAGTTTATCCGCCGAATATGACCACAGGAGGCGGACAATTCAGCGTGGGATCTCGTAGCGTTTGAGCTTGTCGTAGAGCGTGGAACGATCGACGCCAAGCGACGCGGCGGCCTCTTTGACGTTGCCCTTGGTACGTTCCAGCGTGGCGATGATGGCGCGGCGCTCGAGTTCGGAGAGGGGGACATCGCCGGGCACGGACCACTGTCGAGGAGCGCCGGCGGCGCGGGTGAGCCAGGTGAAATCGGCGTCGGTCAACTGGCGCGCGCGGCAGGTAACGAGGGCGCGCTCGATGGCGTTCTCGAGTTCGCGCACATTGCCCGGCCAGTCGTAATCCATCAGGACGCGAAGCGCGTCGTCGGCGATGCCGGTGACTTCGCGGCCGAGTTCGTGGCTCAGCTTCTCCATGAAGTGGGCGGCTAGCATGGGGATGTCCTCGCGGCGCTCGCGCAGCGGGGGGATGCGGATCTCGATGACGTTGAGGCGGTAGTAGAGGTCGTCGCGGAAGCGGCCCTGGCGGACTGCCTCGGCGAGATCGCGGTTGGTGGCGGCGATGACGCGCGAATCCACGCGCACTTCCTCGCTGCCGCCGACGCGGTAGAAGCAGCGCTCCTGGAGCACGCGCAGGAGGTCGGCCTGGAGTTTGGGGGAGATGTCGCCGATTTCGTCGAGCAGGATGGTGCCGCTGTCGGCGAGTTCGAACTTGCCGCGGGTCTGCTGGCCGGCTCCGGTGAAGGCGCCTTTCTCGTAACCGAAGAGTTCGCTCTCGAGCAGGGTTTCGGTGAGGGCGGCGCAACTGACGGTGACGAAGGGTTTGGATGCGCGGTCGCCGGAATAGTGAATGGCGCGGGCGATCAGTTCCTTGCCGGTGCCGCTTTCGCCGCGGATGAGCACGGTGCTGCGCAGGCTGGAGACTTCGCGGGCCAGGGTGAGGATATCCTCCATGGCGCGGTTCTTGGTGATGACATCGCGGTAGTGGTAGTGGCGGGTGAGCTTCTTGCGCAGGATGGCGTTCTCGCGCTGCAGCTTTTTGACCTTGAGGATGCGGGCCACCAGGATGGAGATTTCCTGCGGGTTGCAGGGTTTGACGATGTACTCCTGGGCGCCTTCCTTCATGGCCAGGATGGCGGTGTCGACGGTGGCGTAGGCGGTCATGATGATGATGGAGGCGTCGGGGCGGATCTTGCGGATCTCCATCATGGTTTCGATGCCGTCCATGCCTGGCATTTTGAGGTCGACGAAGTAGATGGCGTAATCGGTGGAGCGGGCCAGCTCGAGCGCGGCCCGTCCGTTGGGTGCGGTATCGACGCGATAGCCGTCCTCGCGGAGCCAGGCGGCCATGGATTCGCACATGACTTCTTCGTCGTCAACGATCAGGATCGGCCAGATATTTTTCATGCTTGACCACCTCTCAGGGGGGCGAAACGGCGGGCGAGGCGCGAGCCGCAGGCGTGGCACCATGCCGCGCGTTTGGTATCGACCATTTCAATGTGGGTGGAGAGGCTCATGGCGCACTCGGCACTCGGGCAGTGGGTGAGACCGAAGGTGTGCCCGAGTTCGTGGAGCATCTCCTTGGCGAGGCGCTCGCGGAGCAGCCCCGGGTCGGGCGGCAGGCGGTAGAACTCCTGGCGGAGGCGGCAGAGGGAGACCAGCGCAACGGGGCCGTCCAACTGCGCCTGCCCGAACAGAAACGTGAGCAGGGGGATGGAGAGATCGAATTCGGTGAGGCCGAGCACCCGGGCGGCGCCGGGCGGCACATCTCGCGCCAGGGCCTTCATAATAGCCACCGATTGATGCTGACGGCGGGCGGGGTCGTAGGAACCGGGCGGGACTTCGAGCGGCGGGAGGCGGCGCACGGGGAAGGGGAACCATTCGCCGGCGACGGCTTCGGCCCACGCGATGGCCTGCTCGCCGACGATTCCGACTGGCTGGACATAGAGCTCATTCACGCCGCGTCTCCGCGCGCCTGCTGGTTCCGGACGAACGGCAGGGTCACGGTGAAGGTTGTGCCGACGTCGCGGCGGCTGGACACCTCGACTTCGCCATCGTGGGCTTTGACGATGCCATAGAGCACGGCGAGTCCGAGTCCGACGCCCTTGCCCTCGGGCTTGGTGGTGAAGAAGGGATCGAAGATTTTGGCGAGGTTTTCGGGCGCAATGCCCTCGCCGGTGTCTTCGACCTTGAGTTCCACGGCGTCGCGCTGGGCGGTGAGCCGGGTGGAGACCGTGAGAGTGCCGCCCTGCCTGGCCTGCATGGCCTCGGCGGCGTTCATCACGAGGTTGAGGACCACCTGCTGGATCTGGGAAGCGTCGCATTCGACGGGCGGCAGTTCATCCTGCAATTCGAGCCGGGGCTCCACGTTAATGAGCTTGAGCTTGTGGCCGATCAACCCGACCGTCATCCTGACAATGCGATTGAGATCGGAGGGGCTGCGCTGCGGTTTGGAGCGGCGGGAGAAGGCCAGCAGGTCGCTGACGATGCGGCCGACGCGGGCGGTTTCGGCAGAGATCTGGCCGAGGTACTTGCGGACTTCGGCCTCGCGCCCGGCGGGGATCTGGCCGCCGGCCAGAATTCGCTCCACCAGCATGGAGAGATTGAGTACTCCGGAGACGGGGTTATTGATCTCGTGGGCGACGCTGGCGGCGAGTTGTCCGAGGGAGGCGAGGCGATCCGCCTGCAACAGCTTCTGGTGAGCGGCCTTCAACTGAGTAGTCCGTTCGGCGACCTTGGTTTCCAGGTTCTGGGCCATGTCGCTGAGTTCGGCGATCGCCTTCTTGACGCGCTCGCGCATGAGGTTGAAGCTGGCGACGAGTTCGTCGAGTTCCTGGCTGCGGTGGACGATCTCGATGGGCCGGTCGAGATCCATCTCGCTGACGGCCCGGGCTCCCTGAATCAGTTCGCGGATGGGGACGGCGACGAACAGGCGGGTAAACAGAATGACGAAGGCCGCGCCGACGAGGATGATCCCGGCGGTGGAACCGATCACCTGCATGGTGATGGCGCTCTCCTGCTGCTGCACGGGGTCGAGGCGCAGGGCGAGGTCGAGCACGCCGAGGACCTTGATGTTCGCGGGATGAGCGTGACAGGCGGCATCGCTGCAGGCGCGCTCGTTGTAGATGGGGGTGATCATGTTGAGCGTGCTGATGCCGGCGGGGGAGTTGGTATAGCGGACGCGGGAGCCGGGTTTGGGGGTGCCGCGGGCGGGCATGCGGTCGTGGCAGGCCTGGCAGACTTCGCTGTGGACGATGTGGGGGTCGGGTTGTTCGCGCGCGTCGGTGGAGAAAACCAGGTTGCCTTCGCGGTTGAACATACGAATGCGATCGACGCCCTGGTTGCGGGCGATCATGCTCATGATCTCGTAGGCGGCCTCGCGGTGGTCGTCGTGCATGGCGTGCCAGGTGGCGGAGGTCATGCTCTTGGAGAGCTGGTCGGCGCCCATGAGCATGGTTTCGACCAGGCGGGCTTTCTGGGTGCGGAGGTTGATGTACCCGGTGATGCTGCTGATTAGGACGATCAGCACTGTGAGCGAAAGGATCAGTTTCGGGCCCAGCCGGTAGGGCAGACGCAACATATATCAGACCCTAGGCTCTGAAATACCACTGTAGAACAAAAAACGGCCGGGCGCCCACCGGAAGCGCCCGGCCAAGAGGAGACAAACGGGAGTTTGGGATTTTACCTGCGGCCGCCGCCGCGCATACCGCCGCCCATTGCGCGCATGCCGCCCATGGATCGCATACCGCCCATGGCGCCCATGGAGCGCATGCCGCCCATCGCGGGGCCGCGCATCATGGGAGCGCTGAAGCGGGGCGCGCCGCCGCGGATGGCGGGGCCGCGGCCGACTCCGGCGACCGCGGGAGGGTGCCAGGCGCGGCCGCGGGCGGCGCCGTAGCGGTAGGGAGTGCCGCGGTAGCCGTATCCGTATCCGCCGTAGCCGTAGCCGTATCCGTATCCGCCGTAGCCAAGCCCCATGCCGTACCAGTAGTTCGGGGAGTAGAAGCCGAAGCCGAAGGGATCCATCAGGTAACCGTCGCCGGGGACGAAGGCCCAGCTATCGAACCAGGGATTCCAATACCAGCCCAGGCCGTACCAGTCGGGTCCGCCGACGATGATGTTCTGGACGGTGGCTTCGCTGGCGTCGGCCAGGTAGCCGGAACGGAGTTTGCTCCAGGCATAGAGGTCGTCGGTCTTCTTACGGTTGAAGTAGCCGACCTTGGGTTTGGCGGTGGCATCGAGGGAAACGTCGCGGGCCTTGCCGACTTCGACGGAGTGGTCGTCTTCCATGACCCTGGCTTTGCCGTCGAAGACGGCGAGTTGGGGAGTGGCGGCGTTGAAGCGGTAGAGGCCGTGCTTTTGGATCAGGGTATCGACGCCATTGACGATGATGTCGATGTGATTTTCGCGCTCGACGTCGGCGGCTTCGACGAGGGCCTCGCCGCGCAAGAGTTCGACGCGGGTATCGGTGAGGGAGGGCGAAACCATGCGGACGGCGCTATTGTCTCCGAGGCGCAGCAGCACCCCGGGAGTGAGCAGCATTTCGGCCTTGCCCTGGGCGGTAGAGAGGACCTGCCCGGGTTCGGCTTCGGCGTTACCGATCTGGGGGGCGCCAATGGACTTGCCGGCGAGAGTTACAGAGCCTTCGGCGTAGTTCACGGTGCCCGGCCGGGCGATGTGTGCCGGGTCGGCCACAAGGACTCCTGTGGCGAGCAGTGCGGCAGCGAACCGGGCGGTAATTTTCCACTGGGTAACCATTTGAACTACCAACCTTTCTTCCAATTCGTTAGATGGCACCACGGGGAAGAGGGTTGCTCCTGTGGAAAAGCTTTACAAATCGAGACGGGAGGGGGGATGAAAGGGGACAAAAAAAGCCCCGCCGGGGGAAAACCCGACGGGGCCGATAGCAAGCTGTGGTGCTCTTTAGTAATCCATCTCGGGGCCGTGACCGCCGCCCGGAGCCGGAGCCGGCTTCTTCTCGGGGATTTCGGCGACCATGGCTTCGGTGGTGAGCATCAGGCCGGCGATGGAAGCCGCGTTCTGCAGGGCAGAGCGGGTGACCTTGGTCGGATCGATGACGCCGCTGGCCACGAGGTCCTCGTAGGTATCGGAGGCAGCGTTGTAGCCGTAGTTGGCGTTCTTGTTTTCGCGGACCTTATCCACGACGATGGCGCCTTCGGTGCCGGCATTGCCGACGATCTGGCGCAGGGGCTCTTCGCAGGCGCGGCGGACGATCTTGACGCCGATCTCCTCATCGCCGTCGGCCTTGAAGCCGGCCAGAGCGGTGGCAGCGCGCAGCAGCGCGACGCCGCCGCCGGGGACGATGCCTTCCTCAACCGCGGCGCGGGTGGCGTGCAGGGCATCTTCCACGCGAGCCTTCTTTTCCTTCATTTCGGTCTCGGTGGCGGCGCCGACTTTGATCACCGCGACACCGCCGGCGAGCTTGGCCAGGCGCTCCTGGAGCTTCTCGCGGTCGTAGTCGCTGGTGGTCTCGTCGATCTGGCTGCGGAGCTGCTTGATGCGGCCCTCGATGGCCTTTGCCTGCCCGGCGCCATCGACGATGGTGGTGTTGTCCTTGTCCACCGTGACGCGCTTGGCGCGGCCAAGGTCCTCGAGGCGGACGCCTTCGAGCTTCACGCCGATGTCTTCCATGATGGCCTTGCCGCCGGTGAGGATGGCGATATCCTCGAGCATGGCCTTGCGGCGGTCACCGAAGCCCGGAGCCTTGACGGAGCAGGCGTTGAGGGTGCCGCGCAGCTTGTTGACCACCAGGGTGGCCAGGGCTTCGCCTTCCACTTCCTCGGCGATGATCAGGAGGGGCTTGCCGCTGCGCGCGATCTGCTCGAGCAGGGGCAGCAGGTCCTTCATGTTGCTGATCTTCTTTTCGTGGATGAGGATGTAGGGATCCTCGAGCACGCACTCCATGCGCTCCGGATCGCTGACGAAGTAGGGGGAGAGGTAGCCGCGGTCGAACTGCATGCCCTCGACGGTCTCCAGTTCGGTGGACATGGTCTTGGACTCTTCGACCGTGATCACGCCGTCCTTACCGACCTTCTTCATCGCCTCGGCAATGATGTTGCCGATGGTGGCGTCGCTGTTGGCGCTGATGGTGCCGACCTGGGCGATCATTTCGCCGCTGACCGGCTTGGAGAGCTTCTTGACTTCCTCGATGGCCACTTCGACGGCCTTGTCGATGCCGCGCTTGAGGGCCATCGGGTTGGCGCCGGCGGCGACGGCCTTGACGCCTTCGCGGAAGATGCTCTGGGCGAGAATGGTGGCGGTGGTGGTGCCGTCGCCGGCCACGTCGCTGGTCTTGGAGGCCACTTCGCGCACCATCTGGGCGCCCATGTTCTCCAGCGGATCCTTGAGCTCGATTTCCTTGGCGACGGTGACGCCGTCCTTGGTGATGTTCGGTCCGCCGAACTTCTTCTCGAGGACCACGTTGCGGCCCTTGGGGCCAAGGGTGACTTTCACGGCGTCGGCGAGCTGGTTGACGCCGCGCAGAATCGCCTGACGGGAAGTTTCGGAATAAACAATCTGTTTCGCCATCTGTTTCTTACTCCTTGTAAGTTGCCTTTCCTACCGTTAGCTGGCCTTCTTGGCAGCCTTGGGCTGCGCGTCGAGAATGCCGAGCACCTCGTCTTCGCGCATGATCAGGTACTCTTCGTTGTCCAGTTTGATGTCGCTGCCGGAGTACTTCCCGAACAGAATGCGGTCGCCCACCTGAACATCCAGAGGCACCACCTTGCCATCTTCCAGACGCTTGCCTTTACCAACTGCCACGACTTCGCCTTCCTGCGGCTTTTCCTTGGCGGTGTCGGGGATGTACAGGCCGCCCTGCATCTGCTCTTTCTCCTCGATGCGCTTCACCACGATGCGGTCATAGAGCGGACGAATCTTCATGGAATCCACAAACCTCCAGACTATTGTTTTGATCAGTGAGTTTAAAATCTCGGTGTTGTTGCGACTCAATCGGGGAACCCGCGGCTGTCGGGCTGCTGGGTTCCACGCAATATTATTAGCACACCTCGTCCGAGAGTGACAAGATTTGGCTGTAAGCGATTGGACGGAAAGAAAATTTTACTGTTGACAAACTCACACTCATATCTTGCTCGAGAAATATGAGCGCGGCGTGGGCAGACCTGGCCGAGCCTGCCCCACGTGCCGGCAAGTGTTTTATTTCGGTACGGATACCGTGATGTTGCGGTAGCGGATCACGCCGTGATGGTCGCCTTGCAGGAAGAACGGACCGGGTTCGGCCTCGTTGCTGTCGAGCGCTCCGCCGGTGGGACCGGGGATTTCGACATTATTGTGGTAGACCACGCCATCGCGGACGACGGTGACGTGGCGGCCGACCAGCGTGATATCGAAACTGGTCCACTTGCCGAGGCCGAGTTCGGCGCCGGCGGGCGGCGGATAGTGGCTGTAGATGGCGCCCATTTCGTGGGTGGGCTGGGTGCCGCCCTCGGTGCCGACCTGGACTTCGTAGCGGCCGCGCAGGTAGATGCCGCTATTGCCGCCTTCGGGGCAATCGACTTCGATGTGCAGCTTGAAGTCCTGGAATTTGCGGGTGGTCTTGATGTTGGCAGCGCCGGGTCCGCGGCGGCCGGGGACTTCGGGATTGTCGTTGACCAGTTCGCCATTCCGGGCCACCCACTTGTTGTTCTGCACGTTGCCGATGGGTTCCCAACCGGTGAGGTCTTTGCCGTTGAAAATCGGTTCGGGGGCGGTCCATGCCTTCGGCATGGGGCGGTTCAAAGCGGGAGCGCGCACGGCGGCGACTTTGGGGCCTTCCTGGTCGCCGCGCTTCTGGACGCCGGCGAGGGAGTCGCCGGTACCGGTGAAGTCCCAGAGCGTCTGCGGACCGCGGCCGGCGGCGGTAAGGCTGACGATGAGGTGGCCGTTCTCGACGGCGGCGCCGGCGATGGGCTGCCAGGCTCCTCCGCGGGGCTGGTAGCGGCCGGCGAGTTTGCCGTCCTTGCCGGTAAGTTCCATCCACTGGGGATACGGGTTGCCCTGAGCGGGGGTGACGGTGATGTCCCAACGGCCGAGGTAGGGTTTGATATCCTGCGCCGAAGCGGCGAATACGAGTAGTGCGGATAACGCGAGTGTCTTCATGCCGCCGCTCAGTTTAACTGACGGCGGGCGCGGATGGCGCTGACTGCTGCTTTCTCCAGGCTTCGAGAATCGCCGCGGCGGCGGGAGAGCCGATGCGAGCGGCGCCGGCTTCGAAGGCCGCGAGCGCCTCCTCAAGCGTAGTGACGCCTTCGGTCTTGACTCCCATCTCCTCTGGGACATGACTGCGCAGCAGGCGGATATCGTCGAGCGGATAGTCGGCGCCGGCGAACCCGGTGCCGGTGGAGACGAAATCGGCTTCGGCGCGCTCGGCGCAGCGGCAGGCGATGATGGCCAGTTCGCGGTTGAGCCAGGGGGTTTCGAGGATCACCTTGAGAATGGCGCCCTCTTTATGGCAGGACTCGGCCATCTGCAGGAGTTCGGCCTGCACGTGCTGGAACTCGCGGGAGAGCAGTTTGGAGGCGCCGATGACCATATCGATCTCGCGGGCGCCGCGGCGCAGCAGGTCGCGGGCTTCATAGAGCTTGGTCGCGGTGTTTTGGGTGCCATGGGGGAAGCCGCAGACGGCGCCGACGCGCACCGCCGCGCCCTGCAGAGTGCGCACGGCGAGATCGATATCGCAGGGGCGCACGATAGCGGCGGCGACACCCAGGCGGCGGGCGAGTTGCAGCCCTTCGACCACCTGCTCATCATTGAGCCGGGGGGCGAGCAGCGGATAATCGATGCGCCGCGCCAGATCCTCGCAAGTAGCGGGAGGGGTCATCCTTTTTTGCGCTTGGCGGGCGCACGGGTGGCGCCGGGCACGGCGCAGTTCATTCCCAGGTTTTTCAGTTCCTCGCAGGCGGCGCGCGCGGGGTCGGTCTTGGGCGAATCCTTGATGAGTTGGCGGAAGGTGGTGGCGCCTTCGGTGCGGCGGCCGGGAATCTGCAGCAGGGCGCGGCCCTTGTAGAGCGTGGCTTCGTCGGTCTTGGGATTGCGCGTGTAGTGTTCCAGGACGTTATCGAAGTCCGTAACCGCCTGTTCGTACTTACGCGCCTGGTAGTCCAGCATGCCGATGTAGAACTGGCAATTGGGCGCAAGGGCTTCGGTGGGGTAGTACTTCAAATAATCGTTAAAGCCCTGCATGGCGAGGTCGAAGCGCCCGCCCTGATAATCGCCGAGGGCGGCCTGGTAGAGATCGCCGGCGGGCATGGGGGGACCCGAGGGCGCGGCCCCGCCGGCCGGAGCCTGGCCCGGCGGAGGCGCCACGGGCGCCTGCATGGACTTGACCAAGTCCTTAATGTCGCTCAGGGTCTGCTGCATACGCGCCAGGGACGCGGCCTGATCGGCCACGGCCTGATGCAGTTCGCGCAGATCGCTGGAAGTATCGTTGAGCCTCGAATTGACCGCGGCCAAGGGTGCCGTGGTGCTGTTGCGCAGGGCTTCGAGTGTCTTCTCCAGGTTGGCCGTGACTACGGCCACTCCGGTGTTGGCGCGATTGGCGGCATCGATGGACTGGCGGGCGAGTTCGGTGACGGCGGCGAAGTTCTTATCCTGCGAGCTTTGCAGGTCCCTGAGTTGTTGCTGCAACAGGGCGACATCGCGCTGCAGTTCCTGGATCTCTTTACTGGCCGCCGGAGCCGTAACCGGAACGGCCAGGGACAGGCACACTACGAGGCTGGAAAGCTTCATGTCGGTCTCCCGGTTCCGTCCGGGCGCGAAACCAGCTTCGCACCCGGACGGAACCCTCTCATCTCTATCCTACTGCCCCGGGGCGAAGTGTACGTGACGGTTCTTCTGCCAGCACGCATCGTTCTGTTCGGTGCAGACCGGACGTTCCTTACCGTAGCTGACGGTCTTGAGGCGGTCGGCGGGAACTCCGAGTTGCTGCAGGAACTCCTTGGCGGAACTGGCGCGGCGGTCGCCCAGGCCGAGGTTGTATTCGGCGCTGCCGCGGTCGTCGCAGTGGCCCTCGATGACGATGGAGGCATTCGGGAAATCGTTGAGGATCGCCTTGAGCGCGCCGGCATCCTTGGTGAGGGTGTCGCGGGCGTCGGCGCGAATGTCGCTCTTATCGTAGTCGAAGTAGGCGTCCTGTACATCCGCCGAGAGCCGCTCTTCGAGCGTAGCCACGTGGGCCGGCGGAGGAGGCGGAGGAGGCGGAGGAGGCGCGTTGACGGTCACGGTGGTGGTGGCAGTACGGGTGCCGCCGGGGCCGGTCGCGGTCAAGGTGTAGGTGGTAGAGTCGCTCGGGTTGACGCGCTGGCTGCCGGTAGCCTGCACGGCGCCGACACCCTGGTTGATCGAAATGCTGGTCGTGCTGCCGGTAACCTCCCAGCGGAGGGTCGAAGACTGGCCGCGCTGGATCGTGCCGGGCTCAGCCGTGAACTGCACGACGTTGGGAGCAGCCGGCGGAGGAGGCGGTGGCGGTGGCGGCTGCACCGGCGGTGGGGGCGCGGGCGGCGCTACCTTCTTCTTGCAGCCTGCCCCAACGATGGTCAGCGTTAACGCCATTCCGATAACTGTCAGTTTCCGTTTTGTGAACATGAACATCCTCTCCTAAACTCGCGTTACTTGCCCCAGACCGGGGTGAAATTTTCACCGGCGGTGGTCAGTTGCCTGACGTTCTGTCCGTCGGCCGTCATGACATAGATCTGGCTGCGTCCGCCGCGGGTGGAAGCGAACACAATCTGGGATCCATCCGGGGACCAGCAAGGGTTTTCGTTGCGTCCTTCTCCATGCGTTAACTGAACATACTCGCGGCTGGCGACATCCATGATGAAGACGTTAAACGCGCCGGCGGCGAATCCCTGGGTCCAGGCGAAGGCGATCTTCTGACCGTTGGGATGCCACGCGGGATTGCTCGCTTCGCCGTTGCCGGGCGTCAGCCTCTCTACGTCTCCGCCATCCATATTCATCCGGTAAATCTGCTGCGGACCGCTCCGCCCGGAAACGAATACGATATCATTTCCGTTCTTCGGATTGACCTTGGGCTCGACTTCGATGGCGCTGGACGTGGAGATCGGCCGGTAACCCGACCCGTCGAGACTTGCGACGAAAATGCGGCAGCAGCGCTCGGTGCCCGCGGAAGACGCGTAAATAATCTGCTTCCCGTCGGGAGTGAATGAGGGCGAGCCATTCACCGAGGCGCGCTGGTTGTAGAAGCGCAAATCCCGGACCGGATCCACTGAAAATACGAATATAGCAGGTGGCCCCTTGACCCAGCTAGTGAACGCGACCTTGGTTCCGTCGGGAGAAACGGAGGGAAACTTGGTGATATTTCCGAAGCGCGTGATCTGGCGCTGGTTGCCGCCGTCGGCATCCATGCCCCAGATCTCTTTGTGGCCGGTGCGGGTGGACGTGAAATAGATGTGGGTGTTATAGAGCGGCTGGCCCCCGCCGGCCATGATGATGTCGGCGGCGAACTCGTGCGCCACTTTGCGCGCGCCGGCCTCGTCCACGGAGCCGACGTAGCGGTTGCCGATCAACTGCGCGCTGGCCGGAGTGGGCTGTCCCAGGTCGTAGACCCAGCCCTGGAGGATCAGGGTGCCGTCCTGGGCCGCGGTGTAGCCGAAGGCGAGGTGGGAAGCGTTGGCCGGGGGGTTGGACCAGTCGGTCATCCAGCGGCCGCCGCCGGAGGGCGGGACTTCCAGATCGTCGCGGCGGCGCCGCGTGGTCCGCTCGGGAGCGGGCGGGGCCGGCTGCTGAAAATCGGAGGGCTGCTGGGGAACGAACACCGGCAGTGAAGTCTTGGGGACCATCGTGAACAGGCCGGAGTTCTG
>JAFDVU010000110.1 GCA_018268835.1 Acidobacteriota bacterium | reverse complement strand
ACGGCGGACAACAACATCCCGATCCGCCACTCGCGCGAACTCCACGCGGCCAATCCCGCGACCACCGAGTTGTGGGAGGTAACCGGAGCCGGACACGTGGACAGCTTCGGCCGCGACCCGGAGGCCTACGCCCGCCGCGTGACCGTCTTCTTCGCCGCCCACCGAGTCCCGAAATAGCCCTCCACTCATGGTGGTATAATTTCAGCTTATGACCATGCCTTAACCAACCCCGACGGGAACCCGGTCCCCGGGATTCTCTCCTGCCCAGCGAGCCCCTCTGCACGCGGCTCGTCTGCAATACATCAACTTCAAGATTTAAAAGGAGTTTCCTGTATGAGAAAGTTCCTCAAGGGTGGCATTTTCTTTCTAGGGATGGTGTCCCTTCCAGTAGCCATGTCTCCAACTCAATCCAAGGCAACCCCGATTCCCGATTACCGCAACGATCCCAGACTTGAAACCCTGCGCAAGTTCTTCCATCACATGGATTGCCCGGCCGAGCGAATGGCCCAGGTGTTCCTCGAAGCAGCCGACGCGTACGACCTGGACTGGCGCCTCCTGCCCAGTCTATCCTTTGTGGAAACCACCGGCGGGAAGGCGGCCCGCAACAACAACCTATTCGGCTGGGATTCGGGGCGCGCCAAGTTCCCTTCCCCTGCGGCCGCGATTCACGCGGTGGGATATCGCCTCGCAAACTCGGAGGTGTACCGCGGCAAGAAGTTGGACACCCTGCTGGCGATCTACAACCCCAATCCGCAATACGGGCGGAAGGTCAAATCCGTCATGCACAGCATCGCGCCGGCGGAATGACATCCGCTGGCACGATGCCGGCTTTCATACCGCGATTAGAACTCGAGGTACTGAACCCCGAAATACAGGCCCCCGAAAAGCACAATCGCAACCAGGAAGATCGCGCCGTAGCGGAGCAACCGCTGCATCGTCGTCTCCCGAACCTCATCTTCCCTCATCCGATCTGCGAGGCTATCGAACATGGAAACCTCCTAATAAGGCCGTTAAGAAAAAAACGCCCATCGGATGTCAGCTAGATTGTAGACCGAATCCACACGCTTGCCAAGTGGTAATCGAAGAAGCCGGCCAGAGGGCGGTTGACAACGTTCGCGGATCCGGCGTATATTTGCTAACATACTGATCTCACAGTGGTTTGCTAGTGGTTCACATGCTCTTGCGGCACAGGTCACTCCGTTGTTACCTCGGGCTCCAGGTCATTCTCCTGAACCGATGCGGGCGCTCGGCGGCACTGTGAATTCGGCGATCGGCGCGGAGGCTTCATGGCCGTAGACCAAGACAACGGGCAACTCGACCAATCGGTCAGCGAAAACTACGAGCACCTGCTCGAGGATTACAGTCATTTCGCCCCACCGGCCGCCGATGAAGTCCTCCAGGGTACCATCCTGGGTATTACCCAAAAGGATGTGATTATCGATTTCGGCTACAAATCCGAAGGGATTGTGCCGATCGACCAGTTCCTCTCGCCCGCTGGCGAGGTGACGGTCAAGCGCGGCGACGTGGTGGACGTGATGATCGACCACGGCGGCGAGCAGGTGGAAGGATACGTACTGCTCAGCCATACCAAAGCCGCCCGGCTGCGCATCTGGGACAACCTCGAAAAAGCCGCCAACGAACAACTCGTTCTCTCCGGCCACGTGCTCGGCCGCGTCAAGGGCGGGCTCGCCGTGGACGTCGGGATCAAGGCCTTCATGCCCGGTTCGCAGGCCGACCCGCGGCCGATCCACAACCTCGACGCTCTCGTCGGGCAGGACATCCCGGTCAAAATCATCAAGCTCAACCGCCGGCGCGGCAACGTGGTGGTTTCCCGCAAAGCCGCCGTGGAGGAAGAGGTCAACACCCGCAAGACCGTCACCCTGGAGCACCTCGAAGAGGGTTCGGCGGTGACTGGCACGGTGAAGAACCTCACTGACTACGGCGCCTTCATCGACCTCGGCGGCATCGACGGCCTCCTGCACGTCACCGACATGTCCTACGGCCGCATCACGCATCCTTCCGAGATGCTGCACGTCGGACAATCCATCACCGTCAAGGTGCTCAAGTTCGACCGCTCCAAGGAACGCGTCTCGCTCGGCCTGAAGCAATTGGAACCCGACCCCTGGGAGACCGCGCAGGATCGCTACCCGGCGAACACGCGGGTCATCGGACGCGTGGTGAACGTCACCGATTATGGCGCCTTCGTCGAATTGGAAGCGGGCGTCGAGGGGCTGATCCACATTAGCGAGATGACCTGGTCGCGACGCATGAAGCACCCCTCCAAGGTCGTCAAGGTCGGCGATCAGGTGGAAGCGGTCGTGCTCGAGGTCCACTCCAAGGACCGGCGCATTTCGCTCGGCTTGAAACAACTGGAGCCGAACCCGTGGACCACCATCGACCAGCGCTACAGCGTCGGCAGCGTGGTGGAGGGCCGGGTGCGCAACATGACCGATTTCGGCGCCTTCATCGAAATCGAAGAGGGCATCGATGGCCTCGTTCACGTCAGCGATCTCTCCTGGACCAAGCGCATCAAGCATCCCAGCGAAGTACTCAAGAAGGGCATGATGGTGCAGGCTGTGATCCTCAACATCGATTCCGCCTCGCACCGGCTTTCGCTCGGCATTAAACAGTTGCAGCCCGACGCCTGGGAGAGCTACTTCGGCTCTCATCAGGTGGGCGATACTGTGCACGGGCGGGTGTGCCGCCTGGCTAGTTTCGGAGCGTTCGTCGAATTGGCCGAAGGCGTGGAAGGGCTGTGCCATTTTTCCGAGGTACCTGGATACACCGGACGCAAGGGCCGCGAGGAGCCGCCTATTCACGTAGGCGACGAACTGGATTTCAAGGTCATCAAGATGAGCGAGGCCGAAAAGAAGATCGGCCTGAGCCTGCGAGCGGTCGCCGAGGACGAGGAAAAGACGCGCCTCGAGGATTATCAGCGCCAGGCTGCCGCGGCAACCACCACCATCGAAGAGGTCATGAGCCTGAAAGACCGCGGGCACGAGTAAGCCGCGGCCAGGGTGTGGAAGAGCTTGCTTTTGTGCCCCCTTGTCGCTTGCAAATCTTTTAAATTCACGCGATACTGCGGTTTCAGCCTACTGAGGAATTTGAGGAGAATGCGATGACGAAGGCCGATCTGATTGAAGAAGTCTCCCGCGTTGTCGAGATGACCAGGAAAGAGTCCGAAGTCATCGTGGAGGCCATCTTCGACAGCATCGTGCGCTCGCTGCGCTCCGGCGACAAGATCGAGATCCGCGGATTCGGCAGCTTCCGCACTCGCCAGCGCCAGCCCCGCATCGGACGCAATCCCAAGACGGGCGCGCGCGTGGAAGTACCCGCCAAAAAAATCCCGTACTTCAAGCCGAGCAAGGAATTGAAGGACGTGGTGAACAACTCCGCCGTGGGAGCGCCGGTCCCCGCCGCGGCTCCCGCACCGGTCGAACCGGCTGCCGAACAGGTCCCCAATCCCTGACGTGGACTATCTCTGGACTCCCTGGCGGTACCAATACGTGACCACGTCCGGCGGCGGCGGCGACTGCGTGTTCTGCGCGGTGGCGCGCGGAACCGACGATCGGGCTTCCCTGGTGGTACATCGCGCCCGGCACAACTTCGTCATCCTCAACCGCTACCCCTACACCAACGGGCACGTGATGGTCGTGCCGGTGGAACACGTCCCTTCCCTCGGCGAACTCAGCGAGGAAGCGCTCACCGAGATGATGCTGCTGGCGCGCGACGTGGAGCGCCATCTGCGCGCCCTCTACCGCCCCGACGGCATCAACATGGGGCTGAACATCGGACGCGCCGCGGGCGCGGGAATCGCCGAGCACGTTCACATGCACGCGTTGCCGCGCTGGATCGGGGACACCAACTTCATGACCGCCACCGCGGAAACCCGCATCCTGCCCGAAGCCCTGGAAACCACCTGGGAGCGCCTGCACGCCGGGTTCGCGGCGGGTTAGTTCTCCGGACGCCGGAGAACCGGATCATCCGCCGAATCGCAAGGCATGCGGCCTAATTGGCTTCGCCAGCCCCGCCACGGATGGCCGCCGATATCCAGAGCCAGACCACGCTTGCCGCGAGGATCGCATAGAACGCCGCCAGGCTGAGGGTCGCGGCGAAAGCCAGCACCGCCGCGGCGAAGCCCCAGCACCAGGATTCCGCTTTGAAACCCTCGGCCCACCTCGGCCGCCCTCCGGCCGAAGGGATGCGCGGCCACAGGGAGGGCCAAAGACGCGGCACCGAGCGACGGTAGGCCAGGTACGGCTTGCCTTGGATCGCGTCGAATTCGGCCTCTTCCCGCAGGATGAGCCGGTAGCAGAAGACCACCGTCGCCAGCATGGCCAGCGGGAACCCGATCCGGTTCATCATCACGCCCAGGCCCGCGGCTATCAGCGCGTTGCCCAGATAAAGAGGATTCCGCACCCTCCGGTAGGGCCCATCGGCGACCAGCGACTCCGTTCTCACGCCTGCTGCGTACACAACCTCCCCGCCCAGGTAGGACGAGGCCCACGTGCGAAGAAACGCCGCGGTGGCGAGCCATGCGGCGCCGATGCCGAACACGAAGCGAGACACCAGATGCGTGTCCATCCGCAGCGCGGGGCCGAGCCAATGGGCAATCGCCACCCCCGCATTGTGGCGATCGAGCGCGTACAGCGGAAACGTCAGGCCGAAGATGAGTCCGAAGAGCAGCGACCTGTGCCTGAACTCCCAGTCCGTCGCTTTCATGCCGTCAAGTGTAACGGATCGCGCGGACGGGAACGAATGCGCTCACGCCTCGCAAAGCATCGCCGCCACTTTGCGGCGAATCGTCTCCGCCGCCTCGGGCACGTGCAGCACGTCGCACTCCGAGCCGAGTATGTGCGGATGGCCGCACTCCGCCATGCGGCGGGTGAGTTCGACGGCCAGGCGGCGCACTTCCTCGACGGGCATGGCGGCGTCGGAGTAGAACATGCGGCTGGGGAGGTTGCCGAACAGCACGATGTTTTTGGGCACCACGGCGGCGTCCTCCCACAGTTTGCGGCTGCTGCCCAGCGTGATCATGGCGGGCCGCAGTTCCAACGCGAAGCTGCGCACCATTTCGGGGAGCAGTTCGCCGCAATCGTGAAAGATCAGGTCCACCGCGTGCCGCTCCATCAGCGCGCGCAGTTGCCGGTTCGGCTCGAGTACGAACCGCTCGAAGATCGACGCCCCTCCACGAATCTGCCGCGGCGAAAGATACACCGTGTTCGCCGCCGGTTCGCACACGATCAGGGCCTTGGCCCCGGCCTCGATCTGCGCCCGCGCCGAGCGCAACACCGTGGCCAGCGCCATCTCCAGGCAGCGCTCCACCAGCCGCACGCCTTCGTCTTCCGCGGCGGTCACTCCGGCGCCCGCCATCGCCACCGGCACGATGGTTTCGGCCACCAGCTTCGTCATCAGCGAAAACGGCCCGATCAGCATTCCCACCGGAAACAGACCGGTCCTCTCCGCGATGTAGCGCACCGCGCCCTGATTGGCCTGAGTGCGCGCGCCGAACGGCCGCTGCGCGCAGCGCCGCGCCGCGGCCAGCACCTCCTCGGGCGGCGGCTCCCGGAAGTGGAAGCGATCCCGCTCGTCCTCGGGCACGCCGGCGAATTCGAGCAGGTCCGCCTTCTCCAGCGTGAGATCCATCAGCGGGAACGCCAGCGGCGTCGCATAGCGGCGCGCGGCGGCTTCCACCACCGCGCCCAACCGCGCGGCATCGTGCTTGATGCCCTCCGGGTCGGGACACTCGTGCAGCACCAGGTCGGTGCCGATCGGCATCCTCAATCCCCGGCGCGCGAGTTCCAGATAGAGATTGCCGCCCACACGCTTCCACCCCGCTCAGTTCCCGCGCGGAGGATGCCCCTTCGCGCTCGAATACTCGTATAGCATGGCGCGCTTGCCGGGCGGAACCATCGCGTCCCATTTGGTGACGATCTCCGGTTCCGCCACTGGCGACGCGGTAGCGAACCGCAGGGTCACGATCTGCTGCGGGCGCACCGGAAAGCGATAGCGCGGACCGCCCGGCAGCGGCGCCGGACTCGCGCCGTTGAAATCCGTGATCGCCGCCGATTTGTGCGGCAGCGCGAGCGTGACCTCCGCCGTCCCCTCATAGCCCAGGCATTCGGCCAGCCGCACTTCGATCTCGCCGCCCAACCGCCGCATCGCCTCCACCACGACATTGGCGGACGTGCTCAGGAACGACTCCGCGGCGCGCGGCCGGCGCTCCCCGAAAACCATCGGCCGGCAATTGTACTCCCACGCCATCCGCGGAATGTTCGCCTCCCGCCAGCCGCCTTCGTGGAAAACCAGCGCGTATTCCAGAACGTGGCGCCCCTGCCCGCTGAGCCACGGGTTGGGATAACCGTAGTATTTGTCCGTGGCGTTATAGAGGTAGATCACCGGCGTGCTGCCGTTGAGTTCCCGCCCGGTCACGCCGCGATCGAGAAGCGCCGCTCCCCCGCCCTGCCCCAGCGTATAGTGCGACCAGCGAACCGCCGGCACGATGCCTTTCGTCCACCCGGTGAGCTTCGTGTCCGGCTTGCTCCACGCGCCGTGGGAAAAGCCGTACGGAATCCCGCGCCGCACTTCGACGATCTCGCCGGCCAGCGGGAATTCCGCCACCACCACCGTCAGGTTTGGCAGATCGTTCAACTCGGTCGCGAAGTCGATCCGCGGGTAGTCGTGATAGAGGATGGTCACGCGGCGGCACACACCCCCGCCGATGAACGGTCCCCGTGCTTCGACAATCGTGGCCACCGGTCCCTGCCGCACCCGGACCGTCTGCTCGCGATCGCTGGTGGAATCCAGCCGGATCCGTTCCGGACGCGGCAGCATGAAATCGCCGGGATCGCCCTTCTGCGATTTCGGTTTCTCCGCCACCACCACGTTCGCCGGCGCGCCCAGCATCTCTTTCCCGCTCCCGCGCAGTTTCACGCTGGTCAGCGCGCCCGTGCGCGGGTCGATGCGGACCGCATAGTGCTTCGTCTCGATGGTCTCCGGCAGCGCGCTCTCCGCGGCGGGCGCGGGCGCCTTCGCCGCCTTCTTCCACGCGCCGATACTGCACGGCGGAAGCGAGGGCTGGCACAGCACCATCCCGCCTTCCGCGGTCTGCGCCGCCGCGCCCTCAATCGCCTCCGGCAGCAGCACGGGATCGCGCCGGCTCCAGTTCAGCGGATTGTACAGGCCCAGCCCCTCGCCCTCGGGGAGCAGCGCGGCGGCGGCCTCATCGGCGGCGGCCGCGGAGTGCAGCCCAACCCACTCGAAGCGGTCCTTCACGTCCCAGGACTTTTCATGTTCGAAGACCATGCCGCCCGCCGAACCCCACAACGTGTTCCGGTCCATGTTCAAGAAGAGCAGCGTCCAGGCCTGGTAGAGTTCCTGCGATGGATACGCATACTTCCTGCGCAGGCTGGCCGCGGTGGCCAGCGCTTCGGCCGCCTGCAGCAGGTGCTCGCCGCGCCGGTACGACGATTTCACCCGCGGGTTCTCGATCCAGAACGAGTCGAAGTCGTACGCGGTGCCGCCCCGCATCGTGGGGATCCGCAGCCGGCCGGCTTTTTCGAGCGCCTGCAATTGGTCGAGGTAGCGGCTCATCACGGTGAAGCGCAGCTCGGGATGCGCCAGATCTTTTTTCCACGCTTCCAGAAATTCGCTCGGGAACTGCTTGCGCGCGGGTGCCAGCGAATAATCCCCCGCCCCGGCCAGGATCAGGATCGGCGCGCCTTCCGGCGTGATCGCGCGCTTGTTCTCGATGGCCTTCTCCACCTCGGCCATCTGCGCCGGCGTCAGCGGTTCTCTTGCCGCCATCACTGTGTGGAACTCGCTGTAGTGCCCGGGCGAGATCGAAAGGATGCGCGAGCCGTCCGGCGAGACCGACCAGTGCACCGCGCTGCCCGTGGGATTCCTGCGCGTGTACACCATCGCCTCCAGACCCAGTCCGGCCGCGATCTGCGCCATCTGCTCGTGTGTGCCGCACACATCGATGGTCCAGGCGAAGCGCGGGCGCGCGCCGAACATCTTCCGCTGCCAGCGCAGTCCCTCCACCCCCAGCCGCACCAGCGCCTCCCCGCCCGAGAGGTTGATCGTGGATTCCAGGAAAAAGCCGTTGACCGGTTCCACGCGCCCCGCGCCGATCGCGGCTCTCAACTCCGCCGCGCGCTCCGGCTTGAAGTTCAACATCGCGATCATGTTGTTGCACTCGGAGAGCACGAAGGCGTAGTTGGGGTCGTCGCGGACCCGGTCCAGGTGGTCGAAGTAGCTGTTGGCGCAGTAGACCCGCTCCATGGAGAAGTTGGTCAGCCAGCCGCAGCTTGCCGGATGGAAGTTGGGGACCACGTAAACCGCGCGCTTCTGCTGCCCCCGTCCGGCGGCGGCGAACGCGCCCGCCAGCAGCAGCGAACGGCGCGATAGCGGATGCTTCATCGGAATCTCCCTATGAGGTGACCGCGGCGCCACCTCGCTGTTACGCCGGCCGGATCGCCGGCATGTCCGCGGGCCCGTCGAGTTCCAGCTTGACGATGGTATCGATCGCGTGGCGGTGCGCCGCCGCCACACTCACCGCGATCCCGCCGGCGGACTGCTTCACGCTCGCGCTGCCGCCCGTGAGCACGCTGTGGCGGACCACCTTGCGCGAGATCGCCGGCAGCGCGATCTCATCCGACGGCCAGCGCAGAATGTGCAGGTAGATCGTGCTGCCCTTGCGCGTGCTGCCGCCCCACCAGTTGCCCTCGGCCAGCGCGAAGCCGCGCGCGTTGGCCGGCCGCTTCTTTTCGTCCGGCGCGACGAACGGTCCGCCGCGTGTCGCGTAGATGCTCTCGCCGTACTTCGCGAGGAACTCGCCCATCTCGCGCAAGCGCGCCGCGTGCGAAGGCTCGATCAGGCCATCCGGCCGCGGACCCACGTTGAACAGGAAGTTACCGTCGCCGATGGCGCAGCAAACCAGCCCGTGTAGGCACTCTTCAATCGGCCGCAGCGTATCGTCGGGTTTGTACGACCACTGCGTGCCCACCGTCGCGCACGTCTCCCACGGGCGCTGGTCCTGGAACATGCCGATGCGCTGCTCCGGCGTGTCGTTATCCGCGGGCAGCCCGGCGCGGTTGTTGATGATGAGGTCGGGTTGCAGGGAGCGCATCGTGGCCAGCAGGCGAGGCGCGTCCCAATCGGCCGCTTTGCCGCCCAGCCCGTCGAAGAACCACATGTGCACTTTCCCGTAATTGGTGAGCAGTTCGCGCACCTGTCCGTGCAGGTACTCAATGTAGCGGGCGTGCGCGGCGCCGTTGCGGTAGTCGGGATGATGCCAGTCGGGCTGCGAGTAGTAGACGCCCCACTCGATGCCGCCGCGGCGGCAGGCGTCGGAAAGCATGCGCACGATGTCCTTGCGATACGGTGAGAGCGCGCTGGTGATCTTGTAGTCGGTCAGCTTCGAATCGAACTCGCAGAACCCGTCGTGGTGCTTGGTGGTGAACACCAGGTACTTCATGCCGGCATCGCGCGCGAGTTGGACCCACTGGTCGGGATCGAACTTCACCGGGTCGAACATGCGGTAGAGGTTGTCGTAGACCTCCACCGGCACGTTGCCGGTCCTGGTCTCCGGCCGTCCGCGCCTCTCCCCGCCGCGCGACCAACTGATTTCGGTCCCCACGATGCTCACCGGTCCCCAGTGAACGAACATGCCGAAGCGCAGGTCCTTCCAGTGTTCTAGCGCGCGCTTGGGCGCGCCGGGGTCGGGATTCGCCGCGGTTTGCGCCCACGCGGGCATCGCCGCCGCGGCCAGGGGAATCGAGCAGAACGTTCTTCGGTTCATACGGTGCGCTCCGTCCACGCTGAGTGTAGGTGGTGCCGCGGGTCGTGTCAAGCGCTCATTTTGCCCTGTACGTGGCAATTTCGGCGTGTTATAAGACGTATGGGCGCTCAAATGACGGATTACCCACCCCCACCCCTGCTCAAGGAGCAGATGGCCGAACGCTTGAGAGGAGCCATCGTGCTGGGACGGCTGCGGCCCGGACAGCGCGTGGTGGAGGCCCGGTGGGCGCGCGAGTTCGGCGTCGCCCAGGCCTCCGTGCGCGAAGGCATCAACCTGCTGGTCGCCAACGGCTTCCTGGTGAAGAGCGCCGGGCGCAGCGCGCGCGTGCCGCAGTACACCGAACAGGACATCGCGCGCATCTACGAAGTGCGCGGCGCGCTGGAAGGGTTGGCGGCGCGACTGGCCGCGACGAGGCGCGCGGACATGATCCCGCTCGAAATCGCGCTGGATCGCATGACGCGGGCGGCGGAGCGCGGCGACGTGAAGAAACTGGTGGAGAGCGATCTCGCCTTCCACCTCGCGCTGGCCGAAGCTTCCGGCAATCCGCTGCTGGCCGACATGCTGGGCCGGTTGCTGCGCCCCCTTTTCACCTTCGTGCTGCTGCGCATGGTGGAGACCCGGGAGACCACCGTAAGCTGGCAGCCGGACCTGCCGCGCCATCGCGAGATGATCTACCTGATCCGCGACAGCGACCCCGGCGTGGCCGCGCAATTCGTGCAACACTGCGTGGGACGCTTCGCCGCATCGGCGCACGCGGTCTGGACGCCGCAGAAAACACCGCGCCGGAGGAAAAAGTGATGGCTCACACCAGCGTGCGGGCGGCGTTGATCTCGGGCGGCATGTACGACCGCCTCTACGAACGCATCCCCGAATTCGAGCGCGAAGCCGGCGTGCGCGTGGAGATCGCCTTTCGCGGGAATCATCCGGAACTGAACGCGCACCTGGCGGCGTGCGGCGCCGAAGCGCCCTACGATCTGGTCAGCACCCACACCAAGTACGCTCCCTCGCAGCAGCACCTGCTGGCGACGCTGGAGGACTTCGACACCGGCGATTTCTTCCCACGCCTGCTGGAGATGGCGTCGATCGGCGGCGCGCTCTACGCGATCCCGCGCAATATCGATCTGCGGCTGCTACATTACCGCACGGACGCGATCGCGACTCCGCCGGCCACATGGGACGACCTGGTGCGCGTGGCGCGGCAGGTCACGCGCGCGCCGGAGATGTACGGGTTCGCGCTCACCGGAATCGAATCCGGAATGTTCGGCACCTTCTTCGAGCTGGCCGAAGCCGGCGGTGCGCGCATCTTTCCGGAATCGCTCGTGGCCGAGGTGAACAATCCGGGCGGCCGCTGGGCGCTGGGCGTGCTCCGCGAGTTGTACGGCTCCGGCGCGGTGCCTCCCGCGGCCGCGGGCTGGCACTACGACGAAGCGCACCAGTGTTTCCGCGAAGGCCGCGCGGCCATGACCAGCGACTGGCCGGGATACTGGGGATCGTACCGCGACCCCTCCTCTCCCGTGCGCGGGCGCTTCGCCGTGGCGCGCATGCCGGCGGGTCCGGGCGGACGCGTGTTCTGCTACGCGGGATCCCACACCTTCGCGCTCACCCGCGCCGGCGGGCGCAATCCGGGCGCGCGCGAATTGCTGCGCTTCCTCACCGCGCCCGAACAGCAGGCGCTCGAAGCGCGGCAGGGATCCGTGGCGGTGCGGCGCGGTGTGATGGAGCGGCAGCGGAGTACGGCGGCGGAGGACGAGGCCGCGCGCCTCGATCTGCTCGCACACTCGATCGAACACGACCTGATCGTGCCGCCCAAGCTGCCCTACTATCCGCGGATCGAAGAGATTCTGTGGCGCAACGTGCGGGCGGCTATGCTGGGTGAGGTTGAAATACCGGAGGCGTTGGCGGGTATCGAAGCGCGGATTGCGGAGTGCGTGGCGGATGCTGCTTGAGAACAAGGTAGTGATGATCACCGGATCGGCCGGCGGTATCGGGCGCGAGTGCGCGCTGGCCTGCGCACGCGAAGGCGCGCGGGTCGCGGTGGCGGACATCGACGCGGCGGGAGCGGCGCGCACCGCCGGCGAACTCGGGGCGGACGCGCTCGCGGTGGAGTGCGACGTGGCATCCGCGGAAAGCGTAAAGCGCGCGGTGGATGCCGTGCTGGCCCGCTACGGGCGACTGGACGCGCTGCACAACAACGCCGGAATTTCCGCGCCCTCCAAACCGCTCGACGAAACCGGCGAGGACGAATGGGATCGCCTCTTCGCGGTGAACCTCAAGAGCGTCTACTTCACGGCGCGCGCCGCCTTGCCCGCGCTGAAACAGACCCGCGGCGCGATCCTGAACACCGCCAGCATGGTGGGGCTGATCGGACAGGCCAACCACGCGGCCTACACCGCCACCAAGGGCGCCATGATCACCCTGACCAAATCCATGGCGCTCGATTACGCCGCCTTCGGCATCCGCGTCAACGCCGTCTGCCCCGCCGGCGTGTGGACCCCGATGCTGGAGCAGTGGGCCGCCGAGCAACCCGACCCGGCGGGCATCCACGAATACCTCGACCGCATCCACGCGCTCGGCTACTGCCCGCGCGGCGACGTGGTGGGCGACGCCGCCGTGTTCCTGCTCTCCGATCGCGCGCGCTTTCTCACCGGCTGCATCCTGCCCGTGAGCGGCGGCGCGGAATTGGGATACCGGCGATGAAGAGCGTCACGATCACCCGCGTAGAGGCGCGCGACCGGCGCTTTCCGCTGCGCGAAGGCGCGGGTTCGGACGCGGTCCATTCCGGCGCCGAGTACGCGTTCGCCGTCACACGGCTGGCGACGGACGCGGGCATCGAAGGTAGCGGCATCACGCTCACGCTGGGCAACGGCAACCGCCTGGTCTGCGACGCCATCGAGCAACTCGGACGCGCGCTCTCCGGATGCGAGATCGAAGAGACGATGGCCGGATTCGGCGCGCTCACGCGGCGCCTGGCGGACGATCCCGCGCTGCGCTGGCTCGGTCCGCACAAGGGCGTGGTCCACCTCGCGCTAGCGTCGCTGGTCAACGCCTGCTTCGACCTGTGGGCCAAAACGCGCGGCGTCCCCCTGTGGCGCCTGTTGCTGGACCTGACTCCGGAGCAGGTGGTGGCTCTGCTCGACCTGAGCTACGTGGAGGACGAGTTGGACGCCGCCGGCGCGCTCGCCATTCTGAGGGAACACCTGCCCACGCGAGCCGCGCGCGAAGCCGTGCTGCGCGCCGGCTACCCCGGCTACGACACCAGCGTGGGCTGGTTTCAGTTCGAGGACGAGCGCGTGCGCGAGAACGCGCGGCAGGCGCTGGCGCGGGGCTTTCGCGCGCTCAAACTCAAGGTAGGGTCGAAGGACGAAAGCCGCGACCTGCGCCGCGCCGCGCTGCTGCGCGACGTGGCCGGAGCCGGATGCCGTCTGATGTTCGACGTCAACCAGCAGTGGACGCTCGAGCAGGCGCGCCGCATGTGCGCGAGGCTGCGCGAGGTGGATCCGTACTGGATCGAGGAGCCGACCCACCCCGACGACGTGGCCGCGCACGCGCTGCTCGCCCGCGAGATCGCGCCGGTGAAGATCGCGCTCGGAGAGCACGTCCCCAATCGCGTGATGTTCAAGAATTTCGTGCAGGCGGGCGCGGTCCACTTCGCGCAGCCGGACTGCACGCGCCTGGCGGGAGTGAGCGAGTTCCTCACCGTAAGCCTGCTGGCGCGTAAGCGCGGCCTCCCCGTGGCCCCGCACGTGGGCGACATGGGACAGATCCATCAGCACCTGGTGCTGTTCAATCACGTGGCGCTGGGGTGCGAAGCGCTGTTTCTGGAACATATCCCGCACCTGCGCGAGTACTTCGTGCATCCGGCTTCGATCGAGGGCGGCGTCTACCGCACCCCGATGGAGCCGGGACTTTCCTGCGACCTCAAGGAGGAGCCATCCTGATGAGTGCCGCGCAATGGTTCGGCCTGCTGCTGACCCTTTTCGCCGGACTGCTTTCGGGCAACTGCATGCTGCCCATGAAATTCGCGCGGCGCTGGCCGTGGGAAGCCACGTGGTTGATCTTCAGCGTGGTTTCGCTGGTGATCCTGCCGTGGGCTCTCGCGGCGGCGCTGGTGAATCGCGTGGGCGCGGTGTACGCCGCGCTGCCGGCGGAGGCGTTCCTGGCGCCGTTGTTGTTCGGCGCCGGATGGGGCATCGCGCAGGTGCTGTTCGGTATCTCGATCGCGCGCCTGGGCCTGGCGCTGGGCTACGCCATCATCATCGGGCTGGGGGCGCTGCTGGGCACGCTGGTGCCGCTGGTGGTGAGCCATCGCGACGTGGCCATGACGGGACGCGGCGTGCTGATCTTCACCGGCGTGGCCATCATGCTGACCGGCATCGCGGTGTCGGCGCGGGCGGGCAGGATGCGCGAAGGCGCGTCAGCGGCCACGCCGGGTTCGCAGGGCTACGGCGCGGCGCTGGCGCTAGCGCTATTGTGCGGCGTCATGGCGCCGATGCTGAACTTCTCCTTCGCCTTCGGCCAGCCCATCGCGGACGCGGCCGTGCGCATGGGAACCTCGCGCGAAGCGTCGGGTTACGCGGTGTGGCCGGTGGCGCTCACCGGAGGACTGCTGCCCAACGTGGGCTATTCGCTGTGGCTGCTCCGCCGCAACCGGACGTGGAGCGCGTTCCGCGGCGGGTGGAGTCCGGACCTGTGGTGCGGCTGCCTGATGGGCGTGTTCTGGATGGGCGCGGTGGCCATCTACGGCGTGAGTTCGGTGTACCTGGGAGAACTGGGCACCAGCGCCGGCTGGGCGCTGTTTCAGATCTTCATGATCATGACCGCGAACCTCTCCGGCGTCCTCACCGGGGAGTGGCGCGGCGTGGAGCCGCGGGCGATGCGCAAACTCTGGGGCGGACTGGCGCTCCTGGCCGTCGCCACCGCCGTGATCGCGGCGGGCAACCGCTGAGCCCTACTGAAACGCGCGCGGAATCGTGGAAACGGCGTTGAACGAGGGCGGCTGCCATTGCGGCTTCGCACCCCACTCCGGATTCGGGGTGCCGGAGAGCGAGAACTCGAGCCGCGCCCCCTTCTCCAGCAGGCTGAAGGGAATCCACGAGCTCGAATACGGCACGCCGTTCAACTTGAGCGCGGTAACGTAGGGGTGCGATTCCCGTGCCGCGGGCGCGGCGATCTCCACGGTCGCGCCGCCGGCCAGGTGAATCTTCACCGAGGGGAAGAGCGGACTGCCAATCAGGATGGCGTCGCTGCCGGGCGTGTGCGGGTAGAGCCCGATGGCTGCGAAGACGGCCCAGGAACTCATGGTGCCGAGATCGTCGTTGCCCGGCATGCCGCCGGGACTGTTGCCGTAGAGAGTGGACAGGATGCGCCGTACCAGCTCCTGCGAACGGTAGGGCGCGCCGGCGAAATGATACGCCCACGGCGCTTTCAGGCTGGGCTCATTGCCCATGAAGGCGTACTCGCTCCAGGAGCCGTCGTTAAGCAGCGTGAAGTGATGGTCCAGGCGGCGGATCGCGGCGGCGCTGCCGCCCATACGTGCGAACAGCTCGTGCATGTTGAACGGAACCATGAAGGAATATTGCGCCATGCTGCCTTCGCAGAAGCCATCGCCGCTCCAGGCGTGAGGGTTGGCGGGGAAGGTGCCGTCCGGATTGCGCGGGATGATGTAGCCGTTGGAAAACAGGTTGCGCCAGTTCTGCGCGCGGTGCGCGTAAAAGGCTGCTTTGTCGGCATAGCCGAGCGCGGCGGCGAATTGCGAGATGGCGAAATCGTCGGTGGCGTATTCCAGGGTCAGGGATGCGGAGTCGGGCTGCGCGGTGGAAACATAGCCCAGGGTTTCGTACTCCCGCAGTCCGGGGCGAACCACCTGACCGGCGGAAAGCGTGTCGGGCAAGCGGGCGCCGCGCTCCATGGCGGCGAGGGCGGAGGCGGTATCGAAGCCGCGCGCGCCGAGCGCGTAGGCACCGGCGAGGATGGCGTCGCCGCTGTCGCCGATCATGCCGCCGGAGTTGGTATTGGCGTGTTCCCAGCGCGGCAGTCCGCCGCTCGGATCCTGCGCGGCATCGTTGACCAGCGACTGCATCATGTCGCTTGCCTCCGGCGCCAGCAGCGCCATCAGCGGCATCTGCGTCCGGTACATGTCCCACTCGGCGAAGCCGGAATACTGGTCGCGCGGCGCGGCCGAATGGGGCAGGTTGTCGAAGCCCAGGTACGCGCCGTCGGCGTCGCTGAAGGTGCTCGGATCGACGAAGGCGTGGTAGAGAGCGGTATAGAAGACGGTCTTCTGATCGGGCGTGCCGCCGCTGACTTCGATGGAGTGCAGGCGCGCGTTCCAGGCACCCGCGGCGGCGGCGCGGACGGAATCGAAATCCCAGCCGCTGTTCTCCGCTTCCAGGTTATTCCAGGCCTCCGCCACGCTGGTGTAGGAGAGGCCGACTTTGGCCTGGACCAGCGGAGTCGAGGTCGTATCGAACGTCAGCCAGGCCCCGGTGTGCGCGCCGGACACCGAGAGACCGGTCACGCCGGAGCCGTCCTTCCACAGGCCCGAAGCGGCGGGCGGGCGATCGAACTCGATGGCGAAGAAGACGCGATAGGTGAAGAAGCCGCCGCAGTCGCCGCTGGCGATGCTGCCTTGCAGACGGCGCGGTCCGGCGAATTCGATCCCGGTCCCCTCCTCCCGGTTGCCCTGGGCGCTGCCGCCGGCGTTGACGATTACGGTTCCCGCGCCGGGACCGGATGGGAACTCAATCCTGGACATACCAGTACGCCTGGTAACAGTGAGGGCCATCCGAATATTAGAATCGAGTAAGACACTATAGTAACCGGGACTCGCTATTTCATTCCGGTGTTGAAAAGTCGCGCCGTAAGACGGCCATTGGTCGGCGGTGGGGGCGGCGGAACCGCTCACCGGGAGAAAAGGAAGGTCCTGGTAACAGGCCACGCCGCGGCCGGAGAAGTGCGTCAGGCTGAAACCGTGGATTTGATTCTGGGCATACCGGTACCCACCGGCGGAAGTGGTGGTATCAGGGCTCCAAAGCACCATGCCGAAGGGATACGCCGCACCCGGCGGAGTGTTGCCGGACGAGTTCGCCAGACCGGCGTCGGGCGCCCCCGCTCCCGTGCCGATGAAGGGGTTGACATAGACGGTCAGGTCCGCTGCGTCGGCCGCAAACACCAATCGGGCGAGCAGCCCGATTAGTGCAAGCGACTTAGCTGTGCGCATGGGCAGACTAAGGAGTATATTTGTGTGCGATGGCGCACAGAATACAGCACATTCCTTAGTCGCGCGGGCGACTCGTCTTCGCGGGCCAGGCGGGCTACCTGGCGGCAGCCGCGGTGGCGGTGAGGCGCTTCAACTCGATGGTCTCGGCCTTGCCCGGAGGCGACATGGGAGTCGTGTCGATGCGCAGCGTGCCGCCGGCGCCGGAGGCGTCGAAGCGACGCCGGACCACTTCACTGCCGCGGGTCTCGATTTCCACCAGTCCCGGTCCGCTGTAATAGAGCGTGACCTTCACGGTTTTTCCGGAGCGCTTGCCGGTACACTCTTTGCCCTCGGTGTTGCAGTCGATCTCAAGCAGTTTTTCGCCGTTGCGCGTCTCGGTCACCAGCATGGTGGTGTCCTTGTCCTGGAGCGTCCAGACGGAGCCGGCGTCCTTGCCTTCGGTGGAAGACTGCCAGGTGCCATCGAGTTTCGCGCGCTCGGCCCAATCGTCGGCGCGCGCCGAAGCGGCAAGAAAGAGCACAGCCGCACCGCAGGAGGCGAAACGTAGCCACATAGTCGTATTGACCTTCTTCTTCCACTTTACGGCGGCAGTGCCGCGTGTCCATCCAATATATACCTGATTCGCCGGGACAAGCGGCGGCGGGCATGATAACCTTCTCGATGGCATGGCGGGGATTTTCCGTGACGATCTGCTCAAAGGCCGCACCGCCTTCGTGACCGGCGGCGGCAGCGGCATCGGACTCCACATGGCGGAGCGGTTCGCCGCGCACGGGGCCACGGTAGTGCTGGCCGGACGGCGGCGCGAGAAACTGGACGAGGCCGCCGCGGGCATTCGCGCGGCCGGCGGCGCGGCCCACGGTGTGGCGCTCGATGTCCGCGACTACAGCGCGGTGGAAGCCGCCCTGCGCGACACGCACACCCGCTTCGGCGAACTCGATATCCTGCTCTGCGCCGCGGCAGGCAATTTTCCTGCGCCGGTTACCGGGATGTCCGCCAACGGCTTCAAAGCGGTGGTCGATATCGATCTGCTGGGCACGTTCCACGCCTGCCGCGCGGCGTACCCGTGGTTGCGCAAGCCCGGCGCGTGCGTCCTGAACATCTCCGCCGGCCAGGCCACCATCCCGATGGCCCTACAGGCGCACGTGTGCGCCGCCAAAGCCGGCGTCGAGATGCTCACCCGTACGCTGGCCATCGAATGGGGACCGGAAGGGATCCGCGCCAACTGCATCACCCCGGGCGCCACCGACGATACCGAGGGCATGCGCCGCCTGGCGCCGGCGGACGCGGACCGCGCCGCCGTGGTGGGCCGCATCCCCCTGGGGCGCATGGGCACGCGCGACGAACTCGCCGACCTGGCCCTGTTCCTCTGCTCCGGCGCCGCCGCCTACATCACCGGCGCCGTCTTCGTGTGCGACGGCGGACTTTCCCTGGGCGGCAGCGGCTTGCCGCTGACTTTTGTGAGACCCTCTTGAGGAGGTGGACGACATGGCGACCACGACGACGCATCCCGCAATCAAGCCCGCCAAGGGCGGCAGCTTTCTGATCGAGGACATCCGCCCCGAGGAGGTCTTCACCCCGGAGGACTTCACCGACGAACACCGCCAGATCGCGCGCACCGCCGCCGGGTTTGCCGCCAACGAGGTGATGCCGCTGGCCGCCGAGATCGAAGCCAAGAACTTCGACGTGACCCGCCGGCTGCTGCGCCAGGCGGGCGATCTCGGCCTGATGGGCGTGGACGTGCCCGAAGCCTACGGCGGCCTGGAGATGGACAAGGTCAGTTCCGCCATCGTGGCCGAGCACATGAGCAGCCTGGCCAGCTTCTCGGTCGCCTTCAGCGCGCACGTGGGCATCGGCACGCTGCCCATCGTGTGGTACGGCACGCCGGAACAGAAGGCGAAATATCTGCCCCGGCTGGCGAGCGGCGAATGGATCGGCGCCTACGCGCTCTCCGAGTCCTCCTCGGCGTCGGACGCCATGAACTGCCGCGCGCGCGCCGTGCTCTCCGACGACGGCGGCCACTACATCCTCAACGGCGAGAAGATGTGGATCACCAACAGCGGCTTCGCCGACCTGTTCACCGTCTTCGCCAAGATCGACGGGGAGAAGTTCTCCGCGTTTCTGGTCGAGCGCGGCACCCCGGGATTCAGCGTGGGCGCCGAGGAGCACAAACTGGGCATCCGCGGCTCCAGCACCTGCCCGCTGGTGCTGGCCGATTGCCGCGTACCGGTCGAGAACCTGCTGGGCGAGCCCGGCAAGGGCCACCACATCGCGTTCAACATCCTGAATATCGGACGCTTCAAGCTGGGCGCGGCCTGCGTCGGCGGAGCTCGCCACGCGTTCCAGGCGGCGCTGGGATACGCGAAGGAGCGGGTCGCGTTCGGCCGCCCCATCGCGGAATTCGGTCTGATCCAGGAGAAGCTCGCCGAGTGCGCCACCGGGATCTACGCCGGCGAATCGCTCGCCTACCGCACCATCGGGATGATCGATGCCGCGCTTGCCGGCGTCGATACCAATGCCGGCGGCGCCTCTCGCGAGATCCAGAAGCGCATCGAGGAGTACGCCGTCGAGTGCTCCATCCTCAAGGTGTGGGGATCGGAAATGCTGGACATGGTGGTGGACCACGTGGTCCAGATCTTCGGCGGCTACGGCTACGTGGAAGAGTACCCGGCCGAGCGCGCCTACCGCGATGCGCGCATCAACCGCATCTTCGAGGGCACCAATGAGATCAACCGCCTGATCATCACCGGCTGGCTGATGAAGCGGGCCATGTCGGGCCATCTGCCGCTGCTGGGCGCAATCCGGCGCCTGATGGGCGAGGTGCTGACCGGCCCGGGCGCGGCGGCACCCGCGGGCGACACATCCGGACCGCTGGCGCTTGAACACGCGCTCGTGGCCGCGGCGAAGAAGCTCACCCTGTTCGCCGCCGGCGCCGCGTCGGAGAAGTACATGCAGGCCCTGGGCGAGCAGCAGGAGATCATGGGTGCTCTCGCCGATTGCATCAGCGAGGTGTACGCGCTCGAATCCTGCATCCTGCGGGCGGAGAAACTGCGGGCGGCGCGCGGCGACGCGGCGGCGGCCACCGCCATCGCCATGACCGGCTACTACGCCGCGCGCGCGATTCAGGTGGTGGAAGCGGCGGCGCGCAAAGTAGTCGCGGCGGTCGCCGAGGGCGACGCCCTGCGCGCCCGGATGGCCCTGGTGCGCCGCATGGCACGGCACGAACCGGCCGACGGCATCGCGCTGGGACGCGCTATCGCGCGCCACGTGGCCGCGGCGGGCCGGTACACTTTGTGACGCGCGGAAGGGTGCCGCGGGTCCCGCCAACCGGATTTACGCGGCGCGAGCCCGCCCGCGCCGGCGCTCCCGGGCATCCGAGTCCATTTCGTGAAGCGCCGCGATGAGCAAACGCGGGCGGTGTTCCGCGTTCCGCCTCCGCCGGAACCACACCGCCGCCGCTCCGGCGAGGGCGAGGGGTTGAAGCGAAGCGGCGAGTGCGATTGCCAGGAATGCCATAAGGTTCAAGGATCCACTATGAAATAAATCTTGCCCCCGGCGCCACGGGGCGCAGTACGGGTCAGGGAGGGGCAGTGATGGTGAGGGGTAGATAACGGGAGGGTTGGAGTGGTGGACGTGAGGGGATTCGAACCCCTGACCCCGGCGTTGCGAACGCCGTGCTCTCCCAGCTGAGCTACACGCCCCCAGGCAATTCTCTTACAATATAGCAGATGGCTGTGTTCGACACCACTCTCCAACTGCTCCGCATGCGCCGCAATTGGGAGCGTCGCGCCCGGGAAAACGCCCGCCATTATGTCGTAACCGGCCAGCAGCAATGGGACGACGAGGAGTTCTACCGCTCGGGCAGAATCACGCTCGAAGAGGAGATCCTCAACGATCTGACGAACGTCTGCCAGGGTAAGGATCCCAGGCAGATGCGTGTGCTTGAAATCGGCTGCGGCGCCGGGCGCGTCACGCGCGCTTTCGCAGGTTTCTTCGGTGAGGTCTACGCGGTGGATATCAGCCGCGAAATGGTGCGCCAGGCGCGCGCCGCCGTCGCCGGTTTCCCCAATGCGCACGTGTTCCACAACAACGGCAAGGACCTCACCGCAATCGGCGGCAAATGGTGGCACCGCTTGGGACTTGGATCGCCGCCTCCGCCCATGGACTTCGCATTCTCATTCATGGTGTTCCAGCACATTCCGAGCCGGACCATCATCGAAAACTACGTGCGCGAAGTGCATCGTCTGCTGCGTCCGGGTGCCCTGTTCAAGTTCCAGGTGCAGGGCGCGCCCGACGTGGAGGCGGACAATCAGCATAGCTGGGTTGGAGTCACCTTCTCCGAAGCCGATGCGCGGGAGATGGCCGAGCGCTGCGGCTTCGAACTGCGCTTCCAATACGGCGCCGGCGACCAATACTATTGGCTCTGGTTTTTCAGGAAGTGAACCGGGCCGAGGCGGGGGAAGCGCAAATCCGGTCTCTACGGCGGAGGCCGGCAGATTGCCGCCGTTACTGGTTTCCGGCCGGCGCGGACTTGGCGTCTGCCCGGTCTTTCCGGCGTTGCTCCCAGTAGCGCCGCATCCGTTCCGATACTTCCTGGCGTTCCTCGGAACTCATCGATTTGCGGCCGCGGCGCTTGGTGGGCTTGGGAGTCGGCATGGGCGTTGCGCCCGAACTCCGCTGCAATTCCTCCAGGGAAGCGATAACGCGCTCCAGCTTTTCTTTTTCGGCGTAAAGCTCCTGAATTGCTTTGTACAGATCCATGCAGGTTGCGCGTGGGTGGAGTCCATGCGGATACCGCGGTCCACCCAGTCAACTGATATTACATCGGATTCAACGCGCAATTCTACCGAAACACGGCTATTACCGGGCTAAGAACGGCCAATGGGGTACCAATTTCAAACCGTATTTCGTAATGGCAAGGTATAGCACTAGAGCGAGAACGAGCAGTACGAACCCTACGATAGTCATGGCCTTCTTCCATGGGAACCGCCGGTTCTCCCGTCTCAGTACTAATAGGTATCCGGCAAAAATACCGACATAAAACAGCAGGCACATCGGCGTGGCGAACAACATTAAATTGAACACGTCCGGCGTGGGCGTGACAATCGCCGCGATGACGAAAATCACCAGGATCGCGTACCGGCTGTGATTGATGAGGAAAGAAGGACTGACGATTCGCAGCAAGGTCAGAAAGAAAATGATGACCGGTAACTCGAAAACCAGCCCGACCCCGAGAGTTACGTTCACGAATAAGTCGAAATATTCGGTGATCGAAACCATCGGTGTCACGTAATTTCCCCGTCCGATGCCGAGCAAAAAGGTGAGCCCGTAGCGAAAAGCGATGAAATACGCGAACAGACCGCCGAGGATGAACAGCCCCGCCGAGGAGAGCACGAAAGGCACGGCCCAGCGCCGTTCCCGCCGGTATAGTCCGGGAGCGATGAACGCCCAGACCTGGTAAAGGATCCACGGCGATGAGACAAACACCGCGCACAGAATCGGCAGCTTTACCCAGATCACGTTGAAGGCTTCCATCGGCGTGATCTGCACCAGCGTGGGAGTGAATTTCAGCGTAGTCAGGGCCTCCACCGCGGGCGCGGTGACAAAGGCCCACAACTTATCCGTAAAGATAATACATACGACAAAGGCAACCGCCACGCCCAGCAGGGCGCGGATAATGCGGGCGCGCAACTCCTCGAGGTGTTCGAGGAAGGACATGCGCAGCATGTACTCCTCGCCCTCCTCATCGTCATCGCCGCCGCCGCCCGACGGGGGAGGCGGAGGCGGCGTCTTGCCCCCTCCCCCCTTCTTACCGGATGGTACCGGCCGCCGCGAAACACCGGGCGGCGGCGCGGGCGCCGTTTTCACCGGAGGAGGGGCAGGAGCCGGCGTGGACACGTCCGGTTCATGCGGATAGCCGTCCTCGTACTGCGAAGAAGCCGGCGGCATATCTCCGCCGGGCGGCGTGGATCCCGTGCCGGGAGCGCCGGCTCCCTTCTGCTCTTCCGATGAGTTCATGCTTTACGCGTTGTGTGGTGCCGTCGGCGCCGGTGCGCCATGGGATTCGGGCGGGTGCGTGGTTACTGGCCCGGCGGAGTGTTCGGCCGGTTCCGACCCATGGGCAACCGTTCCTTCCGGTGCCGTGGCGTGTGATTCAGCGTCCTGAGTTGCGGATTCGCTTGATGTGGATGGGTTATGGTTGGCAGTGGAGTCGTAGGAATCACCCTCGTAGGAACCGTACTGGTCGTAATTGTACGCCCCCTCGTAGGTCGATTCGTGCGACGAGTAATCGTAGTTATAGGTCTCGGACTGGTATTGATTGGCCGCTTCCTTGATTGACTCCGTTTCCTGCTCCAGGTTTTTCATTTCGCGATCGAACGTCGCCTTGAGCTCGTTCGACGCACGCCGGAATTCAGTCAACGCTTTCCCTACGGTCCGACCCAACTCCGGCAACTTCTTGGGGCCGAAGAGGATCAGCGCCAGGAGAGAAATGAAGACCATTTCCGGCCAACCTAGCGGACCCATCGATGGTTCTCCTCCCGAGTCATACTTCGGTCTTATAATACCATGTGCCCCGCCGGCCCGTTCCCATTCGGCGCGGCCGCACGCCGGACGCGGCCCCACGCCCGCCGGCCCGATCCGAAGGCGGCGAGCCCGCCGGGAACGACGTAAAACTTTGTAACCCCATCAAAACGCAGCAACTTTTTCTGAGTTTAGGGTATTATTAGGCATGATTCTGGATGCCGAACTTCTCCGCAACCTGGCGGCACTACCCGTCGAAAAGCGCGCGATCACCAATCTGCGCGTGCTCAACGAGGCCTACGACTACAGCAAGCCGAGTTCGTTCTCGCGCGGCATGCGCATTGACCTCAACGGCATCGCCATTTTGCTGATCTCCGGGACCGCGAGCATCGACGAGCAGGGCCGCAGCGTCCATATCGGGGATTTCCGGGCGCAACTTCGGCGGACCTACCACAACATCACCGGCTTGCTTGAAGCCGAGGGCGCCACCTGGCACGATATCGTCCGCACCACCTGCTACCTGCGCGATATCGAGCGCGATTACGAAGCCTTCAACGAGGAACGTACCCGCTTCTTCCAGGAACAGGGCCTCGATCCGGTCCCGGCATCCACCGGCATCCAGGCTATTCTGTGCCGCCCGGAACTGCTGATCGAGATCGAAGCCATCGCCATGTTCCGCACCCAACCCAGGACGGAATAGCGCCTACTCGATGGTGCATGGCGGCGCGAACGCCGGCAGCCCCTCCTGCATGGTGGCCATCCAGCGCATCTGGTAGACCACGCGCGGATCGGTCTTGCCGCCGGTGACCGCGTTGGGCAGCACCTCGAGCAAGCCGTGCGCCAGCAGGTCCTTGTAGTAGTCGATGTCCGGTTCCGCCACCACGCATTTGACCTGCCGCCCTTTCGCGTCCGTGCGCATTTGCGTGTCTTTCTCGTGGAACGTCATCTGCACATTGCACACGTCGAAACGCGTCTGCTTCCAACTCCGCGTCGCCGGACCGATGGCTCCGCTGGGTGGATGCCACTGCGCCGGATTCTTCTCCTCGGCAAACGCGTTCAGGTCCGCCATCCTCTTGATGCGATCGGGAAGGCGCGCATCCGTCCACGCCCAGAAACGGTCGGGCGCGAGCATGTCCCAGATGACCTCCCAGTAATAGTCCAGCGGGCTGCTCATATCGTCCAGCGCGATGTCGCGGATGGCGGTGCCCAGGCTGAGCAACGCGCCCATTTCGCGCCCCTTGGCTTCGAGCGTGTCCTGGTAGCGCTGCGCAGCGTTGGCGGTCCCGTTGGTCAGCAGTTGCAGGATGCGCGGATCCGCGGTTTGCAGGTC
>JAFDVU010000010.1 GCA_018268835.1 Acidobacteriota bacterium | reverse complement strand
CTGGGTCAATTCAAGCGAGCGCTACTGGGTAACTTCTCGCGAGCCCCGAAGCGTCTTATTGGTTGTGTACGTCGTACGGACTGCGCAACGCTGATTGAAGCGCCTTCCCGCCCCGCCGCCGCAGCCAGTCCCCGTCGACTTCTTCGATCGGCGGGAGGTGCCGGCATACCGAAGGACGGTTCTTAAGGCGGTCGACCAGGCGCGGGCTTCACCTTTTCCACCAGCATGGGGGCGGTTTGGACGGACTCGAAAGTCGTCCCCTTCGTCAGCGCTCTTCGCCACGGTTCAGCAACTCCGTCATGGCAGCGTGGGAATCGCCGACCATTCCTACGCCGACGCTTTTGAGGAAGCGATCATACCGGACCTTCCCCCGTGCGACGGCCTGGTCGTAAGCGTCCCTGGGCGGCTCCGCGATGCAGGTCAGCAACGTCTTCACGAGGGAATCGACGAAGGCAAAGAGCGCCTGCTGGCCGAGGTTGACACGGCGGATCTCTCGGGCCAGCCGATCAAGACTCGCGGCGATCCGCTCCTCGGCCGCATCCACACCACTTTCACGTCCTGCCAATTCGCGCTCGATTGCCGCTCGTATGAATGCACTCGGATTTGAGAAGCCGCCGGCCTTTGCAGCGCGTTCAATCCGGTCGACTAGCGTTTCATCGATCCGAAGTCCCCGGCAAACTGTTTTGACCTTCGCTTGAACCTTCACAGTCCGTACGTCGCCGCAGACGAGGCGCGTGACAGCGGCGTGCACGAACGTGCACATGTGGAAGAGATTCGTGCGCGGCGGAACCGCTCTGAATCAAAGAGGATAGGCCAGGAAGAACCGGGAAACGCGCAACAACCCTTTATGTTCCACTACCCGTCTGTTTGGCCGGTATGGAGCTTCGCTGTCGGCTTCGCTCCGAGACGAACTGGTAAACAACTGGAACATTCTGAAACCTGCCTCGGATAAGGCGCGCCGCTGAAACCTTCCGAAATATTCCGTGGAAATCTTGAAACTCGCCGTCACGGACATCCTTTCTCGCGGCCTACGGAATAGAGGCCGCTTGGATCAAACACCGAACGACAAACTGGATCTGACTCGGCTCCGCGCGCGATTGGCGGAGAAACCGCGAACCAAGGCAGGGCAAGTCCGGCAGGCGTGGCCGGATATCAAGGCGCTCTTCGATGCGGGCCACAGCCTCAAGGACATTTGGATGTGGCTCAACGAGATCGGGATCGAGATCGGGTACGCGCGCCTCTCGCATTACACCGGGCAACTGAAGCGCCGGGATCAAGCCGCGGCTGCCGCTGAGCCTGGCTCGAACATCTCGCACACAGGCGGCCTTCGGGACACTGCGGCGCCCGTCTCGACCGATGGCGCGGCGAGAGAAAGAACCGTTCCCGATCAGGGGGTCGAGACTGTCCACGATCCGCTCGCCAACATTCGAGAGCGAGAAGATCGGCGTCCCGGCTTTCAATACAACTCCGATCCCGACATCAAGAAGCTGATCTAGACAGGAAGGAAGAACGATGGCGAAAACCCTAAACACGAACGGTACGAATGGAATCGAGTCAGCTGGCGCGATTCACCTCACCTTGCAGGGCAAAGGAGGTGTGGGCAAAAGCTTAATCGCAGCGATCCTCGCCCAATACCTGAAAGGCAAGGGCCGAGAGGTCCGCTGCATCGACACAGACCCCGTAAATCGGACATTCGCCCAGTATGCTTCGCTCGCCGCCGACCGACTGAATCTGCGCGACGAACACAACCGGATTGAGCAACGAGCGTTCGATTCGTTGATGGAACGCTTCCTCATGGAGGATTCGGCAACATTCGTCGTCGACAACGGTGCATCATCGTTCCTGCCGCTGTGGCATTACCTGCTTGAGAACAACGCGCTGGACTACCTGCGGCAGAATGGCCGGCGGGTCTACGTGCATACGGTCATCACCGGTGGCCAGGCTTTGCTCGATACTCTTAACGGGTTCAACGAGCTTGCCCAAACAACACAGGAGCGAAATGTCGTCGTGTGGGTGAACGAGTACTTTGGGCGCGTCGAGGCTGAAGGCAAGAAGTTCTCCGAGATGGCAGCCTACCGTGAGAACGTCGAGAAGGTATGCGGAGCCGTGATTTTCTCGAAACGCAATCAGGACACATTCGGCCGCGATGTCGAAGAGATGATCGCAGCCAAGTTGACCTTCAGCGAGGCGATCGCCGCCGCCAGGCTTCCCGTGATGGCGAAGCAGCGACTGAAGATCGTGCAGAGAGATCTCTTCGAACAGCTCGACCGGGTGCCGTTCTGACATGGCGGGGCCAACGACACCCATGGATCTCAGGCGACTGGCAGCCGAGGTCTCGGCGCAACATGGAATCCGCATCGACCCGGACGATCCGATGATGGCCGTGGTCACTTTGAACCGGCTTGTTTTTGAACAAGCCGTGGCTCAAGTGCTGGACCGCGTACAATCGGCTGTACGCGATTTCGAGGCAGCCGCAGAAAAGGTGCAAGTGCGTGCCGGCGGTGTGCTCGCTCAAGAGGTTCGCGATTGCGCTGTGGTGCTGAGGGACGAGATCGCCAAAGCCGCGAGCGTTGCATCAGAGGCCAGGACTGTGGGAGCCCAAACCACCTCGATTGCTACCCTGCCTAAATCTGCCTGGATTGCCGTCGGTCTTGTATTGGCGTTGATGTTGCTCGCCGTCGGCCTCTGGTTTGGCATGCGGCTACGGTAGCGTTGGAGTTTCAGGAGACAATGAAGCATGCGGATGTTTTTGTTCTGGCTCGCGGTGCTGGGACCTAAGGAAAGGCTTGCGTTCCTGGCGGCCTGCGCCGTGCTCCTGTACGCAGTCTGCCGGTAGTGTCTTGCGCCGTTCGGTCCATGGTTATCTCCGTCGTGCGCCGGATCAAATCTGTCCCTGTGTGAAGTTAGCCACCCGCCCCGGCACGACGGGCGTGACCAACATACGGTGGCGTGGCAGTTTCAAGGCGAGGAAAACCTGCGGAACGCTAACGCGCCTAGCAGAAGCCAAGCCAGAACCACCGCTGCTAGCGCCCACGAGCACCAGTCGCGTGAATTCCATAAACGAAAGCGAACGCGCTCGGAGGTCTTTGGGGGGGCTCCGAACGCGACCTGCTTCACGCCTTCGGCAGGATCTAATGCATGATTGGCATCATGTAGTTCACCTGCAAACCCGGATCGTTGAAGGGTTACTCTGGCCGCGAGGTATCCCTGACGGATCAAGCCACCGATCTCTTCATTAGAGAATGCATCCAGATCCGTGCGAATTCGGCGTAGTGCCCGCTGCACTTCGGGTGACATCCCGCCGTCATTGGCAGAAACGACGGTGGACAGCGAGATCACTGCCATCCTTTCCGTTGCCGTGGCTTCCAAAAGTATCGAACTATTTCGTTCCATCAACAGGTCGTTAGCACGTACGTTCCTGTTGACTGGCCCTCTCACTGAGGGGTCAAGCCGCCAATCCGCGCCCCCTGATGCATTGGAAACAAGAATTAGGCGACTCGCCTTCGAATCGGGAGATGCAGCAAAGCACAGCTCCAATCCAAGGTTATCGAGAACACCACCATCCGTAAGCCACTCCGCCGTTGGAAAGAGTCTTGCGTCGCATCTCAGCACCTCATTGTCTATGCGAACCGGAGGAAACAGCGGTGGAAAGGCGCTTGAACTAGCGACGGCCAAGCTAAGCGGCAGCGCACCGCCAGTCGCAATACGCGCTTCACCGCCTCGATGAAACACCGTCAGGCCCTCGCTATCGAAACAGCATAGATCACCGGAGGTTAAGCTCGTCGCACCTATATACAGTCGAGGTCGGTCCGCCAGTTGGCCCGGCTTTGGCTCGAGATCTTTCAATACCGAGATACCGTACAAGCTCGAATACTCATCAATCAGCAATCCGGTCAAGGAAAAGCGATAGCCGCGCAGCAGCCAAGGCAGCACGCAGCATCGGGCCAATAGCCATCGTCGCAATATTCTGCCGCGTACGTCCGCCTTGGCAAAAGCCACAAAGTCATCTATCACCCGTAAGAACTGCTCTTCTGTGCCCGTGAGTTCATCCCAGCGGAGAACACAGTGTGCACCGGTAATACTTCCGCCGGAGATCGATGATATCGACTCTACTCGATGCAGAATGCGAGAATCCCGAAGAAACCGAATTACGCCAAGATGAAACAGCGATGCGCGAAAACCGCCGCCGGACAGGGCCACAACTATATTGCGATCAGATAGTTTATTTTCAGTCATTCTCAGCGTGCGAAGGTAAACACCTGCAGGTTCTGTCCTAACTCCTTGACCCGCTGATCGGCTGTAACCAATCTAGTCTCATAAGCTTCAATCTGGCGCAATTCGCGTCGCAGACCAGTTCCGATCAATATCGGGTACTCAGGTGAAAAACCTACGACACGTCGCGAGAATGTCATCGGGAGTCCCATCACAATCGTGTCCTCCAAGGAGCCGCGATCAACGGCGTGAACTAGTAATGCACCCCCCTCCATTGCGATCGCGATATGCGGCGCACCCGCACCGCTGTTAAGCAGTCGAGAGTTCTTCTGATTGAAACGTGTCACGTGTGTGCGGCCCAAGTCCCGGCATTCCCTCGCTGCCTCTACTGCCGCTTCGGCCAGTTCAGAATGATCACCGCCAATTTGCGGTGCAACAAAGACGCAGGTCAAGCGATCGCCCGAGACTCTAAACAAGAATCCACCGTGGGTTCGGACAATATCTGCACAACGGCCGAAACACTCCGAAATGACATTACACCATTCTCGTTGGGCTTCGTGGGACTTCTCCCAAAAAGCAAGATATCCCATCGCCTCTACGATGAATACAATGCCCCATCGCTCGCCTGCGTAGGCCCTCAACGATCCGGCTCCTAAGGCAGTTGGCAGTTTGGCACCTGCCCGCTCTGCCAGTGACACGACTACTTCTCTACGCAACGCAGCATGCTGGGAGGGATCGCCAGCATAGAAATGATCAGATACGCGATGCTCAACAAAGTACTGCACGAGCCCCGCTATGACGTCAGGGCGTGAGATAACACTACGAGTCGCAATTCGAATGTCTGGATACTCTTCGCGAATGGCCTGAATGATCTTGATACCGTGTGGGAGCATTCCGACCTGCTCATCCTGGTTCCATAATAGGTCTACGACCACGAGACCTATATCCGAGACTGACCGCAGGAGCCCCAAGATCTTCTGGCTCTCCCAAACCGGGATCACGTCATTCCTGCGATCCGACAAGTTCCATTCTGCTAGAAAGCCTTCCAGCTTGACTTCTTTATGCGCGTCGTCGTCACACCAGAGAATCTTCATGTATCTCTCCCGTGCTGCTTAATCAGAAATGCCCCACTACAAATTCGATCGCCACTACACTGATCGACGCATCGCGTTTTGACTGCATCGTCGATATACGCCCACCGTAGAGCGTCGACAGCAGATCCCTGTGTCTGCCCAGCGTTCCTTCCCACATCTGCTCTGGCAGAGCGACAGGTCGATCGTCAACAATGACTTCCGTCAACAGTTGTATCTTGTGGTCGATCGAATCGAGCCCGTCTACATCGACGACCAGTTCGATCCGCTTGGCGGACACCTTGCTGATTACATGTTCAAAGGGATTCCGAATGATAACGTTGGTCAGGACTTCTTCGACAAAAGTCATACCCCCTAGGACGACGCCGCTACGCGCGCCTGCCTCACCTTTCGCCAAGCGCATTTCCACTCTACGTGCATACTCAAAGAACGATCCGGAGACGCTGATTGTACGTTCTTTATTGGGATCACGATTCAACGCAAATTCGACGGCGTCGACCGAGAACCGTCGCGCGATCGCGTGGACCGGGCTCAGATTGCCCTCGACGACGCGCCTAAGGAGCGATGGGGCGCCCTCGTCGAGCATGCCGTAGACGATGCGCCAAAGCCTCGCTTGGCTCTCGCACGCGAGTCGGAGAGCTTCTCCAAGGCCTAGCAGATCACCCCGAGCACCGAGAGCACGCACACGCTCAATCGCCCGAATAAGCTCGGTTGCATCCGCCTGTGCGGTCAACAGGTCATGTTCACAATCTGCCAATTGAGATGCAGGAAGCAGTTTGGACGCTGCCAATAGACGCAACCATGATCCAACTGAGGCATCGAACCCATCCGCCAAGTGCTCGAGATCCGTCACTGGTGCTGCATACGTACGCTGAGCCTGAGCTAAGAGTGCGCTGGCTTCACTCGTAGGAACCTGTGATCCCGAGGCAGAAGTTGATACGAAGGCAGACACTCTGTTTCGGAGATGTTGTGTCATAAACCTATCGTTCCTATTCAGATAGGCAATTGGTTCGTGACCAGCGATGTATGACAGGCGTTCCAACAGCGCAATTAGACCGTCACGCCAACCATCCGCGGGACGTTGTCCAAAGAGGATACCGGAAAGGGTCTGCAGACGGCCCCGTCGTTCAGTGGCTCCGGTAACCGATACGACGGGTTGCGGTCGCTTCTCGACCGCCCACGCATCGTCGAAACATTTCTGAAGTGAAGCATCGTTCTTCGCACTACCCGGGCTTCGGTAGGCAAGGAAAATGAATTCTTGGTAGACTCGCCTGCTGTTCAGCATCATGCTGCACTCGCGGATCAATTGCCCGAGCGCAGAGACCGCTACACCAGCGCGTCCGAGACCCACTGCATTTGCCAAATCAACAATTGCACGAATTGCATATTCTGCGTTGACGCTATCGCGACTGTCCGCGTACTCTTGACCGAGGACGTGAGCTAGCTGGCTAAATCTGTCGTATATGCCCGGCCACTCCCAGATCTCGGTAAGACCAACACCTTTACTCGCGAGCCTGAGAAATGCATAGGCGGCGACATATGGTGATTGGGCACACAGTTCCAAGATGCGGTTGCAGAAATCACCCGTGACGACTCGTTGGGCTCCGATTGTGGTGGCCGCCATTGCCTTGGCGCCGGAAAGCGTAGTAAACATCTCTACTGCCGGTTCCCCGGCATTGAGTACCGGGGCAGCGTAACGGCTCGGCGGTTCCGCCGCGCTGAGGCCGACAGTCTGGCTGTACAAAGGAACCGGGACCAAGCGTCGTGCGAGGTCTTGCATCACCGGCGCGATATCTGGTCGCGTGATCGATCTCGAGTATGCCGCGGCGAGCCTTCTCTTGCGACATGCCGGGCAGTTATCCGATTGAAAGAAGCCGACTGGGATATGAGTTAAGCATTTGGCCTCGAATTTGACATCGCGGAGCGACGTAACTTCTCGCCAAATGGCCTCCTGCTCGCTAGAACGCCTCGAAATGACCACGTAGTGGACGAGAACCTTAAGGTCCTTGCACAAGGCAATAACCTTCCCAAGCATCTGCCGAGTAGTGTTCCCCGAGTTGACCGCGTCATCAATGATCAAAACGCCAGTGGATGTGAGGAGGGCGCTTCGATCTCTTGCTCGCACCCTAATTCGACCATCCGCGTCCCGTCTGAACCGAACCCAGGTCGGGATGGGAGACATGCGGCTTTGCAATTCGTCTTCAATCAAAGGAATTACTTGAGAGATTCGAGATTCATCTGGGAAGACCAGGGTGTCTAGTCGGTTCGCGACACAGGACTGCGCAACGCGCTCCGCAAATGCGGCAGCGACGGGGGACCCTTCCCGAAGGAGTCGGTTCATATCGAACTCGAGGTCAAAATGCTCGCCGGTGACGGCCAAATGACCGATTGCAATGGCCTGAAGGCGCTCTGCAAGGCGAATGAACTGCGACGCGGGTATATCAGGAGTGAAGGCAACCTCGTCCGGCGGTTCAGTAGGATCTACGAGGATGTTGCTGCCTCGATCTGGCACCGCGATGTCTCTATCGTCCGGCCGTGTCTCAATTCGGCTGGTGCAGGTTCGCTGCATCCACAGCAGCGGGAACCGTCCAATCTCTCCGGCGTCGAGGAGCGACAATCCGGGCCACTGTGTGTCCGCGACACAGGAATCGAGAGGCGGAGGTGCCAGATCGATCAGTAAGGGCGCGAACACAGTGACGATCGGGCGCGTGTTCTTCGGCGGGTATCGCCGAAGGATTTGCTGTAAGAGGCTCCGGACCGTATCTCCTCGGCAGACGATGTCCGTTATAAGGCAGAGTGCTTCGCGACCTGCCAGCCAGTCTGCTGTAGGCAGATATTCCGGCGCGGGAGTGGGCATTGCCCAGACGAACTGGCCGTGAAGTGACTGTTGAAAGGCAACGATTCGGTCCGCCGCCCTCCTGAGGACAATGATTCCGTCAGGGCGGAGAGAGTACTTGAACAATACAGATAGGTACGATGAGATCCACCGCAGGTAGGCAGTCTCGCGAAGTGCTTCATCAAACTCGATCCAATCCTGCACATACGTCTCGGGGCTTAGACGCACGGCATAATCCGTGTTTCTATACTCATTCAAGACATAGGTGAATTCAGCCTCAATGCCAGCTCGCATGAGCATTACAAGGCCAACAGAAAGAGTTATCGCTGAGTGGGCCTGCTCGAACTCGTAACAAAACTCCTCAAGGGCCTTGGCTTCTAACGACTCTCCGAAGGTGAGGACACGTTCACCTCCAGTGGCCCATTTCATGAACCGCTGACCCAACTCTATCTGGTCCTTGAAGACAATGGCCACGCGCCCTTGCTCGTCCAGAAGCACGAAGACCTTTCCCCGTGCGAGCGGATCGAAGTGTCGGGCAACCAACAAAAGCGTTACGAACTGCGAGGCAGGCACGTTGACCATGCACAGACTGCAGACCACCGGATTGTCTAAAAACGCCTCGAGAAGCATCTGCATGTGCTGTTTGCGCCAAGCGCGCGTCGCGCATGCGGAGACCCAGAGTCTTCGGCCGCTCGCAACTAAGCTCTTGCATTCGGCGCGAAACGACGACATCGCTTCCTGGACCCCAATCCCTGGACTGGGCGCAGGCGGCGCGGCCAGAACAGGCACGGCCGTTGGCGCGGACTGGTCGGCCCACTCCCCAGGATGGGAGATTGTTCTAAGTTGCCAATGGTGTCGGCGACTCTTTTTGGGGACAAGGGGGAGAAGTATTCTGAGGTGCGTTCCCAATACGGCGGGCAGAACGGGTCGCGTGTCCGCCTCTGTGGTTGGCGCAAGAGGATCTCGCTTCGCATATGCCTCGGCCCAGCCATTGCCAGCGGAAACAACCACCATCTCACTTGAGCCCGACTGACAGGCTATTGCACCTTGGTTCTCGCGGACACTTTCGAAGACATAGAACAGCCCCCTTAGCCCTGGGCGATGTGGCCCTGGATCGCGAGTGATGGTGTCCCAGAATGCCGCCGCCAACAGGGCTGCGTCTGTGGGTTCTGCACTGTGCAGGCGCTCGGCTATCGTATTGAAGTGATTCGAGGATCGCAACGAAGATGGCACCCCGCAGCCGTTATCGGTAACGCAGAGTTCGAGGTAACCTGGACTGGTGGTGGTATGCAGGAACTCCCGCTCATATGGTGGCGCCCATCGTAGCCTGGTGTTGTATCTACTTGTTGGTTTTAGCCGTGCCCCAAAATCAACTGACGTTAGCGATATGCAGGCCGAGGGTGTACGTCCACATGTGCTCGGCCAAGCGTGTTCTACTATGTTATGGGCTAACTCGTTCACAACAAGAGTCGCAAGCTCTCCGGATTCAACAAAATCCAAAGTCGAATAGTGCGCGAGAAGGCTTTGAATTTTATCTCCCGCCGAAAATCGTGAAGTGATTTTGTCGACTGAAATCAGATCGCTTATAGGAGTGAAGGGAATAAATGATAGACGAGTTTGCGTCCCAAGCAATTCAAGGGGAAGACGCCGATCGATTTCGGAAGCGACTTCTTCGGGCGTTTTAGCGACAACGACCTCCGACCCGACCAGGACTGTAAACCTGCCTTCCAATGCTCGGGCGAGAAAGGCGAAGAACTGAACTCGGTTGGCGTAGGCGCTTACTGCGACGAGGCTCTTAAAAGCTGGATCGCTGGCTCGGTCCGGTGGCGGTATCGTTCGAATGATCAAATGCCGAGATTGATCCAATCCAGCGAGTACTGTCGCCAGCTTTTGAAGCTCGAAGTGGTCAGTCCAAAGACAACGTTCGAAGCTGACGGTCAAATCAGCACCGGAATCCGCAGCTAATGACGCGTAAAACAATGAAGTGCGTCTGTAGTGAAAGTAGGGCGGTATGAAGTGGACCATCTCTTAAGCGCAAACCATCCTTCTAGGCCATCGCTCTGCGCTGGCGTACCGAGTACGAATTCGAGTCGAGCTGTGACCGTATCTGCCGGTCTAGATGGGCGACCTCGCGATCAACGGTCCGAGCAGCTAAGCGTCACCGTTTGCTGTATTTGCAGCGAATTATAGCACCGCTCAGCTTAGCCTTGTGCGCTTTTGTACATGACGCGGGCTGAATGGGGCAAACTACTACCCAAAGCGAAGGCGTAAGCGAGATGAGGATCTCTCTTCTGCCCGCCTGGGTTTTCCGCTGCTTGTCGGCGTCCGACGGCACTTCACAGCATTTCGCACGGCCAATACAGTCAGCAGCGACTCTTGTCTCCGACAATGCTAATCGCCTTCGAGATCGTCCGAGCAACATACTGGCTTTGGCGCTGATCGTTACCTTTATGGGATAGATCACGTCTGCTGAGGGCGGCTGCGATTTGGGTTATATCCACGCCCCTTGCGAGGGCATAAACCGCGAATGCGAGATCTTCGCGTGTAGCGTCGCCACCGTACCGTGGATTTAATCGGAAGTCGTCCACGCTCTTCAATCTGGTTCTGTTGGTAGTCGCGGAGTGTGTGGGCCGGCTGTGCCGCTTTTCGTTCTGATCCATCTCATGCCGGGCAGCGATCGCCGCCACGAAGCGCTCACCCGCGGGGTACGGTGCACCTGAGGCCTCGATCAGGCGAACGTACGGGAAGAGGCCCGTTTCCGAAAGATATTTAGGTTTTCGGTTCGTCAGGCCCGAGAGGCGACCGAAATGACGCCAGTCCGCAGCACCGCGATCTCCGCCGAAGTCCTCCGCCAACCTCCGCGCAGCCATCGTGCTCAGCTCGCGAGGAAGCTGTCGGGGATGCTTAAGCCACGCCTGGAAGTTTCCCGGCGACGTCTCAACGACAACAGCCGGCGAGAAGCCGGTCGCCTTCATCCGCTTGACGGCTTCCGCCGTGAGGTCATCCACCAGGCTCAAGTCGTGCTCGCCCTTAGGTCGGATGTAGACATTGCGTCCGTCCGCGTTCTGTAGCCGGAGCCAGGGGATGGACCGCAGCACTGTATCCCGATCCCACGTTCGCGGAATCATTACCGCTTGTCCTTGCTCCTGGGCTGCCGGCTTGAACAGTCCGACTTCGAAGATCTGAGCACCCATCGCCGCGATCTGGGACTTGACGGCATGTGAAGTTCTATCCATTCGGGGCCGCTCCGTCGGGCATAGGAATCTGCCCTATTCCGTACGTCGCGACACGGAGCCACCGTGACAGATGCCTGGCGCGCCGGTAGGCTTGTAGTAGCGAAAGTTTTTGGCAAACTTCTGAAACAAGATCCCGTTCCGCGCGCTCCTACATTCTTAGGCTGAAACCTTCCGGCAACTTTCCGAGAACTTTTTGAAATTCTCTGTCCCGAAGCCGCGCCGCCGCGGCTTACTGTGTGAATGCGCTTCCTAATAAAAATCATCATGGGCGTCCTGAGGCCAACTGCACTCCTGTTATCAGTCGTCACCACGGTATTCGCCCAAAACGCAGCCGATCTATTGGCCAAGGCTGATGGGTTCGCAAACCAAGGGAATTGGTACAAAGCAGCACCCCTCTATGCCGAGGCGGAGGCCGCTTTCCGCAAATCCGGGGACACCCGCAATGCTCTATACGCGAAGTTCGGACGGTTACACCGGGACGTGGAATCCGGCGCCTACCGGGCAGTGCATGACGAGGTTTCCCGCGACCTGGTCAATCCCGCCGTCGCCGCAGATCCCCTATTGAAAATTCGGGCGCTGTCGCTGCTGGGCAACATTGACCTGAACATCGATACGAGAGCGGGAATCGAGGACTGGCAGGAAGTCCTCGCAACTGCGACTTCAATTTCTGATGCGAAGTGGCAGAATCGGGCTCGCGGGGAATTGGGGCTACTCGCTGGCGTCAACGGCGACCTCGGCTCCGCCGCACTGGCCCTACAACAAGCCATTGGCAAGGCCGAGTCTCTGGGTGATGTGGCCGGCCAACTTCACTTCACGATCTGGCTCGCTAACGGCATGGCCCACAATGGCCGTCCCGATTCTGCCCTGCGCCTTCTGGATCGGGTGACCGCCCTCGCGGAGAAGTCCGGGCATGAGATGCCGCTGGATCTGTACACGGCGAGGATAAACGCGCTGACCTCCCTGCCGGAGGATCAGCTCGCCAAGGGACGAGAAACGGCACGCGAAGTCCTGTCGACCGCACTAGCCCAGGCACGGTCGACCGGCATTGTTGTCGCGGAAGGCGCGCTGTTGAATCAGGCTGGCCAGTTGGAGTTGGACGCGGGCAACACTGCGGCTGCAGAGTCGGCGATCACGAAGGCCTTGGAAATCGCGAGGAAGGCAAGTCTCCCGCGAGAAGAGGCGGAAGCGCTTCGGCGATTGTCGGCGCTATACCGGAAGACGCACCAACCGGCGAAGGCGCTGACGGCAATCGATCGCTCGATTGTCGTGGTCCAGCGTGTGGAGGAAGCATACGACCTGCCCCGGTTCGTCGCGGAGAAGGCGCAAGTCGAGATCGAGCTCGGGAATGTGAGAGCGGCGGACGCGCTATACGATCGCGCTTCCAGCTTGATCGAAGGGCTTCTGGTGAACGCCCCCAGCTCCTTGGTGAAGAGCTCGATGATTGCCGCTCTGAGCGAAATCTACGTGGCGCACTTCCGGCTTGCGTGGAATCGTCTTCACAACGGCCCTAAAGCGTTTCACATCATCGAGAACGTTCGTGGCCGAACGCTATACGACTCCATTCGGTACGCGCGGCTGACGGCGCCGACCGCGCAGCAGTCGCCGCAGGAACTCGAGATCGTCCGTCTGCAGAAGGCACTCCTGCATCAGCAACTCACGGCCGCGCAAACCCGCCGCATTCTGGCTCAGTTGGATGATGCATACTACCGGCTCATCCCCGTCGAGTACGGGAGGGTCCGGAAGGAGATGGCTCTGCGCCGAACGCCGCCGGTGTCAGTTGCCGCCGTGCGTCGACTGTTAGGCCCTCGCGAGAGCCTCGTGGAATACGTCTTCGATAAGGACGCGTGCTACGCCCTCCAGATCACCCAATCCGGCTTGCGCGTACATGCACTTCCGGGCCGCGCGGAAATCGGAAAAGCAGCTAAGGCCTTCGTGACGGCCATCCGCAGTCAATCCGACTCACGAGCGAGTGCGACCGCTTTGTATCAACAGGTGCTGAAGCCGTTGGCACCCGACGCGTCATCCTCGCTTGTTGTCATCCCTGATGGATCGCTGCACCTGGTTCCATTCGGCGCGCTGATGGACGAGCAAGGCTCGTATGTTGAATCGCGGCTGACTGTTTCAGCAGCACCTTCGGCTACGATCTATTACACGCTGAGAACGGCCGCGAAACGCGCGACTCCTTCGAAACCGTTCTTGGGTGTCGCATACAGCGCGACTGGAGCCGGACAGCCGACCGCAACGAAACGCGATATGGCGGATCTCCGGGCAGCCAACTTGAAGCCTCTTCAATTCGGGCGAGAGGAGATCAGCGAGGCGGCCAAGGCCATGGGGCCGGGAAGCGTCACGCTTGACGGCGGCGGATCGTCTGAGGCTGCCTTGAAATCGCAGCCGCTCGGCGATTTCAAGGTTCTGCACTTTGCGGCGCACGGTGTCAGTAGCGAATCGGAGCCCGACCGGGCAGCTCTTGTGCTGTTGCCCGGTCGCGATACAGAGGACGGGCTCTGGCAGGCCCGCGAGATTCAACGAACCAGGCTGAATGCGGACGTTGTGGTGCTGTCTGCATGCGAGACGGGCAGCGGTCGCCTTCAGGGCCAGGAAGGCGTCATGAACCTGGCACGGTCATTTCTCACGGCGGGCGCAAAGAGCGTCGTAGCGAGCCTCTGGTCCGTCGATGACCGCTCGACGGCAACACTCATGGAATCTTTCTATACTCACTTGGCAAAAGGCTCCACGGTATCGGATGCCCTACGCCAGGCTCAGCTCGACTTCATCAAGACCTACGGAGAAAAGGCAAAGCCATACCTGTGGGCTGGCTTTGAGGTAATCGGCGATGGCACGAGAAGACTCAAAATCGAGACCAACAATGCTGACCTTCGATCAACGGGCGCAAATTTTCGATAAGACCGTCGCCAAGGTGACGAAGGAATACTTCGACCCAAATTTCAATGGCACCAGGTGGCCGGAGCTCGCGCGGGACAGCCGGCAAGAGATTCTCGCAATTGACGACGCCGAAGCATTCGAGCGTAGAATGCACGAGCTCGTTCGCCGCCTCGGGACCAGCCACACCGGGTTCTTCCATCAATCGGTGAAACGCGTTCCGGCGCGCCTCGCTATTGGGGCCACGTTCCATAAAGCTGGAAGCAACGGGGACACACATTGGATAGTGCAGGATGTTCACGAAGGCGGACCCGCGCACGATTCCGGGCTGAAACCCGGCGATGTGGTGCGCACGATCGATGGTGTCGTTCCTCCGTCGAACGAACCACCGATGTTCGCAATGGGAACGGACGTTAGTCTCGCGATCAGCCGCAGTGGTAAAGAGATGACGGTGCCCGTTGCGATCCCGGCGCCCCGGTCGCGGAAGCAGCCAACCGCCACGCTAAAGCCGGTCGACTGGTCGATTCTCGACGGGAACACCGGCCACATCAAGGTTCCGATTCTCCCAGGGATGCTCGGCCTGGATGTGGCTCGCACGATCGACGAAGCCATGGCCGCACTTGCATCCTGCGATCGGCTCATTCTCGATCTTCGCGGCCACGTCGGCGGCGGTCTCGGTGTCCTTCGGCTGATGAGCCACCTGACGCCGGACCGAATCCCAATCGGCTACACGGTGACGCGGAAGCGCGCGGAGCGCGGATACGACAAAACGACGCTCCCGAAATTGAACCGATTGCCAACGAACTTGCCCAATCCCTTGGCGATCGCGAGCATGGCGCTTAAGTTCGTGGGCCGTGATATGTCAGTAGCCCTCATGTCGGAAGGGTTGGGTCCAAAAAGATGGCACGGTCGTGCCGCGATCCTGGTGAACGAGCACACCATAAGCGCTGGCGAAATGGTCGCCGCGTTCGCTTCCGAGAATCGACTCGCCAAAATCGTAGGGGCAGAAACCGCGGGCAGATTGATTCCGGGCTCAGGAGCAAAGGTGGGTGCTGGATACATGGTTGTCATGCCGAAAGCGGAGTATCGAACTTGGAACGGTCACTGTTTTGAGGGCAGCGGCATCAAGCCAGATGTGCATGTTCCATGGATCGAGGGCGACCGGAATAATCCGTCCGCCCAGCTCTCGACAGCTCTCGAATTGCTGACTCACTCGTAGATTCGGCGTGCTTCCATCACCGCAGGGACATGGCTTGGAAAGAAATCAATCGTGACTCGCTCGGGATTGTGCACTGACGACTACCGGTGGGGAGTCCGTCGCACGTCCACTTCGGTGCGTCGACCACGACGCGTCAACTTGAATTTGCTTCCGAGTCGACGATCTGCGGGAGCCGAGGCTTACCTCTCTTGCAAAGGGCGTCCCATCCGGCGGGCATGAAGACCTATCCCGAAGATGCTCGGGCGGCGCTGCCGGACCGCACTGGGAGACCGAAGGCAGACCTGGTGCGCGCAATAGTCTCCGCCACTAGGTGGGGATTCTGAGAAATCGAACGACGTACGATGGCGAGTTGTTCGAAGAGGCCATGTTCCTCCCCCTTTCGCCACCTCGCTTCGTCCATACTCTCGAACAACTCCAGGACCGTTACCGAGAAGTACATGTAGAGAAGCGCTTCGGTCGGCAGCGGAGTCTTTTGGGCCGCTCCACCGTTGTGCGCATTGCCTGCGGACTGGTCGTACTCCAGCACGTCAATCAACTTCCATATCCCTGTTCCACTGTCAGGCGGATCTGCAAGGAGGTGGCTGACAAAATTCCGTGACAGATCCGGTTGCTGCTCAGCCGCTACTGCAATGGCGCGCAGCTTAGTGCGGATGTCTTCATAAATCACCTTTGCACAAATATCCGTCAGGCTGTTGCGGCGGGCGACCGCCCGCGCGTCGAACAGCGCGCGGCAGACACGAATGAGGTCGCGCGGCAACCCGCCTGCAAGGATGTGACAAAAGCACAGGTAGGGATCGGGAACGTTCAGAACCCGCCGGGACAAAAGCCGTTTCGACGAAGCGAGCGACTGATAATCCACCTGAATCACTTCATCAAAGGAACTGTCAAAGGCGTCTCGGATCGGCAGCCCGCGACGCTCGAAACTGCTCATAGCGTTTTCAGACACGGACACGAGGTAATAGCAGCGCGCCTGATTGAATACGGATTTAATGCCATTCAGAAACCGCTGGGCGGCTTCGTCCGATTCCAGCTTGTCAAGTTCGTCAATGCAGATCAGAACCTGCTTGTAAGGCGTGTCCTCGCTCCCGACTATGCGCTCGAGGAATCGTCTGTAGTCATCGACGATATCGGGTAATGTCCTTTGTCGCTCCGCCCACGAGCGGTCCGACTTCATGGACCCTTCGAGCGCGATGGGAAGCTTGAGGGACCCCGACCAACCGGAGGTAAAGCTCTGCTGAAACTGAATATTCGAAAGCTGACGATGAGCGCCGATGACGAGCGGCCCCTTCTCTTCGAGCGACCTCTCATACTCGACGTCTTCCGGATTCTCGCTGCTCTCTGCCAGACGCCGGTCTCTCATCCTCAACCATGAGCGGAGATACGGGCGCGCAACGAAGGAAAGCACAACCAGCACCAGCCCCCAGACGATGAGCATGCCGGGGTTGACGTCCATGGCCGCCACCAAGCCGGACCAAAACGGCACCGGTGTCTTCGCCGCTTGCGCTGCGGAGGTGGCTTGCGCCGCCTGGGCCTTGACGTACGCGAGTATTAGACCGGCATACGCCAACATCGTTCCTAGCATCAAAAATGACCGCGTGCCGCCAAACATGAGGTGCAGTCGGTCCAAAGGCCGTTCGCTTTCATAAGATCGCCTTCTTGTGGAGGGTTCACGCCGTCCGACCGCTTTCGCGATGACCCGCGAACACACGCTGCCAAAGAGATGGAGGACGAATTCGCGCGCGTCATACTCGACGGGGGCCGAAGTAAACACGGATAGAACGTCCGGTTTTGTGTTGCCGATCTGATAGTTCGCCCAGAGCAGCGTCGTCTTGCCGGCGCCGCGCGGCCCGGAAATCCCGATACTGGCGCCGCTCACCCCGCCGATAATCCGCCGTAGCCGCTCACCCGCCGCTGTAGTAATTTCGAATTCAGGATTCTGCACTTGCGACAGGCCCTCGGCATTACTATCCGGCAACGCGGTGCCGAACCAGCTCACCACTGTTTGCGAGATGATCTCCCGAACTTCGGATTTGACGGCCTGTTCCAGGGATTGATCGGCTATTTTTCGGTCTGCCTCAAGTTGCTGATTCAAGGGGGCAAGTTGTGCTTTCAATGTATCGTTGGCCGACTCAATCACCGCTGCGAAGAATCGACTCCGATGGCGATGCCAGGCCAACAGCACGGCGGAGATCGTAATCACGTTGCCTAGGATCCAAGCCCAGTTCCGCCAACTGAGGAACCGCGTCAGGACCGGTGGGACCGCCCCCCATCCCTTCATTATTCCGAACACGATCGTCGCCAATCCGGCCACGAGCACTAAACTGACCAGGGTCCAGGCTGTCGTGTGAATCCACTTCAGATATTGCGGGACCACCGGGATACGGGCGCGAGTTTGCACCGACTCAATGGTCTTCTCGGTGGCGTCATACGCATCCGTCCGTGCAGCAACAACCTCCCAAATCCTCTGTGAGCGCGCCAATGTCTCTTTCTCGATAATGTCTCGCCGAATACCCTTTTCCTCAAGCTCGTCCGCAATCTCGGGTATTGCCAGAACCTCCGGTAGTATGGCGGTGATTCTCTCCGTAGAACGAGAATAGGGCATAGGCGGTTTTCCAGTGTTTGCTTTCTATTTCCAACGACTAACCTACCAAGCGCTGCATCTCGGTTCAATCACTCGTTATCTGGGAAGATGGCGACGCGGGCGAATTGCCGATGAAGCAACATCGCTATAGTCCACATGAAGAGATCAAGCCACTTCAGCCGGAAGTGCAGTACTGTGCCAAGCCGCTGTTAGGATGAGGCCAGCGATGCCGTCCCACCTCGGAGCCTTGGTGCCGAGTCGGACAGGTAGTGACAGCGACCACGACGAACGATCGGGGTTGGACTATGTGCAAATGCTGGCTGCACGGCGTTCAAGTTGACGAGGACCATGAGAATTGGCTATCCGGATCGCGTTCGGTTCCATCGGGGCTGGCCTCGGCAATCCAGCGAGCCACAAGATAGCCGAACCGCACTCAGTCGGCCCGAACTTCAACCGGATAGTAGCCCCAATCCCACCCAACTTTCCGCACCGACATCTCATACATCCCTGGCGCAAGGTTTGAAAGGTCAACGCGGACGGAGAACGATGTGGTGCCATTCTGAAGGACGGCGGTACCCGATGCAGAAACCACCGGCTGTTTCTCCCGCAACAACTGAAACTCGTAAGGGCCGACAGGGCTGGCGATCGGAAGCTGAAGCGTCAGATCGACGGGTTTGCGGGGAATGACGATCGGCGGCTTGCTGTCGCCGCCGGCCTCCGCTGATCGGGTCATCGACGGGATGTCCACCGTCTGCTTAACGTAGGCCAGTTCGGCATTCTGGGGGCGCTGCGATGAGAACCATCCTTGGCGAACGGCGAATATTAGTCCTAACGCAACGACAACCAAGCCGGCAGCCAGTGTCCATCCAGCCCGCGCCCGCTTGGCCTTCACCTCCCGACGGAACGCGTTATTGAACGTCAGGAATTCCCGGTAGCACTCGGAGCAGTGCGTCACGTGATGCCAATGCGGATCGTCCTCAACGGCCTGGTCCAATGGCCGTTCAGCGAGCTCCTTGAGGACAGCGTCATCGGGACAACCCTTCCGCTCCGGATTAGGGTAGTCTCTGAGGATCGAGTCCTGAAGCTGCTTCTTGAGTCTGTCGAACTTTGCTTCGGGCGACTCTTCAGGAGGCATCAGTCCATGACATTATGGCACTGATTGCACTAGGGTTACACGTCCTCCGACGTGTTTTTAGTACCACCTGATGCCTGCCGCTTCGGCAGCTTTCCGCATCCCGCGATAGAACTGCTTCGTGATCGTGTTGCGCTTTTGGCCGAACATCTGGGTCAGCTCAGCGCCGTCGGCGTTCCTGAGCATGTACGGGAGAACTTCTTTCACTCGATTGAGTTCGAGCCGTTCGACCTGTTCGAGGATCTTGTCGAGGGTTTCGCACGCCGCAATGTCCGACGCCAAGTCGTATTGATCTTCGAGGGCCTCCAGCGTTTCCTGGAAAAGCTCAACATCGAGACTGCGACGGTACCGTCGGCCGCCCACCCGCTGGTCGACGGCGTACAGCCGCGCGCTATTGAGCACCTTGACTGTGGGCCGGTCGCCGAAGTTGTCGCCATGCGTCCGCGAAAGGGAGTGGACTGCATACTCGGCGATTTCTGACGCTCGGAACTTGTCCGCCAGTAACCGTTCCGCAATCTTAAAGAACCGATCTACTACGGGCGCCACACCCAAGTCGATCCATCCGCGGTGGACGGCGTTACCTTCGGAGTCGGTGTCCGCAATACAGATCGGAACGATAGTGGGGTGGGTTCGTTCGTCGTAGTCGAAGGGAATAGTGATTACTGCCATTGCCGTCCCTCGCGCCTGAAGAAGTTCTGAAGGTTCTGTCACGGCCGCGAGGATTGGCGGCCTACAGAATAGAGGGCAAATCCCCCTTAATGCAGAAAAATACCACACAAATCGAGGGCCAATCAAGAGGCATGAACGGATTGGCGCACGACGAACAACATACCCGCCTCGAAGCTAAGTTGAAGCGGGAACTCGGGGAGACAGTCCTTGACCTTCTGGCAGATGATCGGACTGAAGACATCGTCCTGAATCCCGATTCTGCGTTGTGGGTCAAACGGATGGGTGAGGGTTTTCAACAAGTTGGCGAGATGCCGTCGGCGCAAGCCGCGAGCGCGCTCAACACGATAGCCGCTTGGAAGGGGACGGTCATGAATCATGAGCGACCCGTCCTGGAAACCGAGCTCCCGCTGGATGGCAGCCGCTTTGAAGGTATTGTTTCGCCCGTAGTTCGAAAACCTGTCTTCGCAATTCGTCTCCGTCCCAAGCGAATCTTTTCACTCGAAGAGTATGAACGATCGGGAATTCTTACTCGGAAGGATGATCCCCGCAACCGTCTACGGAAGCGCGACACCTTCATTGAGGACGTCCGCGGCCTGAGCCACGCCGAGATCATCCGCGCCGCAGTGGCCGGGAAAAGGAACATCCTCACGGTGGGTGCGACAGGGTCGGGTAAGACGACGTTCGTCAACGCCGTTCTGGATGTGATGGCCCAGGTCGCGCCTCATGACCGCGTCATCTCCATTGAAGACACGACGGAGCTTCAGTGCTCCGTCAAGAACCACGTCGACCTGCTGGCGGTCGGGAACGTTTCGATGCTGGATTGCCTGCGAGCCTGTATGCGGCTAAAGCCCACTCGAATCGTAGTCGGGGAGGTCCGCGGAGCCGAGGCGCACACGATGTTGAAGGCCTGGAACACCGGGCACCCTGGGGGCGCCGCGACGGTGCATGCGAACGACGCCCTCAGTGGACTGATCCGCCTGGAGAGTCTTGTTGCTGAAGCAACAAACGCCCCGCAGCAGACGCTAATCGCGGAGGCGGTGGATCTTGTGGTTTTCGTTGACCAAGAGCCCGAACTTCTGGCTGGGCGCAAGGTCAGGGAAGTGGCACTCGTTACCGGCTATCGAGATGGCCGATACGAGGTCGAGTATGTCTGAACACAACTGGGAGGTCTTTCAGTGAACAACCGGAATATCGAATGGTTCAGCGGACCCTCCGCGCGCAGCCTCAAAATGCGCGGGGCGGCCCTTCTTGCGCTTGCCTATGCCTTCGCCACTCGGGCGAACGCGGCGGCGGCGGGTACTTTGCCGTGGGAGCGACCGATGACGGCCATCGCAACGTCGTTGACCGGTCCGGTGGCGTATGCGATTGGCCTGATCGGCATCGCGATTGCCGGCGGTGCGATGCTATGGGGCGGCGAGTTGACGGAATTCGGGCGTCGGGCGTGCATGATCGGCCTGGTCGTCTCGGTGCTCGTCTTCGCGGCTCCGATGTTGTCGAGCGCCTTCGGCGTAACGGCGGCGGTGATCTAGACCATGAATACGGCCGACGCACCCAGAGAAACGGCGATCCACCAGTCCGCAAACCGGCCCAACCTCCTCCTCGGTGGCGACCGGGAACTGGTCCTGGTGATGGTCATGATTGCCGGCGGACTGGCATTCAGTTTGGCCTCGTGGTGGGGAATCGGCCTGGCAGTGGCGTTGTGGATCGGCTCGATGGCGGCCTTGCAGCGAATGGGCAAGGCCGACCCTCTTCTACGGCCTGTTTACCTACGGCACATCCGCTACAGCGCGTACTATCCCGCCAAGAGTGGACTTCACGGCCAGACCACCGAAACACCCGCCCATTGGAGGTAACGCCGAATGCAGATAACCCAACATCGATCGAAAGCGCGGGGCTTGGCCGATCTTCTTCTGCCGTTCGCTCTAATTGAGGACGGCATCCTCCTCCAGCAGGACGGTTCATTGCTTGCCGGCTGGTCTTATCGCGGCCCGGACATGCATTCCGCCACGCACGCGGAGATGCACGCTCTCACGATGCGGCTGAATTCAATTCTCCGCCTGGGCAGCGGCTGGATGCTGAACGCGGACCTCATTCGTTCGCGCGCACCGGGTTACCCCGAAGAGGGCGCTTTCCCTCACACGGTAACGCGCGTAATTGATGACGAACGACGCCAGCAGTTCATGGACGAAGGGTCGCACTATGAGAGCGATTACTTCCTCACGCTGACGTACCTGCCGCCCATCGAGACAGAAGAGAAGATCAAGGGCTGGATGTTCGAAGGGCAGAACGGAAAAGGCTCCGGCGCTGCGCATCAGATTCTTGAACGCTTCAAGGCCCGAGTCGAAATGTTTGAGAACGTCTTCTCCGCGCTCTTCCGGATCGAGCGTCTCAAGAGGTTTGAATTCACCGACGATCACGGATTCCCGCAGGTCCAAGATCGCCTCTTGCGATACCTGCGTCGATGCGTTGCCGGCGAGGATCACCCGTTCGCGCTGCCCGAGGTCCCGGTCTATCTAAACGAGCTTCTCGCAACACAGGATTTCTGTGCTGGTATCGAGCCGCGGGTCGGACTCAAACACGTTCGGGTAATCGCTCTCGATGGCTTCCCGAAATCCAGCTTTCCCGGCATCCTCGGCGAGATCGATTCTCTGCCAATGGAGTACCGGTGGAGTACGAGAGCCATCCTCCTTGATCCCGAGGAGGCGCGCGGGCTTCTAGACAAAACGCGTAAGAAGTGGCGCTCTCGAATCCGCGGCTTCAAGGACCAGGTCTTCAAGACGCACAACGGTGCGATTAACATCTACGCCCAATCCATGGCGGAAGACGCCGAACAGGCGATGGGCGTGGCCGCGTCCGGCGACGTGCAGTTCGCCCAGTATTCCAGCAACATCATCTGCCTCGACGAAGATCTGGACAGGCTTCACGAGAACACCCGCTTGGTGATGAAGAAGATTCAGAACCTCGGGTTCGCATGCCGGCTCGAAACAATCAACGCCGTCGATGCCTGGCGGGGAACGCTGCCTGGTGACGGCTACCGAAACGTTCGACGCGTTCTTCTTCACACGCTCAATCTCGCGGACCTACTTCCGATCACCTCCGTCTGGGCCGGTCTCCGCGAAAATCCATCTCGACTGATGCCGAAGAAGAGCCCGCCGCTGCTGTTCGCGGCGACCACTGGTGCAACCCCGTTCCGGGTCAACCTCCACGTTTCGGACCTCGGCCACACTCTAATGTGCGGACCGTCCGGTGCCGGCAAATCTACGGCACTCGGGCTGATCGCCGCCCAATGGTTCCGATATCCGCGTGCCCAGGTCTTTGCCTTCGACAAGGGCTACTCGTTGTTCGTCCTCACGAAGGCAGCAGGCGGCGAGTTTTACGATCTGGCGGGAGAAAAGACCGAATTGGCGTTCTGTCCCTTGCGCGAGATCGACTCCGATGCGGACCTGACCTGGGCAGTCACATGGCTGGACGATCTTTGCAGTTTGAATGGCCTCACCGTGACGCCCAAGCATCGAAACGCGCTCACGCAGGCGCTTTTGCAGCTCCGCCTCTCGCCGTCCCGGACGCTGACGGAACTGAGCGCGAATGTGCAGGACCTCGAAGTGCGCGAAGCGCTTCAGTTCTATACGCTCTCCGGTCCTCTTGGACAACTTCTCGACGCCGATGAAGACGTGCTCAGTTCGGGTCGCTTCCTGACGTTCGAAACCGAGAATCTTCTTCAACTGGACGACAAGGCGGTCATTCCCGTCCTCCTCTACCTCTTCCGCAGAATCGAGAAGCGTCTGGACGGCTCGCCCACCTTGGTGTCGCTCGACGAAGCTTGGGCATACCTGCGCAACGCCGTGTTTCGTGAGCGTCTCCGCGATTGGCTAAAGACGCTGCGCCGGATGAACGGAATCGTCCTGCTCTCGACACAGAACCTCAGCGACATCTGCAATTCCGAGATCAGCGACGTGATCCTCGAAATGTGCCCGACGAAGATCCTCCTGCCGAACGGTGAAGCGAAGAACCCGGCATCGAAGGAGTTCTATGATCGGGTCGGCCTGAACTCGCGTGAGCTGGACATTTTGCAGACGAGCATTCCGAAGCAGCACTATTACGTGATCTCCCCACTGGGGCGGCGGTTGATCTCGCTCGGCATTCACAACGTCGCCCTCTCCTTCGTCGGCGTGAACGGCAGAGAAGAGCGTCAGGCGGTCGAGGATCTTCTGAACGAGTTCCCCGATACCTGGCAGAGCGAGTGGCTCCGGGTTCGTGCGAATGCCCTGAAAGACGAGCGGCTCGATGGCTGGGCCGATTACTACGTGAAGCTGCAGAAGGAGTTCGAAGGGAGCTACCAATGCGCAAGAGCCTGATAGCCGTCCTCACCCTATTCGCTGTGACCTTGCAGGAACCGCCTCGCGCCGAGGCTGGCGCGTTCGCTACGGAGTACACCCAGTTGCTCAACCACGCCCAGCTCATCATGCAGTACCTTCGGCAGGCGGAGCAGCTCGCGGAAGCGATCAAGCAAACCACCGACATGATCAAGAACAGCAAGCTTTTGCCTGGTCAGATCTTCGGCCCAATCTCCAACGACCTGAACGCACTCGCGGCAATCGTGCAAGGTGGCCAGGCGCTCTCCTACTCACTCGCGAATCTCGATTCGCTGTTCCGGACGCGGTTCCCAGGCTACGGATATTCGAGCACCGGCTACTATGTCCGCTATCGAAATTGGTCGCAGACGTCACTAGATACAACGCTGGGTGCGCTGCGGGCGGCCGGTTTACAGGGGCAGCAACTGCAGAGTGAACAGTCCGTGTTGAACTCACTGCGATCAATGGCTCAGTCCACGAACGGGCGAATGGAAGCCCTCCAGGTCATGGGCCAGATCTCCGAACAGCAGGTGCAGCAGTTCATGAAGCTTCGCGAGCTCATGATGGCCGACATGTCGAGCAAGCAAAGCTATCAGGCTGCGGTCATTCAAAAACAGGCCGCAAGCGAAGCTGCCACCGAGAAGTTTTTCAATTGGACGCCGGAGGTTTCCGATGGGACGAAGTTCCAATCCGGCTGGAAGTGAGGTGTATGAAGCTTCTTTTGATATGCGCCGCCGCCATCATGGTCGGGTGCTCGGGGTTAAAGGAACCGCCGAGTCCCATCGTGCAAAAGGCAGAGGCGTGCGGAGCGGGGAACTTGTCGGGAACATCGTCGGTTGCGGTTCAGGACTGGTTTGGCAAACACCGGGACTGCGCCGTGGCGGTGGACACCATGTGCAAGCCCGTCCGCGAGAAAGCAACGGCTCAATGGACCGATTCGACAGAAGGGCGCGTGTGCACCGCAGCTCGCAACGTCGCGCAGTGGATTCGTAAACCGTCGAACGACCACGAGACGTTCCAATCGGGTTGGAAGTAGTCGGGTAGCCTGACCGCCGCTCTCCAGGTGGGCGGATCAAATGGGCAGTTCCCGCTTAGAGGATACGTGTGTGCTGGCACTGAGAAATCCGAACTATCGAAGAATCATTCACATCGCCGCAGGATTGGCGATACTGTTCGTCCTCCTATGCCCTCTTGCCGAGGCGCAGGCCAAGGCCCCAAGCGCAATCCTCAACCAATACCGAAATCAGCGGACGACTTGGTTCACGGCCGTGTGGCCGTTTGCCAACACCCTTTTCGGTCTCCTCGCGACTATCGAATTCGCGTGGAGTGCTGCGGTCATGCTGCTGGAAAAGTCGGATATGCAGTCGTGGACTTCGGCGCTGGTGCGAAAGTTCATGTGGCTCGGCGCCTTCTACGCGCTGCTGATCTACGGCCGCTACTGGATTCCCGCCATTACGGACAGCTTTGAACTGATCGGGCAGACGGCCTCCGGCACCGGACCGATGGCTCCCAGTGACGTATTCACCAGGGGCATCGATATCGCCGGAGCGCTGATGGCCACGTCCAGCACAGCCGCGTTCTTCACCAACCTCGGCACCTCTCTCGCGATGATCTTCACCGGCATCATCACCGCTCTGGCGTTCATCGCGATCACCGTCCAGTTCGTCGTTGCCATGGTGGAGAGCTACATCATCGTCGCGGCCGGCTTCATCTTCGTCGGTTTCGGCGGCTCGCGCTGGACCGCTCCCTACGTGGAACGCTACATCGGTCTCGGTGTGGCGACCGGCGTCAAGATTATGCTGCTTTACCTCTTGATCGGTACGGGGATGAATTTGTCCGTTGATTGGATGACCGATGCCCAAAAGATCGCAGCGAGTTCGAGTCCCGCGATGTCGGCCCTCGAAATCATGGGCGCGTCGATCATCTTCATGATGCTTTGCTGGCAAATCCCCAAGTTGTTCGCGGCTGTGTTGGGTGGATCGCCGGCGCTGTCCGGAGGTGACCTGGTCTCTACCGGTGCTTTTGTTGCTGGAGGCGCCATTGCCGTCGGATCACTCGGCCTCAGTGCCCTCGGCGCGGCTGCCGGTGCCACAGGCGCCCTGTCCGCTGGAGGCGCAGCCGGTTCGAGTGGTGCCGCCGGATCTGCTGGCGGCTCCGCATCACCGGCAATGCTCGCTTCCGCAGGTTCGAGCGGTGCTAGCGCCGGAACGCCACCGCCCCCGAGTGCGCCCAGCCCAAGTCCGTCCACTCGACCGTCGCAGCCTTCTGCGCCACTATCGGACGCGACAAGAAGTTTGACCGGCATGCCGCGGCGGATCTCGTCCCAAGTGCCGCCGGATTCAGGCCCGCACGCAACGCCGCCGAAGTTGAACATTGACCATCACGAGTAAAGGAGGGTCCTCATTGTGACCAGCGCCGTAAGCTTTGAAGAGTCCGTATCCGTACCGCACGCCGTCAAGGAAGCCCGACCTCATGAAGGGTCGCCAGCCATTCCGTACAACCCATACTTGGCAGCTCGGCGGGAATGGGATGAGCGGTATGGGAATCTGATCACGCGCGAGCGCAACTGGCGCATCATGGCGTTGATCTGCGCTGTCATCGCGCTTGTGGCGATCGGCGGAGTGATTCGCTTATCCACGAAGACGCACATCGTTCCGTTCGTCGTGGCAATGGATTCCCTCGGACGCACCATGGCAGCCGGTCCGGCGGAGGAGGCATCCACCGCAGACGACCGACTGAAGCGAGCGACACTCTTCACCTGGGTTGAGGATCTGCGGACCGTAACAACCGACGGAATCGCCCAGCGCAAAGCCATTGACCGGGTCTACGCCCATATCGCCAGTGGTGCCCAATCGCAAGCCTTTATCAGCGAGTTCTATCGGTCCGCGCCGCCTCAGAAACGCGCCTCAAGTGAAACCGTGAGCGTGGAAGTTCGGTCCGTGCTGCCAACCAGCGAGCGGACCTTCGAAGTCGAATGGATGGAGACCACCCGCGATCTGTACGGCGCGGTGAAGGGGCAGGATCACTGGAAAGCGGCCTTCACGATCGCCATCAACCCGCCCCTCGACGAACGCATGGCCCGCATCAACCCCCTCGGGATTTACGTCACGAACGCGAGTTGGGGCAAGGTTCTCTAGAACGGAAAGGAATAACAATGCGAACACTCTTCGTCACCGCCACTTTCGCAATCACTGCGTCGTTTGCGCTCTCCGGGCAGCAAAGCGGCCCGCCGCCGGTCCAAGCCAAGCGGCTCCCGCCGGACAAATCGCCGCGGAAAGCAGCGTCGACCAACGACGCTTACCTCGACCGGTACGACTTCGGGGCGCAGCTCTCGGCGCTCCAGGACGCCGATGGATCGAAGTCGAATGCTGGGCCGGTGAATCCCATGCCGGCGTCAACCGATTCTGGCGTGCCGCCGGGATTCAAACCGAAGACCGATGTTCAGCTCACGAAGACAGCTCAGGACGCGGTCCAGATCAGCGAGAAGTGGATGTCGGAGCATAACCAGCCTGCAGTAGGCCGTGACGGCCGCGTGCTGTACTCCTATGGTGCCGGACTCCCGACCGTGGTCTGCGCGCCCCTGCGGGTTTGCATGATCGAGCTGCAATCCGGCGAGAAGCTCGTCGGTGAGCCGCATATCGGCGACTCCGTTCGTTGGAACTTGTCGCCGGCAATGTATGGCAACGGAACTTCGGCAACCTCGGTCATCGTTCTGAAGCCTCAAGGCCCTGGACTCGACACGAATCTACTAATCACAACCGATCGACGCGCCTACTATCTTCGCCTGCTCTCCAAGTCCGACGACTACGTTGCTCGCGTGGCGTTCGCCTATCCGGATGAAGAAGAGAACGAGAAGAAGTGGCAGCAGCACCTGGCGGAACAGAAGGCGCAAGAGACAAAGGCCACGCGAATCGCGGAACTTCCGCCGAACGCGGTTGACTCGATGTACTTCAATTACCGGCTCAAGGGCGGGGACGACACCGTCCGTCCGGTTCGTGTCTTCGACGACGGCAAGAAGACATATATCCAGATCAGTCAGGCGGCCCGGAATCGCGAAGCGCCAGTGCTGGTCGTCATCGGACCGGACGGCAAGCAAGAGATGGTGAACTACCGCGTCAAGGACGACATGTACATCGTGGATCGGCTCTTCGAACGCGCAGAACTGATTCTGGGCAGTGGCAAGAAGGCACGCAAAGTGGAGATCGACCGTGAACGAAAAGGCTGATACTTTGTCCGATACCTCAAATCATAAGGCTGCGCGGTTCGGAGAGGCACCGGATGGCCTTGATCTGCACCCGCGCCCGCCCAGGCCCGTTCGCGTCAGCAAACGAGCAGCTGGAGCGCTCATGGCAATCGCCGCGATCATCCTCGGATTGTTCGCTTACGGCGGGTACAAGCGCCAGCAACGTCAAGTGGCGGCTCTGGCCGAGGGCAACACGCCCAGGAACGTCGCACCCGCTACCGCCGCCGGCGTGGACATCGCGAAGGACATACCGACGGGCAATCTGCCGAACGCCTCGACCCTCCGCGGTGCACCTTCTGAGTCAGGAACACTGGTCCCGCCGGGCGAACTCCAGGCAGGACAGGCCGGGCAACAAATACCCGGAAGTCCGGGAGCGGGCGGACAGGTCTTCGTGCGGCAGGCACCGATGCCGGCACAGCCGGTTGCCGCCCAGATCCCTCAGCCTCGCGAGCCAACTCCCGAGGAGCGCCGTCTTCTCGCCGCTTACGAAAGAGAGCAGCAGGCGATCGCCGCGCCGACGACGCTCAGGGACAGTTTCGGAACTGCAGGTTTCGCCACGTCGCAGCAGGCGGGTCAAGTAAGCCGCAGTAATGGTGACGATGCCGCCCAACTCGCGTCGATGATCCAGGCCCTTTCACGGCAGAGCGGCGGCGGATCCCAGATCAGCCCCGATGCGTTGCGTTCCCTGGGTGTTTCTCGCGGACGTTCCGGAAGTGAAGCCGGAGACGAAAGCGATCAGAATATGCAGGGCCGCAAAGAGGCGTTCCTGGCGAAAGCACGAGCGGGACAGATGGACGACTACCTGAAGTCCACTCGCACCGCACCCCTATCGCGGTATGAGATCAAAGCCGGGTGGGAGATTCCGGCGATCCTCGAACAGGCGCTGAACTCAGACCTTCCGGGCGAACTGAAGGCGCTCGTCTCGTCCAACGTGTACGACACCGCTACAGGACGGTTCCTGCTGATCCCGCAAGGTGCGCGCCTGGTCGGAGTGTACAACTCGAGGATCGGCTACGGCCAGGACGGCGTCCAGGTGATCTGGGATCGCGTCATCTACCCGGATGGCTCCTCGCTCGACCTCTCCGGGATGATCGGCCAGGACGCTCATGGCTATTCCGGATTCCGCGACAAGGTCGACCGCCACTATAAGCGCCTGGTCGGCTTCGCCGTACTCACCAGCCTCTTCGCAGCGGCTTCGGAGATCGCCCAGAATCAGAACCGTTCGCTGCTGACGTACCCCAGTCCGGCCCAGGTTGCCGGCAGCGCGGCGGGACAACAAGCGGCTGATCTTGGAGCGCAAATCACCCGGCGAAATCTAAGCGTTCAACCGACAATCAAGATCCCCGTTGGGTACCGCTTTAACGTCCGCGTGAATCGGGACATCATCTTCGACGGCCCTTACGCCCCAAGCGATTTGACCGCCCGATAGCGTCCGCTGACGTTCCAGATCGTGGGACGCGATCTTTGTGCGAACTCGGCATCGAGCCAGGATATGTTTGCCCTTGTACTCCGTCACTGATGAGCTAAAGAGCATAAGATGCTCAACGACCTTGGGGAGGTCTCAGGCCTCGCCCGTTTAATCAGTGCAAGATTTAGCGGAACGTCACTAAATGCCGAGTTTGTGGAAGAAGACTTTATTGCGCATCTGGGCGTCTTTCAGAATCTTTTCCCAGGACACAACTTCGATGTACAGGTTAATATTCTGCTTCCAATCAAACCATCCCTGCCGATCGGGCATCGGCTTGAAATCCTTTTCACGTTCGAGCCAGCGTTCAACTTTCGCCGTCAGGTCGCAAACCACAAAGCCGTAAAACGGCGTGTTTGGCGCGACGAGAATCTTCATGCCCTCAGGCGTTTTGAACTTCCCATCCATTATGTTGTTGACATAACGCACGATCTGCTCAACCGGATCTTCGTTCGAGGATTTGTTGACGAAGTCGTCACGCTGAGGTTTTTTGAATTCGAAGATCGTTACCGGATTGCTTGGTTCATTGTCGCCACGAAAAACCACACGCCGATTGTAGGCTATAAGGTCCGGCCGCTCCGATTTTCCACCATCGAGAGGAATGTCGGACGATAGGTAGCTAGTGAAGTTCAGACGCTCGTCTACGATCCACAGGTTGTGTTCATGGAATGGCGTCTTGAAGATGTCGCCTCTTCGCGGGAAAATGATGTCGTGGACGAAACCCTCTGAGGAGTACTTCTGATTCTCGTCCCATTGGAGGCTCTTCCCGAACAGGTCGAGGATATTGCGGCGCATCGCGATGTAATGGATCAGATCGTTTCGGCTAGTGCCGGAGATTCTTTCGACGATCTCTTTAACGCTTTGCTCCAAGCCCTCTAGGTTGCCACTTGCCAAGATCTTGGAGACTTCGCGCTTGATTTGGGCTTCTTGAACGAATTTCTCTTGCTGCAGGCGGGCTTCGATCTCCTCCTTGCTCGGGTTGAGCGGCATTCGGCTCAGGTCTAGCTTATCGAGGAGCACCCTGTGCCACGGCGCTTCGTCCGCCACATAAGTGTGAACGCGCTCCTTCTTCTTCTGCTGCCGCCCCACGATGTCTGTCCCCATCGCTTCTTTGGCAATCATCGCAGACTGCTTCTCTATATCGACCTGCGAAATCCCGAGGAATAGGTCGTTCTCCATTTTGAACTCGAAACCACCACGCTCAAGGGAGACGTGACGATCAAGGTAATCCGCAAACACATATGCTTTTACAATATAGTTCCGGCCCTGAATAGGGCCGTCGTTCCCGTCCTTGTCATAGAAGTCATCAACGAATTCCGGCACATAGTCATGGATGGGCGAGCCCGACACTTCGCGGCGGTGCGCCACAAGACTAATGCGGCTCTTCTGGTTTTTCGGGAAATAGAGCTTGAAGACTCGGACCGCAAACGGCTCTTCGGAATCCTTGGCCGGAAGCGTGAAATTGCCGTTGTCGACATCTACTTCTTTGATAAGCCCGGAAAGCTCATTGCTGAACCAGTCGTTCAGGCAAATGGATTCGCCACCATTGGCCTCGGCGAGAGTTATTTGCGGGCATACTGGCGCTTTCACGAGAAAGCGGGGCAGGAGTTTCTCCACGAGGTTCCGCGCGATCGTATTCAGCTTTTTGTCGATTGCCTTGCCGTCTTTCAGGCCGCTCAGTTTGACGACGGTGCCAGACGAGTTCTGAGTGGCGTCGGTAGTCTTCTCGTTGATGATAATGTCACTGTCCTTGCCCATGGAGAAGGTGCGGCGCTTAAAAGTCTTCGCCTCCGCGTAGACGCTATCGACATGCACGTTGTCAAAATACTTCAGGCAGATGAACCGCCCGAACCCCTTGCCACCTTCCGCCATTTTGAAATCGGAATACAGCGTGTCGAAAGACTCCCGATTAGCAGGTGTAAAGCCAATACCGTTGTCTTCAACTTCGAAATTCCTGATCTCCGGGAGCGCATCGCTGTCCATTTCCGCCTGTCCGGACCGCTCGATTCGGACGAGAATCTTACCGTCTGGTCGGCCAGCGTTTTCAATTGCCTCGATCGCGTTCACCACTACCTCAACGATGGGCGAGTACACGGTCGTATTGGCGCGTATGTTCTCGACGGTGCGCCTGATGTTGACTTTGCTCATGGAGTTCCGGAAGCCCTCCAGTATATCCGGCGGTGCCGGCGCAGCGGGCGAGTATTCACACCGGCCAGTATAACCGCGAAGGCGAACAAACGGCAAAGACCTTCCGGGGGGCAGTTTGGCACTGCGGCTGTTACTGATCCTTTAGCGAGTTTCGCTTTGCACATCGACCGGCCGCAAGCTCCCGACCGATGAGAATTCCTGTAGCCGCCCGCGTCGATATCTGTTGCGCGCGTCCCGGTCCTTCACGTAGAAGGAATGATCTCGATGTTGATCACGTTATTGATCGAGACGTGCGCTTTGCAGTAGGCGCCGAAGGCGTCAAGGACCTTGTGCACGAGATCGAGGCAGTGGTTAATGAAGACCTCCGTCATGTATACGATAAACGGATCGTCACCGTGTGAGGCGTAGGAAAACCAGTGCTGCCACCCTTCTTCTTCAATGTGCTTCGTGAACTTAGCGCATTCCTTTAGCGGCCACTCGAATCCTCCGTGGAACATCTTGTTGCGGTAGCTGAAAAGCGCCTCTAACGTGTTATGCAGTCCGTCCGGAAGATTCGCTGTCAGGCCAACCGCATCGGCCAGTTGCTCTATTCCGGGGACCAGTTTCTTTTCTTTCTTCCCGGTATTGGCGTTGTAAAGAAAGTGGCAATCCCAGAAGGCTTCGGCGCTTCCAATATCTGAGCGCGCATGGCCCGGCGGAATTACGCCAATCCCAAGATACTGCTGTCGGATGCCCTGAAACGCCTGGAAGAACATGGATTCGTAGAAGGGCGCCAGCATCCCCAACGCCGCCATACTGTGCGCCGCGCCCTGGTACGTCGAGCCGTGAAGGAGATCGACCCATTCAGCCACGGCCCGCTGATTTCTCAAGCCGCAAGTTCTTCTCGCGTATTCGTCCACTTCCCCGATCTGGCGTTCAGTCTCGGCGTCGGCTTGATCATTGCGACGAAGCAAAGCTGAAATAGCGATGAGCTGCGCCTCGTAGTCGAGGTCCGGCAGGATGCCGCAAGCACTGTCCCGGTCGCTCATCTCAACGTGGCCAAGGCCTGCATCCCGTACGAGCATGTCGCAGATGTCCGCTGTCATCTTCATCTTTTCGGGCATCCCAACAGTCTTATCGCACGCCGCCCGCCCTGTAAACCGCCTGGACAGCCCGTCACGGCACGACAGGCTGCGAGTGCTGAGGCGGCGGTAAAGGGAGCGCGCGATGCCGAGGATGGGATGAATCGGAATAATGCCTGCCAGATGCAGGAATTCCCGTCCACTCCTCCGACGCTGGCTTGCCTAGGGCGGAGACGGTATGAAGGCCGGCCGCAGTTAATGATGCTTTGTTAGATCGGGCTTCCTCTGCACGGGATGCGGCATGTGGAAGTCAACATGCCGCGTAGCAGAGAGCGTGGCCGCGTCCTGCCGCCGCGATGATGGCGAAGCAACACCCGTCGACAGGTACGCCCGACTCATAATGTTGAAGCGAGCCACTAGGGCCGCCGCACCCACTGGGTAACAGACATGCCGTGAATTCCGCTACCGACACGTTAGCCAAGCTGCGGCCGCAGTCCCGCCCGCCTCGTACTATGCTGAAAGGTCCAAACAGGAATGTCTTCCTTCATCCGCCACTTTCGCCTGCACCGCACGACGAAGGACAGCATCGTCTACTGTGCACTGCCCGACGAGCATGAGGGTGCGATCACCGTGCTCATCGGGTCAAACAACGCTGGCAAGACGTACACACTGGAAAGCTTGCGTCACGCGCTCGACACAACGCACGTGAATAAGGCCGAACGCATCATTAATCTTGAATTCACGGGCAGCGCGAAGCCGAGCTTCGTGTACCTCGGGAATAATAGCCAGCACATGGGCAAAGTCGGCCAAGGTATCGATCCGTTCGTGAGGCCGGAAAGGATCGGCCATCCGCGCGATATCCCAAACTACCGCCCCCCGGCACAGGCACTCCTCTTCGACATGATGGAAGAACACATGCCGGGTCTGCGCGCGCGCTGGGAGCAATCGCACGCCGACGAGCGACGACGCTTGCTCGACCCGTTCACCGCGGTCAACCCCCTCTTTTTGTGCAAGCAAGACCACCGCGTCATTAACGCCCTCCAAGAACTCCTGGGGGGCACCCTCTACTTTCGCCGCGCGAACGCCGGAAACCAAATCCTCTTCGAATTCCTACTCACGTATGAGGACGCCGGCCCAGTACCCTTCGGGCAGTGGAGCGACGGGCAAAAAATGATCTTTCTTGCCAGCATGCTCCTCCAGCACCGAACAACGGATGTCGTGCTCGTGGACGAGATAGAAAACCACCTCCACCCCGAACGCATCACAAACTTCCTCCAACTCCTCAAAAGCGCTCGCGTGCAGGGCATAATCACCACGCACCACCCCCATGTGCTCTTCAGCGAACACGCAAGCCGGGTCTACTTTGTCGAACAAATCTGCAAGCCGCTCAACGACCCGCCAAAAGAAATGCGGCGCGATAAGCCATCAGACACCGTCATCCCCATACGACGATTTACAGAACTCCGAGACGACTTCGAGCGCATCGAGCACCTTTATCGCCTGTTCGACCATCACGACCAAGAACTCCTGCGCCTGAGCACGCGACTGCAGGCAGAAGTTGACCTCGGCCTCTACCAAGAACTCTCGCGCGCCTTCACGCACGACGCGGTTCGCGCATCCGCGCAAGCACGGCCGGATTTGCAGACGAGCCAACTCGCCAAAGCATTAACCGCGATCAGGCACACCACCGAGCGCCCAGCGATCATCCTCGACCTCGGCAGCGGTCTGGGGCGGGTGGCCAAAGAACTGCACAAGCTGCCGCACTATCAGCACGTGATGTGGGAAGCATGGGAGCCAAATCCGAAAACCCGAGAAGCACTCCGCGAGGAACTCGCGATAACGAGCATCCGCCATCACGTCATCGATGACCTCAACGAGATCCCGGACCGAAGCGTCAATGTCGCACTCATCACGAACGTCCTGCACGAGCTCACGCCACCAAGCATGGGTGCACTCCTCGAAATAGCGGCGCGAAAGATCCTCCCCGACAATGGACGCGTGGTCATCCTAGAACTCTATCCTTTGCTGGCAGTCGAGTACTACGCTGTGCCGTACCAGTGTGCGGACCTCACCGACATTTTAAGCGCAAGCGGGTTCACCTACGACGAGCAAACCTACCCTCTCCGCGGGAAGCTCACGACCGCTGCGTGCATCATCGCTACGCCAGTGCGGTCCATCAATCGCGATGAAGTCACGACGCGCGTGCGCGAGCACTGGCGCACCATGAAGCGCAGATCCCTCGGATCGTGGGCGAACAAACGGGGTGTACGCACCTTTGCCGAGTACAAAGACGTGCTGCAGCATATGACCACGATCGCAAGCATCAGCGCCCATGACGAAGGACTCTGGAACACCTAGAAAACACCTCTCCCAGCAATGGTTCGCCCTGCTACAATCGCGAAGCGTATGGGCGACTTGTACTCCGACGACATCACGAGCGAGCAGCGTTACCCCGCCGCCGCGGTGCTGCACGATATCCGTGCACTGATTGCCACCGGCCAGCGCGAAGGACCACTCTTGGACTACAAGGCCGACATCTCGCCCAAAGACAGCTGGCCCGAGACCATCGCCGCGTTCGCGAACACCTTCGGGGGCATCATCATTTTCGGGGTCGAAGGACAAGGAGACCAGCCACGCCGATTGATAGGTTACGACCCCAAAGGCGTCGAGATGAAGACGCGACTCGGCAGCACCCTCCTCTCACGGATCCAGCCGCGGCCGAATATCCAGATCCGCGTCCTCACGCTCGACACTGACGCCGGCAAAGAAGTGGCGCTGGTGCGCGTCGCCGAAGGAACCCACCCGCCCTACCTGTACAACAAAGGTGACGAGCACCGTGTCTATCTCCGCTCCGGCGCGCAAAAAGTCGAGGCAGACTACCTCCAGCTCAGCGCACTCCTTGAGAAACGGGTGCACCCGAGCCCGCCAATCAGCCTACCAGTCGCTGACTTGCACCAACGGCTTCGCGTCAATGACCCAGCTGACAAGACGAAGCCGAGCGAGGCCTGGTACCGGTTCATCATGACGCCGGAGAGCCACGGCGCAGCACGGCGGCTCACAGCGGCAGTCGAAGACGAGTTCGAAGAATGCTTCCACCGCTTCACGGGTGGCTTCGTCCAGCCGCCCAGCGCGCGCGAGCAGCACGTCACCACGTACCGGCTGCGAAAGGACTCAGGAAACGATCTAGTCCTCGCGCTGACCAGCGACGGCGCAATCGGATACGCAACGCACGCGGTCACGAACACAAACGACGGCCCATTCTTCTCACCCTTCGAATTCTGCGAAGACCTGATCAGCATCCTTGGTATCACGACCATGTATTCATGCCGGGCACGTTACTTCGGCGAGCATCGTCTCAGCGCGAACATCCTCATACCAGAAGCACAAATGCTGCGCCCAGGCTCATTCCGTGGACGGTTTGTCACCGGAGCGCTCTTTGAACCAAGTCTTGCGAGCATCAGGGTCAACATGGGAACAGAGATGCGCGTCACGCTCCACCCCGCACCTGCCGAGCCCATCCGCCAAACACTCGCGAGCATAACCAACGACCTCGCGAGAGCGGCAGGCACTCTTCTCAGTCCGACCTTCGATCAGTTCGCGACAGCCTTCATCAACGACGCGCTCCAAACGGTCGGACATCCCTAGTCTCATCAACGAGGGCTCATGACGAGCGTCGAAAGGACGCCATCTGAACAGTGGCTTTGTCACGGCAGACGACCGAGGATATTTGGTAATCGGCAGTTCCTCAGAGGAGGCCTCATCTTCACCGGAACGCAGAAGATTCACCTGCGCGACGTATTCTCGGTTCGAAACCGGAACTCCTCGCCTTCACCGATTTGATCGAGCTTCTCTCCGAACGCAGGCTTGGTGGCGGTCCGGCAAACCGGGGCCTCTTGATCGCTTCCCAGCCGGAGCGTGAGAGTCCGTTTTTCCTGCCGTAGGCGGCGCGGCTATCGTCGCTAGCTTTCCACAAATCCACAAACAGGTCGCTGCCTACTACTGGTTGTGTACAGGAACACTATAGGATTATGCGCCCCTACTTTGCCGAACACACCGCCCCTTCAATGCCGAGAAAGCGCGCCTAAAGCGCCCCGACAAAACCGAGGAAAACTCATTTTCCCACAGGCGCGTTTCCGCTGTTCTCGGCAGCGCGCCCCTAGAATGCCGAATGCCCTCCTCGAGCGGGGCTCCGTAACGCCGAAGACTGGGTCAGCGATCGGCAAAGCCGGGCTGGCCGCCCCTAGAATGCCGACACGGCGACCACCGACAGGAACACAGCGCCCCTAGAATGCCGACCGCGGTGACTCTGTCGAGGTGAACCCACCGGATCTCGCTTACTGCGGACTCGCTCGCGACGGTCCGCCACGCCAAGTACGGTCACCCCGCACGATTGGCGGTCACGCGGAGCGGTCCTCACGCCGTACAGAGTGGAGGGACGCATGGAGAACACACTGGACAGCCTGACAGTTAAGGAGGTCGCCGGCATTCTGCGCTGCTCGAAGACGCACGCCTTGAATGTGATCGAAGGGCGAGTGCGCGGACTGCCGAAATTGCCCCATCTGACATTCGGCCGCCGAAAGGTCGTACGTAAGGAATGGCTTGCCGCATGGATGGAGGAGAACAAGACCCGCTAGCGTCGGGTCACGTTCGGAGTGATCAACATGAACGCAATCCACACTCCAGTCGCGGCGACCGGCGGTGCGGCACCGGCGCGGACGGAACTCCAGACCGAAGAGCACCCGCTCACAGTCCGGCAAGCCGCCCATTATCTCGGGGTGAGCGCGCAAACGGTGTATCTTTGGGTTGAGCGAAAGCAGATTCCCCATCTCCGCGTGATGGGCCGCAACATCCGGTTCTTGAAATCGGATCTTGAGCCCTTCCGCGCAACTTTCAAACAGGAGATGGGATATGGCACGACCGATAAAGCATGATGGCAGCTTGTTTAGACGACCTGAATCGGCAGTCTGGTGGATGCAGTACCGGGACAAGTCCGGACAACGCCAGCGGGAGTCGACCGGAACTGAGGATTGGGACCAAGCGCAACAGATCCTCAGAGAACGCTTGCAAGCCAGGGACAACAACACCCTTCCCGCTGTGCGCAGAGGGCAAGGGCTCACCTTCGGGGAATGGGCGGAGTTCTACTTGAAGAACTTCTCCACACCTCCGTTTCGCGCGCCGAAGACTCACGAGGTCAACGAGCGTGCGATGCGTCATCTGAGAGCTTCATTCGAAGAAACACGATTGGGTGATCTCACCGCCGACGACATTGAGGCGTATCTGCGCGAGCGCTTGAAGAAGCGCGTTGAGGTTAGGACCGGGAAGGGGGTTATTCAGAAGGAGCTGCTGAAGGCGACGACGGTGCACCAGGAGTACCGTGTACTTCGTCGCGCATTGAACGTGGCGGTTCGGAAGAAGTACATCGCTGCAAACCCGTGCTCCGGCGTCGAGTTTCCAACGCGGGTCGATGGCCTCTTTCGGCCGCATTACATGGGGTGGTCCGAACAACAGAAGATCGAGTTCGCCGCTCCCGAGTACCTCAAGAACCTGATCCAGATCGTCACGGAAACGGGGCTCCGGATTTACAAAGAGCTCGCGCCGCTGCGTAAGGAGCATGTCGACCTGATGAACGGCACGGTTTGGATTCCGGACTCCAAGACGGTTAACGGTGTCGCGGAGGTGCCGCTAACCGACATTGCCGTTGAGGCGTTCCGGCGGCAACTGGCGATCTCGGGCTCCGGGCCGTTCTTGTTCCCGAGTGAGGAAGACCCGGAAAAGCATCAGAAGACTTTCAAGACAACCTGGCGTGCCACCTTGCGTCGGGCCGGGGTTCCGTACTTTCGGATCTACGACCTGCGATCAACCTACGCCACCCGCTTGAGCGCGGGTGGAGTTGCCGACGAATTCGTAACGCAGCTCCTCCGGCAGGGGGACGCGAAGGTCTTCAAGAAGTACTCTCAGATGAAACTGCAAATGAAGCGGGAGGCTCTGGGCAAGTTGAACCGGAACGCCAACGAAGGCGGGAAGGGTTTTGACACAGGCCGCCCAAACTAGAGGGGTTTTGACACAGTTCTGACACAGTAAGGGCTGAAAACGGGTGGGAGCGATGGTAGCGACTAGATCAAGTCTTTTAGAATCAGTGAAGATTTGGTCGGGGCGGGGCGATTTGAACGCCCGACCCCCTGCGCCCAAGGCAGGTGCGCTACCAGGCTGCGCTACGCCCCGACAGGATCGGTTTCGATCGGTTCACCGTATCACTGTCAATCGTAGCATTATCGGCGAATCCCGGTAATCTGGATTCATGACCTCCCTGGTGGACAGTGCCCTGGAACGGCTCAACCTCCGCTTGCCGCTGGCCGCGCGGCTAGCCGCGCTCCCTCCCGAACTCGTCCGCGTGCACAGGGCCATCCTGCGCTCCCTCTACGATACCGGAAGCCCGCCGGCGCCCGACCAAATCGCCGCCATGCTCTCCACCTTCACCCTCGAACGAGCGCTCGACCGGCTCGACGCCGACGACCTGGCCGTACTCTCGCCCGATCGAACGCGCGTGCTCGGCGCGTACCCCATGACCAGCGAGCCGACGCCGCACCTGGTTGAGACCGGCGATCGCGCGGTTCACGCCATGTGCGCCGTCGATGCCCTCGCCATCTCCCCCATGTTCGGCGGCGCGGTCGCGATCCGGTCGCGCTGCCGGATCACGAAGACGCCCGTCACCATCCGACAGCAGGGCTGCCAGATCCTCTCCGCCGAACCCGCCGGCGTGCTGGTGGGAGTGCGCTGGGAGCACACCACCCGCGGACACGCCGCCCACTCGCTCTGCATGGAAATGGTCTACCTGCGCGACGAGGCCGCCGCGCGCGAGTGGCACCACGGAGACACGGAGAACCACACCGTCCTGCCACTTGGCGATGCCGTGGAACTCGGGGCACGGTTCTTTACGCCCCTGGTGTGAGACGCGGCGGACCGGCGGCAGTCCCCGGTCAATCCGTAAACGGCCGGGTCGAAGGGATGAGGAAAGGTCCCGGATCCACGTCCAGAAATTGCGCGCGGGCGAAGCGGTCCTTCATCGCGAAGGGCGCGGTGCAGTCGAAGATGGTCTTCGTCGAGATACCGTGCACCGGGATGTCCGGGCTGTAATCCGGATCCTGCGACGGATCGAGCGGATGCCCAATGACGCCGGGAATGAAGATGGTGCTGCGCGCGCCCTGGTAACGCGAGGTCATGGCCCAGAGCACGTCGTTGGTATCGAACAGGTCCACGTCGTCGTCCACCACCACCACATTCTTCAACTCGTGGAAGGCGGCCAGCGCGATGAGCGCGGCCTGGCGCGCGCGTCCGTCGTCGAGCGGCCCGGTCTTTCTGAACTGCAGGATCGCCAGGAACTTGCCGCCGCCGGCGGAGTGCGCGTAACAGTTCAGCACGCGGCCGGGCATGGCCGCTTCGGTCATGCGCAGGATACTGGCTTCGGTGGGAATCCCGGCGAGCGATACGTGCTCCTCGCCGGGACCGACGATGGTTTGCATGATCGGGTTCCGGCGATGCGTGACGCCCGTGACGCGGATCACGGGCAGCGAGGGGTTGGCCGGTCCGTTGTAACCCGGGAATTCCGGCATGGCGTGGCCGGTGGAGGTGAGAACATCCTCGCGGATCCGCTCCCCCGGCAGAATCTCGCCTTCGATCACGAACTCCGCGCGCGCGATCGCGAATTCCGGCTGCGTCACGCATCGCACCAGTTCTACCGGCCTTCCGCGCAGACCGCCGGCAACCGCAAGCTCGTCGAAGCCCAGCGGCGTCGTCGGCGGTTCAAAGCTGATCGAAAGGTAGATAGCCGGGTCGAGTCCGATGGAGATCGAAACCGGCAGCGGCTTTCCGACGGCTTCGGCTTTCCTGCGGAAGACATCGATGTGGCGGCCCGGCGCGAAGAATACCGAGAGCCTGTCCGGACCCTGAACGCACAGCCGGTGGATGGTCACGTCGTGGCACCCGGTCTCCGGGTCGGTCGCGCGCAGCACGCCGAGCGTGAAGTAAGGTCCGGCGTCCTCGGGGGTGTTGGTCGGCGCCGGAACCAGCCGCAGCACATCCAGCGGCGGACGATGCACCACCTCCTGACAGGGCGCCGGCTCTCCCGCCGCCAGAGGTTCGGGTTCCACCGGCGAATCCAGTGCCCGGAGCAGATCGCGTCCGATGCGCTCCGGCCGCGATCCCACCAGCAGGGCGGTCCGCTCGCGCGTGGCCAGCATGCCGGCCAGGATGCGCACGCCCGGGTAGCCCTTCACATTTTCGAAAAGCATGGCGGGCCCGGTCTTCGTGGGACGCTGCACGGTGCCGCCCGCGCCCACGTGGCGGTACACGCCGGCAAGCTCGGCCTTGGGATCCACGGGCGTCTGGGTGCGCAGCAACTGGCCGGGAGTTTCCTCGAGCGCGCGCAGCGCCGAGCGAAGATCGTGAACCGTCATGCTTCATGCTACAGCGCCATGGAAATCGCCGTCTCGCAGGTGACCATGATCGAAGGCGAATCCTGAGCGCTAACCGCGCGGCCGGACGCCTCCGGCGCGGGAGCCGCACATCACCGATTCCAGGAACATTCATCAAGGTTCCCAGGAGAGCACAGGCGTATCCTGGTCTGGATGGAACCCTTTCCCAGCTTCGCCCTCACCGGCCGGATCGCTCTCGTCACCGGCGCCGCCCGCGGACTCGGCCGGGCCATCTCGCTCGCGCTCGCCCACGCCGGCGCGGACGTGGCGCTCGGACTGCGCGACGTGAATGCCGATGCCGGACTCGCCGCGGAGATCGAAGCGCTCGGCCGCCGCGCCCTGCCGCTACAGATGGACATGGCGGATCTCGATCAGGTACGCCGCGCGGTCGCCGGCGCCGCCGCCCACTTCGGCCGCCTCGATATCCTCGTGAATAACGCCGGAATCGCGCCCGGCAACCTCGCCGAGAACGTCCGGGAGGAGGATTACGATCTGACCATGGCGGTGAACCTGAAGGGCACGTTCTTCGCCAGCCAGGCCGCCGGGCGGATCATGATCGCGCAGCGGTACGGCCGCATCGTCAACCTCAGTTCCCAGGCGGGCTTCGCCGCGCTGCCCACCGAATCCGTCTACTGCATGACCAAGGCGGCCATCGCGCACCTCACCCGATGCCTCGCGGTGGAATGGGGCACGCACAACATCACGGTGAACGCAGTCGCCCCGACCTTCATTCACACGCCCGGCACGGAGGAGTGCCTCGGCGATCCGGCCTTTCGCGCGGACGTGGTGGAGCGCATCGCCGCGCTGCACCGCATCGGCGAACCGATGGAGGTGGCCGGCGCCGTGGTGTTCCTGGCGTCCCCGGCGGCATCCCTGATTACCGGACAGACCCTGCTGATCGACGGCGGCTGGACCGCGCGATAGCGCCGCGGCGTTCGTGATAGCATAGGCCCAACTGGAGGGCGATTCATGGCTGACTGTTCCCGACGCAGATTCTTGAAGACCGGCCTTGCCGCGGGGTTTCTCGCGGGCACCGGTTCGCTTCCCTTGCGCGCGGCGCGCGGCACGGCGACCGATTGGGTGACGCTGGGCAAGTCCGGCGTGAAGGTGACGCGGCTCGCATTCGGCACCGGCACCTTCAGCGGACGCGTACAGCGCGACCTCGGCCAGGAAGGTTTCACCAGCCTGGTGCGCTACGCCTACGACCACGGCATCCGCTTCTTCGAAACCGCCGAAAGCTACGGCGACATGCACCGCATGCTCGGCGTGGCGTTGAAAGGCATCCCGCGCGACAGTTACCGGCTCATGTCCAAGGTGACCACGCGCCCGGACACCGACCCGCGCCAGAAGATCGACGAGCTGCGCAAACTCGCCAACACCGACTACTTCGACATCCTGCTGCTGCACTACCAGCACGTCGCTTCGTGGCCCACCGATACCGTCCAGTGGCAGGACGGGCTCTCCCGGGCCAAGGACGACAAGATCGTGCTCTCCAAGGGCGCTTCCGTGCACGGACTGCCCGCGCTGCGCCGGTTCCCTGGCAACAAATGGCTGGAGATCGCCATGATCCGCATGAACCACAAGGGCGCGCATATGGACGGCGAGGACTTCAACACGCGCGGTCCCGGCGACGTGAACGAAGTGGTGGCGCACACCAGGCAGGTCCACTCCCAGGGCATGGGTGTGATCAGCATGAAATTGGTCGGCGAAGGCAGCTTCACGACTCGCGAGGACCGGCAGGCGGCCATGCGCTTCGCGTTCCGCAACGCCGGCGTGGATAGCGTCACCGTGGGCTACAAGAACACCGCGGAAATCGACGAGGCGATCGAGAACCTGAATCTCGCGCTGGCCTGACAGCGGTTCCCACATCCCGAGCAAAAGCCGCTAGTCTGTTTGGTTGAGGCCCTCAATGAACAGAACGGTGACTCTCGGGATGGTATTGCTCGCAATGGCGGCAGCGGACGCGCCCGCGCAGACGGCGGCGCCGGCTTCGGCGCGGACCAGAATACTCTCCGACTACAGCGCGGCCATGGAGGACCTGGCGCGCTCCGCCAGTCCGGCCGTGGTCCAGATTCGGGTGCAGGCCCTGGCCCCGTTGAAGAAGGGGGACTCGGAACGTCTGGGCTTCGTATCCGAAGAGGAAGCGACCGGCTCCGGCGTGATCGTCGACCCCTCCGGTTACATCGTCACCAATGCCCACGTGGTGCAGAACGCCAGCCACATCAACGTCAAGATCCTGTTCAGCGACACCCAGGGCGAAGAGCCGCACGGGCATCTGCTGCCGGCGAAACTGGTCGGGCTGGACAGCCAGGTGGATATCGCGGTGGTGAAGATCGAAAAGCAGAATCTGCCGACGCTTTCCTTCCGCGATTCCGATACGCTGCGGCAGGGGCAGTTCGTACTGGCCGTGGGCAGTCCGCTGGGATTGCAGAACTCGCTGACTCACGGCGTGATCAGCGCGACCATGCGGCAACTGGATTCGGAGAGTCCGATGGTCTACGTCCAGACCGACGCGCCGATCAATCCGGGCAACAGCGGTGGGCCGCTGCTGGATGCCGGCGGCCAGATCGCCGGCATCAACACCATGATCTTCTCGCAGTCCGGCGGGAATGAAGGGATCGGCTTCGCCATCCCCGCGAACCTCGCCAAAGACACGTACCTGAGACTGCGCAAGGACGGGCACATTCACCGCGGCATCATCGGAGTGATTCCCGATACCATCACGCCGACGATGGCGGTGGGCCTGGGCTTGAGCCGCGATTCGGGCGTCATTCTCTCCGACGTGGCGCCTTCCGGTCCGGCGGCGGCGGCCGGCCTTCAGCCGGGCGACATCATCGTGGCGATCGGCGGAAAGCCCATGCGTGAGGCGCGCGATCTCGGACTGGCCGTCTTCCAGCGGGCGCCCGGCGACGAACTGCACATGGATATCCTGCGCGGCACGCAGCCCCTGTCCATGACGGTGGTGATTCTGGAGCGGCCCCACGAGCCGGGCCAACTGGCGGACCTCGCCAACGATGCCGGGCTGATTCGCAGCCTGGGAATTCTGGCGGTGACGGTGGATGACAAGGTGCGCGCCATCCTGCCCGACCTGCGCCATTCTTCCGGGGTCGCGGTGGCCGCCGTCCCGGCGGAATTCGCCGGCCTGAACCCCGGTCTGGTCTCGGGCGATGTGATCTACTCGCTGAACAACAAGCCGGTGGCATCGGTGGACGAACTGCGCGCCGCCCTGACCGCCAAGAAGTCCGGCGACCCGATCGTCTTCTTCGTGGAGCGCCAGGGACAGCTCATCTACGTGACGGCCACGCTCGAATAATCCGCGCGCGGGCGCCGCGGAGGACGCGTTCAGCCCAGCCGCCCGATGAATCGATAGATCGCGAAGCTGACCCCGGCGAGCACCGCGGAAACCAGCACACCGGGGAGGGCGACGCCGGTGTGTCCGGCGAGGTAGCCCTCCAGCGTCGCCGTGAGCAGCCACATCTGGATCATCAGCACCAGCACCAGGAAGACGATGGCCGCGTCCACCACGGTGCGGCTGCGTCTGCGATTCGCCGAGCGGATCATGACTCCTCCCCGCCGGTCAGCATTCCGGTGGCGATCAGTTGCCCGCCCTGCCGCTCCAGCACGACGCGCGCCAGCGGACGCGGCGGCGGCCCTTGCAGCACGCGGCCGTCCTCCACGCCGAAGAAGCCCTGGTGGCAGGGGCACTCCAGGCGGTTGTGCTCGCGCGAGTAATAGACCGCGCAGGAAAGGTGCGTGCACTTCTGGCTGTAGGCCACGTAGCGGTCGTCGGACGGCCGCACCAGAATGCAGTTATCGTTGGGCCCGGGATACTGGAAGAGCTTCACGCCGCCCACTGAAATCTCCTCCTCGGCGGCGACCGGCATCGCGGGATATTTCGGGCGGGCGCGGCCCATCAGCGACTTCGCCCAGATCCAGACGTTGCCGGCCAGCATGCCGAAGCTGGTCAGCACGAGGAACTTCGAAAACTGGCGGCGCAGGACGTATTTGTCCTCGGACGCCTGAACGCTGAATTCCTCAGTCCACAAATGCTTCTTGAGATTGGTCTCCTCGGGCATGCTCCTCCTCCCACATGTAGTCCGCCGCATCCACCGAAAGCGCGGGCGCTCCGGGCGGCAGCATGATACTCACCTTGGTTCGAACGGTCTGGTTGCCGAACTGGAACACGTTCACCGGCTGCTCGCGCCGCTCGCGCGCCACCTGTTCGGGCGGCACGAAGGTCAGCGCCTGGCTGGGACAGACGGTCGCGCACATGGGCCGCAGTCCCACGCTGGTGCGGTCGTAGCACATGTCGCACTTCATCATGAGTTCCAGATCCACGTGCACCTTGGGGACGCCGAACGGGCACGCCAGCACGCAGTTGGAGCAGGCGATGCAGCGCGGCTTGAGCGCGCTGCGCACCACGCCGTCCTCGCCGCGCTTGATGGCGTCCGCGGGACACACCATGGCGCAGGTGGGCTCCTCGCAGTGCATGCAAACCATGGGGACGGTCGCGATCATGTCCGGCCGGTCCAGGTAATCGACGTGGATCATGCTGACGCCGCGGTGGCTGTCGCACTCGGCGCAGGCGGTCATGCAGGAGCGGCAGCCGATGCAGCGCGAGGGGTCGACGAAGAACTCGCTTCCGAACATCTCGCTACAGCCTCCCTTCCACCGCCGGCACGGCGCCCGCGATCCCGGTCTCTGCCTTGCGGATGCCTGACAGATCGGCCGGCGGCTGCGTCTTCTCCACGCGGCAGGCGGACACCTTGAACTCCGGGATCTTGCTCCGCGGATCCAGCGTGCGGTGCGTCAGGTTATTCGCGCTGCGCGGACCGGGCCAGTGATACGGAATGAACACCGTGTCCGGGCGGATGGTGCGGACCACCTGCGCCTGCACCGTAACCGAGTTGCGCCGCGTGGTGACCTTCACCCAATCGCCATCAGCGATGCCCAACTGCCCGGCCAGCCGCGGATGAATTTCGCAGCGCGGTTCGGGATACAGATCCACCAGCGGCCCGATGCGGCGCGTCTGCGTGCCGGAAAGGAACTGGCTGACCACGCGTCCGGTGGTGAGGTAGATGGGGAAGTCGCTGGATGGCGGGTCTCCGCTCTGGCGATACTCGGTGACCTGCATGTGCGCCTTGCCGTCGCCGTGATAGAAGCGGCCGTCTTCGAACAGGCGCAGCGTCCCGGGATGATCCAGGCTGGGACAGGGCCAGAACACGCCGTACTCCTTTTCGACGCGCTCCCAGGTGATGCCGTAGTAGTCGGCGATGCCGCCGCGCGAAGCCACGCGCAACTCCTCGAAGATCTCGCGCGTGGAGGTGTATGGGAAATGCTGTCCCTTGCCGAGCCGGTGCGCGAGATCGGTCACGATCTTCGCATCCGACCTGGCTTCGCCGGGCGGATCCACCGCTTTGTTGATCTTCTGCACGCGGCCTTCGGAGCTGGCGATGACGCCCTCGTCCTCTTCCTGCGTGCTGCCGGCGAAGACGAGATCGGCGTGCTGCGCCGTCTCGGAGAGGAAGAAATCGATCACCCCGAAGAACTCCAGCTTCTCCAGCGCCTCGCGCGTGTGCCGCGCATCCGGCAGTGAGACCAGCGGGTTGAAGCACATCGAGAACAGCGCCTTGATCTCGCCCGCGTGGATCGCGTTCATGATCTCCTGCGCGGTCAGCCCCGGACCGGGCAACGATTCTTCCGGGATGCCCCACACGCCGGCGATGTGGCGGCGCGCTTCAGGGTCGGTGATGGATCGCGCGCCGGGAAGCTGATCGCACTTCTGCCCGTGCTCGCGCCCGCCCTGCCCGTTTCCCTGCCCGGTGATCATGAAGCAGCCGCGTCCCGGCGCCCCCATGTTGCCGGTGGCGAGGCAGAGATTGATCACCGCGAGACAATTCTCGACGCCCTTGGAGTGATGCTCGATGCCGCGCGCGTGAATCGCCATCGCCTTCTTCGCGCGTCCGAACATGAGCGCGGCCTTGACGATGTTGTCCGGCGGCACGCCGCAGACACGGGCGGCGGTCTCCGGGTCCCACTTCGCGGCGGATTCGCGCACCGCCTCCCATCCCGTGGTGTGGCTCTTCAGGTATTCGGTATCCACCAGGCCTTCGCGCACGATCACGTGCAGCATGCCGAGCAGCAGCGCCAGGTCCGTGCCCGGCCGCACCGGCAGATAGAGATCGGCGTTGCGCGAGATCGGAGTCATCCGCGGATCGACCACGATCAGGCGTCCGCCGTTGTCGCGCATGCGCCAGATGTAGCTGGTGGCGATGGGCGCGCACTCCGCCACGTTGGCGCCGAGGACGAGCAACACCTCGGTCTCCGGAACGTCGGACATCGGGTTGGGCGCGCGGTCCACGCCGAGCGCGAGCTTGTACGCGGTGCCCGCCGACACCATGCAGAGGCGGCCGTTGTAATCGATGTTGCGGGTGCCCACGGCCACGCGCGCGAACTTGCCCAGCAGGTACGCCTTCTCCGTCACCATGGACGCGCCGCCGTAGATCGCGATCGCGTCCGGGCCGTACTTCTCGCGGATCGCCGTGAGTTTCTCCGTCGCGATGCGCAGCGCCTCTTCATAGGAGATCTCCTGGAAGCCCTCGGGCGTGCGCTCCAGCGATCGCAGCAGGCGGTCCGGATGCGGGCCTTGCAGGTAGCGCTTCACGCCCTTGGGGCAGAGCATCCCGCGGTTGTACGGAAAGTCCTCCCACGGCTCGAAGCCGACCACCTGGTTCTCCTGCACCTTGAGCTGGATGCCGCATTGCTGCCCGCAGAAGCAGCAGTGCGTCTTCACGAGCCGGTAATCGCCGCGGGCGGCGCGGTCCCACCCTCCCGGCGGAACGTAGTTGCCGTGCGGTCCGTAGCGCTCCAGGATGGGTGCGGCGGCGTCAGGCCTTTTGGCCATGGTATTCCTCCTTGGTGCGCAGTTGAGCTACGGCGTAAGTGGCGCGCTTGCACGCGGGACACAGCGCGGTCCAGTGCCCCGCCGGTCCGGGGACGCGGTAATCGAAGCCGAGTTCGGGCAGCACGCGCTGCAGGTCCTCGATCTGCATTTGCGAGGCGTAACGCTGCCCGCAGCGGGCGCAGCAGGCGCCTTCCCCCTGCTCGCCGGAATACTGGTAGAGCTTGACCCCGAGTTGTGCGGGCCGCTGGAAGATGTGGAAGAATTTTCCGAAGGGCAGGAAGAGCAGCGCGCCCACCACCGTGATCGCGTGCAGGATGGCGAGGAAGCCGTAGAACGCCCCGCGCAGCCAGAGCGTGGAGGCGGTGAGCGCGAGACCGCTGATCGAGATCGCGAACAGCAGGATCAGCGGCAGGAAGTCCATGCTGAAATCCTGCAGCGTGAGCGCGCCCTCGTCGCGCATGCGCCGCCACAGCGCGAGAGAGATTCCGGCCAGCACCAGGATCGCCGCGATATCGAGTCCGTGGAACAGCAGCCACGCCTGCACGCCGCCCAGCGGAAACGCGCCCACCGGGAAGCCGAACAGGTAAGTGACGTAAGTCATCTGGTCGCCCGGCGCGCTGCGGAAGTAGATCCAGCCGAAGACCAGCGGGAACGTGATCGCCACCGCCAGCAGGCATCCCCAGAAGAGGCACTGGTGCATCCACCAGCGCAGCCGCGAACGGCGCCGGATGAAGTTCTGCGCCACGATGTGAGTCGCGCCGGCGCGCGCCACCACCGCGATCGAGGTCGCGATGCCGTGACGCCGGATGAGGTCGAAGGTGCGCTCGAAGAATCGCCGGGTGGGCGGCTTGTTGAGCCACACCGAGTAGTGGTACACGATGCCCCACGTGGCGAAGATCACGGCGAAGGTGTAGATCACCAGCGCGGCATCGAAGTTCTCCAGGTTCCGCGAGCCCACCACGATGGCGGCGATCAACAGCGCCGTGGCCATGGTGGCGATGGCTCCGGCGCGAATGCGGTCCGCCGCGAATCCTCCGGTCACGGACGGCCCCGCGGCTTCGAGCGCGCGCTGGCGCGGCACGAAGATGCGCTGGTTCAGGCCCCACATGATCGCGCTGGTCGCCGCCAGCAGAAAGAAGCCGGGCGCGACGCTGCCGGTGGCGTCGCGGAACGTCCCCAGCAGCAGCGGCGGGAAGAATCCGCCCAGCCCGCCCATCGCGCCCACCAGCCCGGTGACGGTCGCGGTGTTGCCCGGGAAGAATTGCGGCACCAGTTTGAAGACCGCGCCGTTGCCGAGCCCGAGCAGCGCCGCGCATCCCAGCGCGCCCACCGTGAACGGCACCATGGAGAGCCACGCCAGCAGCATGGCGAACGGGATGATCCCGAGGAAGACGCCGCTCAACACGCGCGCGCCGCCGATGCGGTCGGCCAGGATGCCGCCCACCGGACGCATCAACGTGGCCAGCACGACGAAGCCCGCTGTGCGCAGTCCGGCGTCGGCCGCCGCGAGGCGGAACTGGTCCTTCAACAGCGAAGGCAGGTAGATCGAGAACGCGACAAATCCGCCGAAGGTGAGGAAGTAGAACGCGCTCAGCGCCCAGGACAGCCGTTCCGTGGTGAGCACGTGGATCATCGGGCCCAGTCCCGCGGGCGGCCGCGTGCGCGGCGCATCGCGCGCCAGCAGCACGAACACCAGCGCCCACACCAGCGAGAGCCCGGCGATTCCGAAGTACACGGCGGGGCGGCCGATCATCGCGGCGATCACCGGTCCCAGGAACACTGCCGCCGACTGCCCGATGTTGCCGATGCCATAAATTCCCAGCGCCGTGCCCTGCCGCTCCGGCGGGAACCAGCGCGACACGTAGCCCACGCCGATGGCGAACGACGAACCCGCCATGCCCAGCAGGAACGCGAAAACCACCAGTTCGTTGAATCCGGCGGCCAGCGGAACGATCGCAGCGGCAGCGGCGGAGAAAACGATCAGCGCTGTGAAGACCGTGCGCGCGCCGTAGCGATCCGTCAGCATGCCCATCGGGATGCGGGCGAGCGCGCCGAGCAGCACCGGCACCGCCACCAGGAATCCGGTACTGCGCGCGGTGAGGTGGAGTTCCGCGCGAAACGCCGGGGCGAAGGCGCTGATCAATCCCCAGATGGCGAAGCAGAGGGCGAAAGAGATCGTTCCCAGAGTCAGATTCCGGTTCGCAGCAGCCTTGTCCACAGTCACAGCCGAAGCCCTCCTGAAGATCTAGTTTGACAGGAAAAGCGGACCCGCAATTGTGACTTCCGTCACTTCGCCACCCGGCTCCGGGGGCCTCGACGAACGGCGCGCGATAATGGTTCGAGTGAAGGTCCTGCTGGTCTCCACTTACGAACTCGGGCGGCAGCCGTTCGGCCTGGCATCGCCGGCGGCGTGGCTGCGGGCGGACGGGCACGAGGTGACGATGGCCGACGTCTCCTGCTCGCCCATGCCGCGCGCCGCCACCGAAGCGGCCGACCTGATCGCGTTCTACCTGCCGATGCACACGGCCACCCGCCTGGCGCTGCGCCTGATGGAGCGCGTGCGCCACGTGAATCCGCGGGCGCATCTGTGCGCTTACGGACTCTACGCGCCGCTGAATGCGCGCCTGCTGCGCGGCGCGGGCGTGGGCAGCATCCTCGGCGGCGAATTCGAAGCCGCGCTGGCCGAACTGGCGCGCCGTCTCGACGCGGGACAGTCGACTCCGCCGCCGTCTCCGCAACCCGCGACGGACGGAATCGCGCGCCAGACCTTCCTCGTGCCGGACCGCAAGGGTCTGCCGCCGCTGGGCGCGTACGCGCAGCTCGTGGTGCCGGACGGAACGCGGCGCGTCGGCTACACGGAGGCGTCGCGCGGGTGCAAGCACCTGTGCCGCCACTGCCCGATCGTCCCCGTATATCGCGGCGCGTTTCGCGTGGTGCAGCAGGACGTGGTGCTGGAGGACGTACGGCGCCAGGTGGCCGCCGGCGCGCAGCACATCACGTTCGGCGATCCGGATTTTCTCAACGGACCCGGACACGCCGCCGCGATCGTGGAGGCGCTGCATCGCGAGTGGCCGTGGCTGACCTACGACGTCACCATCAAGGTGGAGCACCTGCTGAAGCATCGCGACCTGGCCGGCGTGCTGCGGCGGACCAACTGCGCGTTCGTCACCAGCGCGGTGGAATCCTTCGAGGACGCGATGCTGACGCGCCTGGCCAAGGGCCACACGCGCGCGGACTTCCTGGAAGCGCTCGCGGCGATGCGCGCGGCGGGACTGCCGTTGTGTCCGACCTTCCTCCCGTTCACCCCGTGGACCACGCGCGAGAGCTACCGCGCCTTCCTGCGCGAGATCGCGGCGCTCGGCCTGGCGGCGCAGGTCGCGCCGATTCAACTGGCGATCCGGCTGCTGATCCCCGAGGGCTCGCTGCTGCTCGACCTGCCCGAAACTCGCGCGCACATCGGTCTGTTCGACCCGCGCTCGCTGTGCTACCCGTGGAAGAATCCCGACCCGGAGATCGACCGCCTCTGCCTCGATATCCAGGAACTGATCAAGCGCGAGGAGAAACGCCGGACGCCGCGGACGGAGATCTTCCGCGCGATTTACGACCTGGCCGGCGCGGGCGAGTTACCGGACCTGCCCCTGGAATCCCGCGCGACGATCCCGTATCTCACCGAGCCCTGGTACTGTTGAGCGGAGCCTACCGAAGAGCAGGTTGCTCTTGTGTGATTCCGCCCGGGCCGGGCGAATGTTCCAGGATGCCGGTTGCCAGTTGCCGGGTCCTCGCCGCCAGCAGGCGGTAGAAGGGGTGGCGGGTTTCCTTCTCGATGGCGTCGCAGAAGGCCGGGATCCAGGCCAGGTGTTCGGCGGCGAATCTTGACCGCACCTCTTCGGCCGCGTCCACCTCGAGCAGGCGCGCGTAGAACATCAGCAGCAGCCCGATGTGATCGGCCGGATCGTTCCGGGTCACCGGCTCGACGCCGAAGCGCCGGTACCACGCCAGCGCGCCCAGATGCGGCTCGCCCATCAGGTGCCGCTCCGGACCGTGGGCCGACTGCCACGGCGGGCAGGGCGTACCCGCCGGGTTCAGAAACAGCCGGTAGAACTCGGGCTCGAGCGGAGCCGCCGTGATTGCCGCGACGAACTCGCTCTCGCCCGATTCGCACAGCGGGTCCGCGAGCCTTACCGCGTCCGGAGACAGGAATGCATTGCCGAGGAACGAGAACGTCGCGGCCTCGCCGCTCATAGGGCCTCGATCTGCACCACCGCGTCCATGATGCACGCGGCGCCGCCGTAGTTCAGAGCCTGCACCATGTCGTCCGCGCTCTGGTCCGGAATGATGTCGCCGTCGCGGGCGCCCTGTCCGCCGGCCAGCGAGAGCATTTTGGAACGGTGCCCGAAGCCGTGGGCCACCATGACCGCGTCGGGGCGCAGGGTCTCCGTGAGATGCGCCGGCAGCACGATCGATCCGGCGCGCGATGTGATGCGGACCGACTGCCCCTCCTTCACCTTGAGTTTGGCCGCCAGCGCGGTGTTCAGCATGGCCGCGTTGGTGGGAAAGATCTCGTGCAGGAAGGGGTTGTTCTCCGTGCTGTTGCGCCGGTGGACGGCCGGGATGAAGGTCAGGTAATAGTAGGGGTAGTCCACGCTTGGCAGGTCGCGTTTGGGACGCCACGAGGGCAACGGCTCGGCGCCCTTGGTGAACTGCGGAACGTAGATCTGGCACTTGGTCGTTCCCGGCACGGAGAAGGTGGTGCGCGGAACGAAGGTCTGGTCCTTGGAGTAGATGCCCTTCTGCCGGAACTCGTCGAACGTATTGCCGAGGCCCGCCCGTTTGGTTTTCTCGTCCAGCAGCGTATTCAGGTTGATGTAGTCGCCGTTGGCGTCCTTAAAATAGCCGGGGGCCAGCCGTTTGCCCAACTCCAGAGCGACGTAGCCGATCGATTTGGTCTCGAACATCGGCGGAATCAGCGCCTGGCGCACCACCACCTGCGGGAACAGGGCCTTGTAATCCCTGGTCACCAGGTCGTTCGACTCCAGGTACGTGGCCGACGGCAGCACGATGTCGGCGTAGGAGACGGTGTCGGTGGGCAGCGTGTCCATCACCGCCACAAACGGCACCGTGGAGAGCGCGTCGAACACTCGCGCCGGCCTGGGGAAGCCGAGCGCCGTGTAGGCGTTGATGAAGCAGGCTTTGATCATGCCGGGATACTGCTTCAGCATACCGTCGGAAAGCGTGCTGAACAGCCCGCTGCCGTCCTCGAGCACGAAAGGCAGTTTGTCCTTCCCGTCGACGCGGCGGCCGGTCTTCGGCGGATAAGCCGGCGGCGGATAGACGGCGTCCACGCCGGGAATGGTCACGGAGCGCGGGAAATAGCGCCCGCCCGGACGGTCGATCGTGCCCGCCAGAATGTTCAGGATCGAAATCGCATGCACCAGTTGCGTGCCGTTCTGGTAGTTGGCGCACAGCGTTTTCTTGTGCGCAGGAACGATTCCCGGCCCGCGTGAGGAGAACTCGCGGGCGATGCGGCGGATGGCGTCCGCGGGCACTTCGCTCTGCTGTTCGGCCCACTCCGGCGTGTACTGCGCGAAGTGCGCCCGGATCGCCGGCGCGAAATCGGTGAAGTTCGTGTAGTTGTTGACGAAGTCCAGGTTGAAGAGGTTCTCCGAGACGATCACGTTGATCATCGCCAGCGCCACCGCCAGATCCGACCCGGGCTTGATGGGATACCATTCGTCGGCGAATTTCGCGGTGGCCGAGTACTGCGGGTTGAATACCACGATCTTCGCGCCGTTGTCGCGCGCATCCACGATGCCCTGCGAATAGGTCAACTTCGTCTTGGCCAGGATATCCCACCCGAACAGCAGGATGTACTTCGAGTTGGCGAAATCGTTGCACCACGTCTTGCCGCCGGTGGTGTACTTCTGGACGATGCGGTCGCTCAGGAAGCACTCGTCCAGATGATCGATGCGGTTCACCACTCCGATCGAGTTCATGAAGCGCGCCCAGATGTCCGGCGCCGCTCCGGTGACAAACAGCAACGACTCCGGCCCGTTCTTGTCGAGCGCGCCCTTCAGGTTGGCGGCGATGGTGTCCAGCGCCTCCTGCCAGGAGATCCGCACCCAGCCCGGATCCAGGTCCAGTCCCTTCAGCGGATTGGTCCGCTTCATCGGGTATTTGAGGCGGTCGGGGTCGTAGGCGAACTGCGCGCCCGAAGCCCCTTTGCCGCACAATTTCCCGCGGCCGGACTGATCGCCCGGCAGGCCCTGCAGGAAGCGGATCGCGCTGTCCTGCACGGTGGCCTGTATCCCGCAGGAAGGGCTGCAGATGCCGCACGCGGTGATGAGCGTGTTCGCCGTGCCGGACGCCGCCGCGGCGGGGGCGAAGTAGTCCGTGAAACCGAAGAGCTTTTTCCCGGCGGCGAGTCCGGCGCCGGTACCCGCCAGATGGAAGAGATCGCGTCGTGTCATGCTCATGGCTTTGCTCCTACCGCGCGCTCCATCCGTCCGTGATGAAACGGATGTGCGGCTTCGTGTACTGTGGATCGGTGAAGGACGGCACCTGTCCCGCTCCCTGCGTCTGCAACTGGCTCCAATCGCCCCATTGCAACGCGCCGGTGGGACACACCGTGGCGCACGCCGGCTGCAGGTTCTGGTCGATCCGGTCGGCGCACATGGTGCACTTCTCGACCTTATTGGTAAGCGAGTTGAACTTCGGCACCTGGTACGGGCAGAATTTCTCGCACATCCGGCAGCCGAAGCACTTCGACTCGTCGATCAGCACGATGCCGTCGGCCCGCCGCGTGATCGCATGCACCGTGCAGACCTTCACGCACCACGCGTTCTCGCAGTGGTTGCAGGCCAGCGACAATGCCGTCGTGCTGACCGCCGGATACTGCCCGGCCTCGCGGACATTCACCTGGCGGTAGCGGACGTTCACGCCAGTGGCAACGTTGTTCCACTGCTTGCATGCCGTCTCGCACGCCCGGCATTCAATGCAGCGCTTGGGATCCAACAACCAACCGTATTGAGCCATATCGTAATCCCCGGCCTCCGCGCTCTCGATTGCAAGATTGCGCAATTTATGAATAAAAGACCTGTTTATCCGATACTTTGATCCGCTATAGTCGCACGAATTCAGCCTGGCTTCAAGCGGGTCAACCGCGGGTCCACCGTGGGACGGAACCGTCAGGCTCCGCCTTCCCGCACCGCCTCGTACATCGCCACTACGTTCGCCGCCGGCGTGTTGATCTGGAGGTTGTGGCACGGGCTCACCACATACCCCCGCCCTCGGCGGAAGATGGCGAGGTTCTCGCGCACCTCGCGGCGCACGTCCTGGGGCGTGCCGAACGGCAGCGTCCGCTGATTGTCCACGCCGCCGTGGAACACCACGTCGCGCCCGAAGTCCGCCGCCAGGCGCTCGCGATCCATCCCGCGGCAGCGCCACTGCACCGGATTCAGCACGTCGATCCCGATCCCGATCAGGTCGGGCAGGAGCGCGCGGATCGCCCCGTCGTCGTGGTGGAACGCGAGTTTGCCGCGTTCGTGCGCGAGCGCGATCATCTTCGCCAGCCACGGCTTGATGCAGGCGCGGAACGCCGCCGGGCTCATCAGGAGCGAGTTCTGCGTGCCCAGGTCTTCCGCCACGTAGACGAAGTCGATCAGGTCGCCGGCCGCATCCAGCGCGCGCCGCACGATGCCCGCGTGGATCTCGTAGATGCGCTCCATCGCCGCATGCACCAGCGGCTGATTGGCGACCACGTCTTCCAGCGCCCGTTCCATGCCGCGCAGCCGGCAGTAGAGGTAGAAGGGCTCGTAGGACGCGCCGACGATCGGGTGGTCGCGCCACTCCAGGCACCGCGCGCGGAAGTCCGAGTAGTCCCAGTCCTCCGGCGACGGCCACGGATACGCGTCGATCTCGCGCGCGCCGGCAGCGTCCGCCAGCGGCGGATGCACCGCCTCTTCGTAGACGCCCTGCCCGTCCAGGTACGGAATCTCCGCGGTCTCGACGCCCCATACGCTGAACAGCGACGGCGTGTGCCACGTATCTTCCTTCGCTCGCGGATGGCGCGGCGCGAGGTAGATGCACTTATCGACGCCCAGCGCCTGCCAGAGCGCGCGTTCGTCCCGGCACCCGAGTTCGGCGAGCAGGCGTCGCGTGATCTCCGCGGTGCCCCAGTAGTCGCAGGGCGCGCGGTCGAGCGGTTCCCCGCGGAACATCGCGGCCCACCGCCGTTTCGGCGTCATACCCGCAGTGTCCGTCACGCGAACCCGTGCGCACAAGGGGCGGACTGGAGGGCATGACCGGGGCACCACCCAGTTTCCGACAGCCCCACATACCAGGACCAGTGCCGCGATCCCTCGTTTCTGGTTTGATACGGCCCGCTAAGGCCGATTCATCTACTGCCGTTCGTACACAATCGTCGCCTTCGTCGGTTTACCATCGGGATCCGTTCCCGAGAGCGTGTTGGTCATGGTCTTTCGATCTTTTGAGACCACGAATCGACCAATGACATGATACTTCCCACCCGGTTTTTGGCGGTCAGACGTAAAGGTATTTGCGTCGATTTGCCTCCAGGAAATCGTGTCGTTAGGGTATCCCGTGCCAGGGATCGGGTATGGCGCACCGTCGTATTTCGCCGTGTAGCCAACATCCATCCGAGTGCCATCCAGTCGTTCCGACGTGACCGTCGTCTTGACGCCGCTGTCCACAGCTGTCCGAACCATAGTGAGACTTCTGTAGGGCAATGGCGCGGGGCTATAGTCTGATTTGCCCACGTTGAGTTTCCAGGTTCCAAGCGAATTGTCAGCGGCCAGCAAGGCGGCTGCGCTCGCGAACATCGCGAGTAGAGTAGTCGTTCGCACTCGCATCGGCATCCTTCTGCATCTAAGACGAAGCGGGGCCCTTCGGCGTGGAACCGTTCCAATCAGGTCCAACTGCCAGATCAGAACGCCCTTGCGTGCGATTCCGGTTCTGAAACGGCGTTGCCGTAGACCGGCCAACTCCCCTGGAAAATCACCCACGGGCCTCGAGAACGCTGGTTCGGCGTCATGCCGGCAGTGTCTGCCACGAAGCGCGCGAAGTACGCCACAAGGGGCGGTTGCCCGCCGCGACGCCGCGCCCGTAGACTGGAGGGCATGTCCGCGCGGCTGACCCTGCACCTGCTCGAAGAGCGTCTCGCGATCTGCCGGCTGCCGCCCTCCGCGGCGATTCCGCCCTGGGCCGCCGGCGGCGCGTTCCTTTCCATCACCCGCACCGCGGACGAGCTCTCGGTGGTGTGCGCCGAATCCGCCGCGCCCGGCGATGCGCGGTGCGAACGCGGCTGGCGCGCGCTCAAGGTCGAGGGACCGCTCGACTTCGCGCTCACCGGAATCCTGGCCTCGATCGCCGTCCCGCTGGCCGATGCCCGCGTCGGCATCTTCGCGGTGTCCACGTTCGATACCGACTACGTGCTGGTGAAGGAAGACTCGCTCGCCGAAGCCCTGCGCGCGCTCACCGCCGCGGGCCACACCGTCTACAGGCCGTGACCGGTGCCGCAGACGGCCACTTCCAGACCCATCGCGCGGAACATCGCCGCCTTCGCGGCCAGCGCGTGGTTCGCCGCCGCGGCATCCGGCGCATAGGCCACCTGCACGTGGTTGCTCTTGTGGCGCGCCATCAATTGATCGCGCGTCACGCCGTAGAGCACGGCGTGCATGATGGGCCATTGCGGCGTGGTGATCCGCCAGCGGCGCTCGGTCTCTTCCTTCGGCAGGTCGATGGCCTTGCCGCGGCCGAGGTCCACCTTGAGCTTGCCGTTGTCCACGAAGATGCGGCTCCACACGATCTCGCCGGCCTTGCTGACGCCCTTTAGGCTGCCGCCGCCGAGCCGGAAATACATCGCGGGCTGGCGTTCGCTGACCGATCCCGCGTAGCCGCCCACCAGGTGGGCCGGAGGCACGGCGCCGGAAATCTCGAACACCCAGACGAACTCGCCGCCGTACGCTTCGCCGTAGCGGACGTCGTGCAGCGTGGTCTCCGGCGAGTAGCCGAGCGCGCTCCAGATGCGATTGGTCACCAAGCCGTCGAGCCCGGCGCATTCGTCCACTTCGTTGAAGTGCGGCAGCGCCTTGCCCTCGTAGAGCACGCGCCCGTTGCCGCGCGCCTTCACCGGCGGACGGTCCACGTTGTTGAGCAGGCCCTCGGCCAGGTCGCTGGCCGGAGCCAGGTCCTTGAGCCCCTGCTGATACTGGATGCCGATGGTGTCGCAGCCGAAATCGTCGGCGATGCGCAGCGCGGCGATGTACATGGCGCACTGGCCCAGGATCTGGTCCTCGGTGAGATCCGTCTCGGGATTCGGACCGGTGACGAACTGCATGCCGCGCGCGTCCAGCCACTGCTTCACCGCGCGCGCTTCCCCGGGCGCCACCTGCCGCATCTCGGCGTAGAGCGCGCTCTGGCTGAGCCGCTCCTTGAACACGCCGGTCGGGTGCAGCAGTTCGTCGGGGATGATGGCGTTGTACATGCCCATGCAGCCCTCGTCGAAGATGCCCATGATGGCCTTGTCGCGGCGCAGTTGGCCGGCCAGGCGCGTGCCCAGATCCTCCGCCGCGGCGGGCAGCCGCAGCGAATCGAGCGGCGTGACGTGCGAAAGATCGTGGCGCACCACTTCGCCCGCCAGCCACTTGCGCAGGCCGGAGAGAAAGAACTCGTCGCTGAAATCCTCGCTCCACAGCGTGCTGTAGACCACCCCGGCCTTGGTCATGGACGCGTTGAGGTTCAGCATGCCCACCAGTCCGGGCCACTGCCCGCTCCAGTTGGCCACGGTGAGGATCGGACCCTGATGCGTATAAAGACCGTGCAGAAGATGATGGCTGTACTGCCAGACGGCTTCCACCACCACCAGCGGCGCCGTGGGCGGGATGTCGCGGAAGACCTCCATGCCGCGCTTCTGGCTATCGATGAACCCGTGGCCCTTGGCCGGATCCACGGCGTGTCCGCGCCGTACGTCACGGCCTTCGCGGCGGATGGCCTCCATGACGGCTTGCTCGGCCTGCTCCTGGGCCTCCCAGCAGCGCTGGTTGGCGGAGAGGCGCAGGTCCCCGTTGGCGATCAGAACGATGGTTTCCGGCATAAACCACATTTTTACACTGCGGGGGCTGCCGCGTCCACTGGCGTATTTAGCGTTAAAATCCGGCCGGGTACCGGGCGGATGAGGTTGTGCACCATCATGACGCTTCTCCCGTTAATTCCTCCATGCGCACTCGCGAATGCGGAACAGAACGGGGGACCCTGCACGAAGCGTCATCCGTCACTCTTCAACCCCACGCCGCAATACCAACTGCCGTCGCCGCGCCTCTTCCGCTCGAACCCCATGGCGGCGATCCGCTGGCAGAAGCTGCGTTCCGACATGGGCTCCTCGCCGGCTTCCCCGGCCCAGCGCCGGTACTCGGAATAGAGCGCGCGGGCGCGCACTCCGAGGAACTCGCCGCGCGCGCAGCGCTCGTCCAGGAAGCGGGCCACACGGTCGCTCTCGCCGCGCCACTCCGCGGTCGCCTGGCAGACGGTTTCGGGGAAGAGCAGGCCGTCCTCCTGCCAGCGCAGGCAGCCCTCCACCGCCCAGGCCAGCACGCCTGGCAGTTCGCGCAGCATGGCTTCCTTGAGGGTACGGTCCTCGCGGCCCTCGAAGCTGACGTCGAACGGCACCATCTTGATGCGGCTCCAGATTGCCGGTTCGGTGCCGCGGATCACGGGCTTGTGATTCGTGACCAGCCAGATCTTGTGCGTGGGACGGAACTCGTAGGAGTTTTCATAGAGGCGCCGGGCGCGGATGAGGTCGCCGCCGGTCAGCCACTTGATCAGGCCCTCGGCCAGCGACGCGCCTTCCCTGCCCTCCTGCGCGCTGACGAAGTGGCGTCCGCGCATGTTCGCCAGGTCGTCGCGCGGACCGCCGCGGTCGCACTGCGCGGTGAAGGTGCTGAAATCCGCGGTCACCGCGTAATCGCCCAGCGCCTCCATGAGGGTGCGGATGAACACGCCCTTGCCGTTGCGCCCGGTGCCGTAGAGCAGGAACAGGCACTCTTCCCGCGTATCTCCGGAGAGCGAGTAGCCGGCGGCGCGCTGCACGAAGGGCAGCAGGTCCGGATGCGGCGCGAAGATTCCGGCCAGGAAATTCTGCCAGCGTTCCGAGCGCGCGGCCGGATCGTAGGGCACCGGACACAGCCGCGTGATCAGGTAGCTGGGGTCGTGCGCCTGCAACTCTCCGGTGCGCAGGTCCACCACGCCGTTGGGACAGTTGAGCAGGAAGGGATCGCGGTCCAGGTCGGCTTGCGCCACGCGCAGGCGCGGATCGCTTTGCGCCAGCCGGACCATGGCCAGGATGCGGTTCAGCGTGGAACTGCGATGCGCCCAGCGGTCGAGCTCCTCGCGCGCGGCGCGATCGCCGCTCGCGGCGGCTTCGTCATCCATGGCGAGCACGGTCCGCTTGGCGCACTCTTCGGCGGCTCCGGAAGCATTGAGGCGCCAGCGCACGCCGTCCCACGCCAGCCAGTCGTGCATTTCCGCGCAGTAGCGCAGCTCACCTCCGTGACGCGCGATCAGTCGATCGACGTTGCCCAGGTCGGTGAGCCTGCGCCGGGTCCCGGCCGGGGGCGCTTCGAGGGCCAGCGCGATGGTGCGTTCGCGGTAATCGGCGCGCTCCCACTTTTCGCGATAAAGTCCGGACTCGCGGAAGCGCGCGTCGATCTGCGCCGGGTCGTTGCCGGTCTGCCGCGCGAGCATGCGGCAGAGCGCCAGGTCGGCGCGCGAATCGTCGCCGCCGTACGCGCCGGTATCGCCCGCCCAGAGGCGGTCGAAGCGTCCGGCGGGCTTGGGGCGGTCGGTGAAGTAGCGGTCGAAGAGCGCGTTCACCTGGGCGGCGCGCTCCTCGATGCCGGCGGGGGTGCCGGGGACGCGATCGCCGGTGAGCGTGAAATAGCGGTCGCGCGAATACATCTCGATCTCGCCGGAGGCGAGTTTGCGGCGCCGCCCGCGTCCGCCCGGCAGTTGCGCGCGCACCACGAGCTTCACGCCCTTGCCCGAGGGCGATACCTCGGTGTAAGTGGCCAGGCTCTCCACAATCTCGCGGGCCCACGGCGCCAGCGCGCCGGTTTCGGGATCGCGGCAATCGTCCAGATCGATCCCGGTGTACGCCCCGCCGGGCGCGAAGACGAAGCCCACTCCGGTGAGCCCGTATTGCTCCACCGCGCGGCAGGCTTGTTCAAAGGTGTTCCAGGTGTCCGGCTGGTTGGCCATCGCCAGTCCACCGGTGGCCGGATTGACCGGCAGTTTGTGAGGTTTTGGACGCGGCTCGAGCACACGCGTCATACGGCCGTTCGGCATCTCTACGGGCTTGCCTTGCCCGGGCACACTCCACCACGTCACCCATTGGCGGAGGTTTTTGAGTTCCTGGGGAATCCCCTCGCGGACGAACACTACGGAAATTACACTACCATCCGCGACCCCGCATTCCGCCCCTCCGCGGAGACCGCTATCGGAGTAAAGGATCTGAAATCAACTAAGTAGACTTTCAAAAAATATTTTTGGGAGCCGTACAACCGGCAGTCTCGCCGCCGTCAGAACGAGACTCGCGCGCTCAACTGGAACTCCCTGCCCGGCGTCGACGCTTCCGTAATCGTGCCGAATTGCGGCGTGTTCACGAACCGGTTGGGTGTACCCAGATTCGAGTGGTTCAGCGCGTTGAAGCCTTCGGCCCGGACTTCCAGGTGCACCGATTCGCGCATCGCGAACGACCTGACCAGCGCCAGGTCGAGCGTCTGCAGGCCCGGCCCGTAGACCGTGTTGCGTCCGGCATTGCCGTAGCTGAACGCCACCGGCGCGGCAAACGCGGCCGGGTTGAACCATTGCATCGTGTTGTGGGTGTCCGCTCCGAACACCGGTTGTCCCGTATAGTTGGCCCGGACCGGATTCTCTCCGAGCGCGGTGCCCGCGTTGGCGGTGTCGCCAAACACCGAGATCGTGAACGGGAAGCCGCTTTGCACCTGGTAGAGCGTGGAGACGCTCCAATTGCGCGTCAGCGCCCGGACCCAGGTGCTGTTGTTCAGCGCAGGCACTTCGTAGACCGCACTCACAGCCAGGCGGTGCCGGATGTCGCAGGCAGGCCCCTTTTCGGCGGCGAGGTTGGTGTTGTCCTGCGGAATCGCCGCCTCGAACATAGGCGACCGGAAATCCGGAGCGTCGCTCAGGTTCTTGGCAAAGGTGTAATTCGCCAGCAGGCTCAGCCCTTTCGAAAAACGCCGCCGGAGATTGACGTAGCCCGCGTCGTACCAGCTGCGCGCCGTGTTCTCGAGCATGTTCACCGTGCTCACCGGGAACGACGTGCTTGCCACCACGGTCGCGGCGGGGAAAACCGTTCCCGGCAGAAAGGTCGCGACCTGGTAAGGACGGCGCGGCTGTAACGCGCCCGGTCCGGGCAGCGCATTGTTGATGAGATGCGAACGTTGCAGGTGCAGGCCATGCTCGCCCTGATACCCCACCTCCAGCGTCGTATCGCCGCCGAGGCTCTTCTGTAGAGACGCGCTCCACTGCTGGATGTACTGCGCCGGCGGATACGGGTCGAACGCGGCGAAGCTCGTCACGGTCTGCCCCAGCACCGGTTGCGGGAAATTGAACCCGTTGATGCCGGGGGTAAAGTTGTCGCTCTGCTGCGTGATGGGAAAAACGATCGGCGCGTTGTGCAGTTGGTTGCACCAGGTGTTCATATCCACCGGCGTGTAGAAGATGCCGTAGGCCGCGCGGAACACCAGGCCCGCCTTGTCGAAACTGTGCGCTACTCCCAGGCGCGGCGCGAAGCGCAGCTTGTTCGGATACATCAGGCCGCGCGGCATGCCGCTCTGCCCGCCGATGAAGGCCATCAGCTTGCCGTCCTGCTGCAACAGGTTGCTCCAGTTCCGCGAGATATCCACCAGCGGCGACATGAACTCGTAGCGGATGCCCACATCGATGGTGGTGTGCGACGTGACGCGCCAGGTGTCCTGGGCGAAGGCATCCGCGTACCACTGCCGCAGATTCATGCTCGGCAGGCCGACCTGCAGCTGCCGCACCGCGGGGAGTCCCAGCAAGAAGCTCGCCAGCGCGGATCCGGTGCCGTCATTGGTCGCGGTCTGCGTGGTAAACCCGGGAGTGAAAGAGTAAAACCCACGGCTCTGCACCAGCGCCCACATCGGCCAGATGAAGCGGCGGTAGCTCGCGCCGAACTTCAAGGCGTGCCGTCCCTTCTGCCAGCTCAACGCATCGCGGCCCTCAAGAATCGTGTCCCACGACTGCATCGGCGTGGCCAGCCACGAGTCGCCGAATGGCGAGTAGCCCTGCACATTGAAGTACGGCGCGCCCCATCCGGCACTGCCTCCGAACCCCACGCCGGCGATTCCCAGTTGCCCCACGATGTCGTTGCGGTTGTTGTTCTCCGCAAAGTGGGACATGGACAGCCGCGACACCGAAACCGACGCCGTGTTCACCAGCCGCGGCGAAAGCACCCGCGTGTAGATCAGGGATCCGTTCTGGGATTCATTGTCGTGATTGAATCCGAAGCCCGGCAGATTCTGCGGCATGTACCCGTCTTCCTTACTGACCGAGTACCGGATGTTCAAGGTGTTGGCCTCGTCGAACGTGCGGTCCACCCGGACGGTACCCTGGTTGTTGCGGTGCCGCATGTCCCGCACATCCAGGAAGTTGTTGGAGTCCTGGTTGGTGCCGAAGACCGTCGGAGTGCCCATCATCGTCATCCCCATGCCCATATCGCCCATCGTGTTGGGCTGCGGGACGTACCGCCCCACCATGCGCGCCGCCGCGGGATTGAGGCGGTTGGCGGGGATGATGTTGCCGGGGAATGCGTCGCGCAGCACCTGCGGATTCGCGGGACCGGCCGGCCGGCTGGGATCGTAGTTCGGGTTCGCATGGGCGCTCATCGGATCGAAGATCGCCGCGCCGCTGTCGCTGAAATCGCCCGTGGCTTCGCCGGCCGTGGGAACCGTGTCTGCCATCGTCTGGGCCATGGTTTCGCGGAAGCCTTCATAATTGGCGAAGAAGAACGTCTTCCTGCCGGGCAGTGGGCCTCCCAGCGCCGCGCCGAAGTTGTTCTGTACCAGGTGCGTCGAGCCCGGCATTTCGTTCCAGGTGCGTGCGTCCAGCGCATTGTTCCGGAGATACTCGTAGGCCGTGCCGTGAAATGCGCTCGTCCCCTGCCGGGTGATGATGTTGATCTGTCCGCCGCCGGCGCCGCCCATTTCGGCCGAGTAACTGCCGGTCTGCACCTGGAACTCCTGCACCGCGTCCGGCGAAGGACTCAGGTTCATCGTATTAAATGTGGGATCGGTATTCGTGGCGCCGTCGAGCAGGAAATAGTTTGCGTTGGGCCGGTTGCCGCCGATCGTGATCGCCGAGCGCTGTCCGGGGCGCCAGTAGAGCGCGTTCATGTCGCCGGACTGCGCGCCGTGGCCGATGTGCGCTCCCGGAACGGTGAGAACCAGGTCCAGCAGCATGCGGCCGTTGAGCGGCAGTTGCTGAATCGATTTCGGTTCGACCACCTCGCCGAGGCTCGCGTCCTGGGTCTTCAGCGTTTCCGTGGCGGCCATCACGGCAATCGTTTCGCGCTTCTCGCTCACCGACAGTGTGAAGTCCAGCGTCATGTGCTGGCCCACTTCGACCGTGATCTCGCGGACCAGGGGCGAGAATCCCGGCGCGCTGGCCGTCACCGAGTACGGCGCGGGCGACAGGCTCGCAACCTCGAACAGCCCGGCTTCGTTCGTAATGGTGCTGCGAACGGCTCCCGTGGCGGTAGCCCGGACCTCGACGCGCACTCCCGAGACCGGAGCGTGCGATGCGTCCTCGATCCTGCCCTCGACCGTCGCGAAATTGCTCTGAGCGGGCGCATACGCAGACAGCAGAAGAAGTACCGTACCCAGGCGGCGCATCCCAGGATTGTACGGCATCTTGCACCGGCGTCAATAGGAGAGGGGGCCGAAGGTGGCGGTTTTACGGCTCCAGTGTGAGGAACAATACAGTGGGAACCGCCGGACCGGCCTGGCTCAGGGACGCACGATTTCCACCCGTGAGAAGCCTTCGGCCGCGTCCGGCGGAACCAGTTTCGCCGCCATTTTCTCCATCGCATCCACCGGGACCACGCGCGAGCGGCGCGCGTTTCGCTCCAGGCAGACCGAGAGGGGCACGTCGAAGAATACGGCCTCGATCTCGCACCCCCGCGCGCGCCCGATCTCGATATAGGGGCGGCGTTCGTCCCTGGTCAGATTGGTCGCGTCGATGTAAGTCACGGGCCGCCCGATGGAGAGCCGCAGTTCCAGCAGGTAGCGCACGGTCTGGAAGACCTGCGGGTGGATGGATTGATCGGTCTCGTCATCGGCCAGCAGTTTGCGGATGGCGTCCGACGAGATTGCGGAGACGCCCTGCCGCTCCAGCCACGTGGACTTGCCCGACCCGGGCAAGCCGCTCAGCAAGACGATGCGCATCAGGTTTAGGATAACTTGAGGTACCCGGATGCGCCCGCGAAGTCTCGCCGCACTTGTCATTCTCACCACGCTTTCCGCGCAGAGCACGCGCCCGCTCGCGTTCGACGATTACCCCGCCGCGCGCTGGCGCGGCAAAGCGGCGCCGCCGCGCTTCGACGGCACGGGCCTGCCGGACAGCGATCCGCGCGCCCGCGAAAGCGTGGAGGTGCGCGCCGCGGACGGGCCCAACTTCGCCGGACGCTTCACGCTTTCCCACTGGGCCTGCGGCACCGGTTGCTTCCGCATCGTGGTGATCGACGCGCCCACCGGACGCATTTTCCGCGACATGCCCTTCGCCACCCTGGACATCGGCTACAACCGCGAAACCGAGCAGCACCGCTACGGCGGACTCAGCTTCCGCGCGGCCAGCCGCCTGCTGGTGGCCGAGGGCTGCTTCGACGGCGAATCGCGCGATACGCCCGATTGCGCGCGCCGCTACTACCTCTGGGACGGCGCGAAGTTCGCGCTGCTGCGCGCGGCGGCGGTGGAGTAGTGGCCACCGCGACGGCGAAGCTCACGCCCAACCAGGTGCGCGGCTTCTGGGCCGCCTGGGGAGGCTGGGCGCTGGACGGCATGGACAGCTTCCTCTACGCGCTGGTGATGGTGCCCGCGCTGCGCGACCTGCTGCCGCGCTCGGGCGTCCCCGCCACCGAGGCCAACGTCGGCTACTGGGGCGGCGTGCTCTTCGCCGTGTTCCTGCTGGGCTGGGGCTGCGCGTTTCTCTGGGGGCCGATCGCGGACCGCTTCGGCAGGGTCCGCACTCTGGTGCTCACCATCCTCTGCTATTCGCTGTTCACCTTCCTGGGATGCCTCGCCGCGAGCGTGTGGCAACTGGCCGCGTTCCGCTTCCTGGCCGGCGCGGGGATCGGCGGCGAGTGGACCATCGGCGGCGTGTTCGTGGCCGAGGAGTGGCCGGAGGCGCGGCGTCAACAGGGCGCTTCGTGGATGCACACCGGCTACTACGTGGGCACGTTCCTGGCGGCCCTCATCAACTACTGGATCGGCGCGCGCTACGGCTGGCGCGCGGTGTTCGCGGTGGGCGGGACTCCGGCGCTGCTGATCGCCTTCATCCGCTACGGCGTGCGCGAATCGGCGCGCTGGGAGCACCGCGCGGCGAAGGCGCGGACCACGGCGCGGGCGGCGTTCTTCGCCCTCTTCGGCGGCGAGTACCGGCGGCGCACCCTGGTGAACGCGGCGCTGCTGTTCGTCAGCATGGTGGGGCTGTGGGCGGGATCGGTGTACGTGCCTTCCTCCATCACGTACCTGGCGATGCGCGACGGAGCCGCCGCCGATGCCGCGCGCATCGCCTCCTGGGGCGCGATGCTGCTCAGCGCGGGCACCATCGCGGGATGCCTCGCGGTGCCCCTGCTGGCTTCGCGCTGGGGACGGCGCGGCGCGCTCGCCTTCTACTTCGCGCTCATGTTCGTCTGCATCGCCGCCGGCTTCGGCTACGTCTTCTACCTGCCGCACGGCGCGCTGCCCTGGTTCCTCGGGTGCCTCCTGCTGCTGGGCGTGGGCGGCGCGAATTTCGCGGTCTACACGCTGTGGCTGCCGGAGCAGTACCGCACCGAATGCCGCGCCAGCGCGTTCGCCTTCGCCACCTCCAGCGGCCGCTTCCTGGCGGCGGGCGTCACCTTCCTCGTGGGCGCGGGCGTGGCGCGCATGCACACCATCGGGACGCCGGTGGCGATCACCGCGATCGCCTTCCTGGCGGGACTCGCGCTGCTGCCGCTGGCCGAGGAGACGCGCGGCAGGGAGCTACCGGAATGAACCTTTCTCATCTGTTCGACCTATCGCTCATCGGACGGCGCGACGCGCCGGCCCTGGAATTCGCCGGCCGCGCCTTCACGTTCGGCGAGATCGACGCGCGCAGCAATCGCGTGGCGCATCTGCTGGCGAGCCGCGGACTGAAGACCGGCGACCGGCTCTGCGTCTACCTGGCCAACTCGGTCGAGATGATCGATCTCTTCCTCGCCTGCGTGAAGCTGGGGGTGATCTTCGTCCCCATCAACATCCTCTACCGCGACCGCGAGATCGACCACATCCTGCGCGACGCCGAACCGGCTGACGTGATCCGCGACGCGAGCGGCCTCACCGCCCAAGCCGCGGCCATGCCGGATACGCGCCCCGCGGCGGCGCTCGACGGCGACGCGCCGGCCGGCATCATCTATACCTCCGGCACCACCGGCGCTTCGAAAGGCGCGGTGCTCACCCACAACAACTTCGCGGCCAACGCGGTCAACCTGCTCACCGCCTGGCAGATCACCGCCGCCGACCGCTTCCTGCTCGCGCTGCCGCTGTTCCACGTTCACGGGCTCGGCAACGGCATCCACTGCTGGCTGGCGAGCGGCTGCCGCATGCGCCTGCTGGAACGCTTCGAACATCAAAAGGCCGCGGCCGAGTTCCTGGACTTCCGCCCGACGCTCTTCTTCGGCGTCCCGACGGTCTACGTGCGCCTGCTCGACCTGCCCGCGGAGACCGCGCGCGAGATCGGCGGCGGCATGCGGCTGTTCGTCTCCGGGTCGGCGCCGCTGCCGGCGCAGGTGCTGGAGGAGTTCCGCGCGCGCTTCGGCCACACCATCCTGGAGCGCTACGGGATGAGCGAGACGCTCATGAACATCGGCAACCCGTACATCGGCGAGCGGCGCCCGGGCAGCGTGGGGCTGCCCCTGCCGGGCGTGAGCGTGAAGCTGATCGAGGGTGAGATCCATCTCAAGGGGCCGAACGTCTTCGCCGGCTACTGGCGGCGTCCCGAGGCCACGCGCGACGCCTTCCGCGACGGCTGGTTCCGCACCGGCGACCTGGCCACGTGCTCGGAAGACGGCTATTACACGCTCAGCGGGCGCAAGAGCGACCTGATTATTTCGGGCGGCTTCAACATCTACCCGCGCGAGATCGAGGAATTCCTCGCCGAGCAGGAGGAAGTCGCCGAAGCCGCCGTCAAGGCGCGTCCCGACGCGGTGCGCGGCGAGGTCCCGGTGGCCTACGTGGTGCTGCGCGCGGAGGTCACGCGCGAGGAACTCGAAGCGCGCTGCCGCGCGAAGCTCGCCAGCTTCAAAATCCCGCGCGAATTTCACGTCGTGGAGAAGCTGCCGCGCAACGCCATGGGCAAGATTCAGAAGCACCTGCTGCCGGACGTTCCATAACCGTTGGAAAGGGTATATACAGCCGGCGAAACGGTATATACTGATCCCGCAGTCCGGAGATCCGGTCATGTCCAGGTTCGGCCCCGTAGCCGTTTTTCTGCTCGCCGCCGCGCCCTGCGCGGTGCTGTCCGCCCAGGAAAGGGTTTCCATCACGCCGCGTGCTCACACGGCGCCCTCGCGGTCCTCCCCCAACACGGTAAACCTGCGCTACAACGTCCGCCTGGTGCAGATTCCCGTGGTGGTGACGGATGCGCGCGACAAGCC